>JBHAEB010000107.1:0-9738 GCA_041855345.1 Arachnia sp. | reverse complement strand
GATGAACGCCAGTGAAAAGGACCGGGAACTCTTGGCGGCCCTGGGCGCGCCCAATGGCTGGGAGCGTCTCAGCCAGGAGGACACCGAGTTCATGATTGATCTGATGGATGCCCTCGGCCAAGGCTAGGCAACCGCAGATCAGTTACCACTGGTCCCACGCAGGGAAACCGCGTGGGACCAGTGGCGTATGCGGGGCCTATCAGCCGATTACGTGGCCCTTCCAGATCATCCAGTCGCGGTGTTCTCGCGTTGATGATTGCGGAACTGCTGCGGGGTGTGCCCGGTCCAGAGGCTGAAGGCTCTAATGAAGCTATTGGTCTCGCCATAGCCCAGCATGAAAGCGACCCCATCCAGGCTCATGTCGCTGGTAGTCAAATACTGTTTGGCCAGCAGCAGTCGCACATGGTTGAGCTGCTGGCGGAAGGTGGTGTGCTCATTCTAGAGTTGCCGCTGCAGGCTGCGGGAGCTGACCGCGAGTTTGCGGGCGACGCCATCTATGGTGGCCTCCCCGGCGGGCAGGAGTTCCACGAGCGCGGCCCGGACTCGGGCGGCGGTGGTGTCGTCGATCTCCAATTGGGCCAGGCGACGCCTCAGCTCCGGCTCGAAGAATCCCCACATCGCATCGTTGAAGGAGACGAAGGGCAGTTCGAGGTCGCTCACCGCGAAGGTGAGGGCATTGACGCCGCTGCGTACCAGCTGTCCCCCCAGGTAGTTACGCAGTGCCTGGGAGGGTTCATTGACGGTCTCGACGGTGGTGGGGGTGATATCGGTCTTGGTGGCTGAGCGCAGAATGTGAACGATGAAGGCCAGCTCCCCCTCAGCCATGAACGCTGGTAGGACGAGGTCAGGCTGATCGGGATCGACATAGACCGTCGCCTCGGGGCCAAGAACCTCAAGGCGGTATCGCACCGGAGCCACCAGGGGCTTGTACTGTGCGATCCGCTCGATGAACCGCAGCCCGTCCTGGGCGCAGTAGGCGGCGAAAACTGGGGGACTGAACTGCTCCAGGTTGGGCTGGGTGGCCAGCCTTACCGCCAGCGATTCATCCTCAGCCAGGGCAGCGAGGGCCGTCATGAGGGCCAGGTAATCGCTGCTGCCCAGGACCGGGGTGCTGCGGGCGAATAGATCCTCGGGCAGTCCCGCCTTCCGCAGCACCTCCTCGGTGCGGACCCCGGCCAGCTGAAATAGCTGCGGGAAGGAGGCGTCGAGAACGTAGCTGCCCATGGGGTTACTTCGAGGCGCTGCCGGCGACCTGCTGGTCGTAGACGAAGTTCAGCATGGCCTTGCGGGGCATCATCGGGGACAGCGCGATGAGGGGACGCTGCCAAGCCACCAGCCCGGAGACGATATTGATCTTGCCCTTGAGCATGCCCTCGTAGCCCTCCTGGGCCACTCGCTGTGGGGAGACGGCGTTGGCGAAGAGCTTGGTGTCGTCCAGGCCGCCGGCGCTGGCGAATCCGGTCTGCATCGCCCCAGGCATCAGGCAGGAGACACTCACCCCGGTGCCCTGCACCTCCCGCCACAGCGCATTCGACCAGCTAGTCACATAGGCCTTGGTGGCGTAATAGACGGCCTGCAGCGGGCCCGGGGTGGTGGCTGCGGTGGAGGAAACATTGAGGACCTTGCCGCTGCCGCGGTTGATCATCTCGGGCAGGAAGAGCTTCAGCAGCCGGGTGGGGGTCTCGATATTGACCGCGATCATCGACAGGTCCTGCTCGGCGGAGCGTTCCCGCGCGAAGTCCCCCTGACCGCCGAAACCGGCGTTGTTGATGAGGTAATCGGGAAGCACGCCGAGCCGCTGGCAGGCGTCGAAGATCTGCTGGGCGGCATCCGGCTGGGACAGGTCGACGGCGATGGTGTGGACGGTGACCCGGTGTGCGTTGCGTACCTGCTCGGCCTGGGCATCCAGTTTGGCCTGGCTTCGGCCAACCAACACCAGGTCACCCCCAGCGGCGGCGTGAATATCGACGAAAGCGGTTCCCAATCCGCCGTAGGAGCCGGTGATAAGAGCGGTAGCCATGTGGGTCCTTAGGGTTGAGGTCAACTGATGACCCCAACTCTATGGATCAGAACACGACAGCCGAACCGCATTTCACGCCAGGCGCCATCACAACGCGCCAATCGTGGCTCAGTCGGTGCCGAAATCCATGGCCGAACGCAGCGCGGCCTCTTCCACCTGCTCGGTGGTCTCGCCGGAACCCAGCTCCGCGATCCTGGCCGCACCCCCAGCCTCCAGCCGACCGATAAGGCTGGCGTGGCTGGCCAGCAGGGTCCCCTGGGCGGCATAGAGTTCGAGTTTCTCGCGGGAATCGGCGATGTCCAGGTTGCGCATCGTCAACTGGCCGATCCGGTCGGTGGGGCCAAAGGCCGCGTCCTCGACGCGTTCCATGGACAGCTTCTCCGGCTGATAGCTGAGGTTCGGGCCTCGGGTATCCAGGATCGAGTAGTCGTCGCCGCGACGCAGCCGCAGCACCACCTCACCTGTCACCGCAGAGGCCACCCAGCGGGTGATGGACTCGCGCAGCATCAGCGACTGCGGATCCAGCCAGCGACCCTCATAGAGCAGGCGACCGAGCCGAAGCCCCTCGGAGCGATAGTTCGCCAGGGTGTCCTCGTTGTGGATGGCCGACAGCAGCCGCTCATAGGCGATCCATAGCAGTGCCATGCCGGGGGCCTCATAGATGCCACGGGACTTGGCCTCGATGATCCGGTTCTCGATCTGGTCGCTCATCCCCAGTCCGTGGCGGCCACCGATGGCGTTGGCCTCCAGCACCAAGGCGACGGCGTTGGCGAAATGTTTCCCGTTGATACTGACCGGTAGGCCCTGCTCAAAGCCGACGGTGACATCCTCGGTGGCGATGGTCACATTCGGATCCCAGAATTTCACCCCCATGATCGGCTCGACGGTCTCCAGGCTGACGTTCAACTCCTCTAGGGTCTTGGCCTCATGGGTGGCGCCCCAAATATTGGCGTCGGTGGAATAGGCCTTCTCCTTGGAGTCGCGGTAGGGCAGGTTCCGCTGCGCCAACCAGGTGCTCATCTCGGCGCGACCACCCAGCAACGAGACGAAGGCCTCATCCAGCCACGGCTTGTAGATCCGCAGGCTGGGGTTGGCCATCAGGCCATAGCGGTAGAACCGCTCAATATCGTTGCCCTTGTAGGTGGAGCCGTCTCCCCAGACATTGACGTCGTCCTCCTGCATGGCGCGCACCAGCATGGTCCCGGTGACGGCACGGCCGATCGGGGTGGTGTTGAAATAGGCCCGGCCACCCGAGCGGATGTGGAAGGCGCCGCAGGCCAGGGCCGATAGCCCCTCCGCCACCAGCGCCTCCTTGCAATCAACCAGCCGGGAGATCTCGGCGCCGTAGACCTCGGCGCGCCCGGGAACCGAGGCGATATCCGGCTCGTCGTATTGGCCGATGTCGGCGGTGTAGGTGCAGGGAATCGCGCCCGATTCACGCATCCAGGCAACAGCGACGGAGGTGTCGAGACCACCGGAGAAGGCGATACCGACGCGCTCACCGACAGGGAGAGAAGTCAAAACCTTAGCCACGGTGAGCAGCCTAATGGATGCCGCGGTTACCTATAGACCACGACCCTGTCGCCGACCCGAACCTGATCGAAGACCCGAGCGATGCCGTCGTAATCGCGGACATTGATGCAGCCGCCGCTACCAGCTCCGATATGGCCTTGGGAGGCGAAACCCTCGGAGTAGTGGACCGCCTGGCCGCCATTGAAGAACATCGCGAAGGGCATGGCCACGTCGTAGATGGTTGACCAGTGGTTGCGGGACTTCCACAACACCCGGTGCACGCCCTCGCGGGTGTCCAGGCCGGGCTTGCCGAAGCGGGCATCGAAGGAGTTGAGGATGGTGCCATCGACGATCCACCACAGCCGCAGCCCGTTCTTGGTTGCGCACAGCACCCGACCGGTTTGGCAACGCGGATCGAGCGGAGCGGTACGCACGGTCTGGAACTGCCGGGTGTAGAGGGTGGAGCCGTCAGGCATCAGGCCACCCACCCGCCAGGTGCGGGTGCCACCGACGTCACCGCCATAGGACAGGTCCAAGGTGTAGTTGCCCTGCCCGTCGGTCCAGCGCACTGCGGTGCGGGACCAGTAGCTACCAGTCCACACCTCACCCCAGTACTGGATGGACTGGGCCACGGGGAACATGCCGAAGGTGCTCATCGGGTATTTGGCGGGCAAGACCATCGGTTCACTGACGGTAGCCACGCCATGACGGGTGAGGTTGAACTCGGGGGTGTATTGGACGATGCCGTCGGCAAACTGCCCCGCGATCCGCCAACGCTGGGTGCCGAGCTGCCAGGAGTTGTAGCTCAGCGTGATGGTGTAATCGCCAGCCGCGGAGGTCCGCACGGAGGCGGTGCGTGACCAGTGGGTACCCACCCAGATCTCACCCCACACCGTGGCGGGGGCGCCCTGAGCGTCGAAACTTCCCCAGGTGGTCAGCGAGCGACCAGCCTCCAGGATCCCGGGTCGACTGACAGTAGCGGGGTAACGACGAGTGAGGCTGATCTCGTCGGTGTACTGGGCCGAGCCGTCGCTGAGGGTCATGCCGAAACGCCACCGCTGGGTGCCACGATGCTCGGCACCCCAGGATGCGTTGTAGCTGAAACCACCGGTTGCGTTCGTGGTGAAGGTTGCGGTCTTGGACCAGTGCCGACCAGTCCACACCTCACCCCAGGCTTGAACTGCGCTGGTGGTCTCAAAGCTGCCAGTCAGGGTGGCTGCCTTGTACTGCAAGACCAGGCCAGGGGCGGTGGCCTTCGGCATTGGGCGACGGTCAATGGTCAATTCGTTGGTGTAGACGATGCTGCCATCGCTGTTCTGGGCGGCTGCCCGCCACTTTTGGGCGCCTACCGAGCCGCTACTCCATGACAGCGGAATCTCGACGACCCCAGCCCCATTGGTGGCATAGGTGACGGTCCGCGACCAGCGGTTTTCCGTGGGCAGCCACACCTCACCCCAGGAGTTGACGGATTTCATCCCGGCAAAGGTGGCGCGAACCTGCGCGGTTTGCCCGACCCGCAGCGGGGTCGCAGAGACCAGGGCGAGTTGCGGCTTGGCAGCCTCGACATTGTCCTGCGGGGCCTGCTGGGAGGTGTCTTCCTCGGGGCTGGGAGTCACCGTGGGGGAGGCCTCCGGCTCCGGGGAAGGTGTGGGTTCCGGGGAAGGAGTGGGTTCCGGCTCTGGGGACTCGACCGGGGTCGGCTCAGCCGAGGCCGACGGGCCTACGGGAGTAGGTTCAGCGGTCTCATCAGCGTGGACGAGCGGTGCCGCCGTGGCAAACACCACGGCTGCTAAAGCCGTGGTCAACCCAGCGGTTAATCTCATGGCAATCGGTGCCCGAAATGAAGTGTTCATTGTCCCCGTCCCCCGAAGGAATAGCGGTTGGATCCCTGGTGCTTCGACGCGTCACCGCAAAGTCGATGCAGCCAAGACATAGCCTGCCATATCGGAGAGACAGAACTCCACACAAGTGAGGAATCTGCTGGCCGTTCGGGCGATTCAACAGCCCATTTCGTTGATCTAAGACGTAACTAGCGCCAAATATCTAGGAGAAATGGAGGACCAGTTTGCCGACATTGTCGCCCGACTCCAGGATCTCGTGGGCCCGCCGAACCTCCTCGAAGGGGACCCGGGTTTCCGGGGCGGGGCGGATCTGGCCGGAGCTGATCATCGGCCACACCGTCTCGGCTACTCGAGCGCAGATGGCGGCCTTCTCGTCGACGGGACGGAAGCGCAGCGAGGTGGCGGCGATGGAGCCCATCTTCTGCAGCAGCAGACCAAGATTGAGGGTGCCCTTGGTGCCACCCTGCAACCCGATGACCACCATGCGGCCCCGCTTGGCCAGCGCCTTGACATTGGCCTCCAGATATTTGGCCCCCATGATGTCGAGGATCACATCGGCGCCTCGAGAATTCGTGGCCTCCAAAACCCCTTTGACCCAGTCGCCGTGATAGTCCACAGCCGCATCGGCCCCGTGGTCGAGGCAGTGTTGACGTTTCAGTTCACTGCCAGCGGTGGTGACCACCCGTGCTCCTAGGGCCTTGGCATATTGAATGGCGAAGGTGCCCACCCCGCCAGCGCCACCATGGACCAGCAAGGTTTCCCCGGCCGCCAACTTGCCGACGTCCATATTCGATACCACGGTGGCGGCCACTTCCAGCAGCCCAGCTGCAGTGATCAGATCAACCCCCTCAGGTGGGGCGACGAGCTGCCCAGCAGGGGCGACGAAGTACTCGGCGTAACCGCCGCCAGCCAGGAGCGCGACCACCTCGTCGCCTGGCTTCCAGGTGGTGACCCCCTCGCCGACAGCCGCCACGACACCAGAAGCCTCGAGCCCGATGACCTCAGTGATGCCACGCGGAGGCGGATAGAAGCCGCGTCGCTGCAGCAGATCGGCCCGGTTGACACCGGCGGCGACGCTACGCACCAGCACCTCGCCGGGTTGTGGGGTGGGGGTTGGGACCTCTTTGATGGTCAGGGCATCGATGTCCCCGGGCTCCTCGACGATGACAGCTCGCATGGGGTTGAGTCTATCGGGCCATCTTCGTCGACGTCGCTGGGCCAGGCCAGGGATTGGGTGGAGACGAAGCGACGCAGGGTGCCGTCGATGGGGTCGGTGAAGGACACTTCAGCTGCCAGTAGCCGCAGTGGGGTGCTGAAATCATCGATGTCGACCTCGACGATATCCGGGTAGAGCGGGTCCCCCAGCAAGGGCAGCCCAAGCTGGTTGAAGTGGGCGCGAATCTGATGGGTGCGCCCGGTGATCGGCCGAATCCGGTACCGCGCCCACGAGCCGCGCACCTCAACCAGGTCGATATGGGTTTCAGAATTCGGCGGCAAATCGAGGGTTTCCGCCTGGAGGGTGCCAACCCGTTTGACCAGATGGGATTTCACCGTGCGGGGGAAGCTGAAGCTGGGGTCGTAGCGGGCGATGGCCTGATAGATCTTGCTGACCTGACGGTCGGCGAACACTCGCTGATAGGGGGCACGCCACCGCTGCTCGGTGGTCATCAGCAGCACCCCAGCCGTGCCGCGATCGAGCCGGTGAGCCGCCGACAATTCCGGCAATCCGGTGAGCTGGCGGCCTTTGACCACGGCACTTTGCAGCACATGCCGTCCCCGGGGGATGGTGGCCAGAAAATGTGGTTTGTCAAAGACGACGAGCCGCTGATCGCGGTGAATGATGGTGAGCTGGCCGGGAACCTCGGCCTCGGGGCGCAGCTCGCGATGAAACCAGATGAAGCGGTGTGGCCGATAGGCATCGGTCGCGCTGATCGGGCGGCCTTGCTCGTCGACGAAATCCCCGCGGGCCAGCATCGGATCGACGCTATCGCGGCCGGGACCGAGCTTATCCAGCAGGAATTCCCGGATTGTTAGCCACGGCACCGACCCTCCGGGGGTGCGCACCCAGGCTGGTTGCAGACCATGGCGGGGTGGCAAGGGTGAACGTGGTGGCATGGGCTCCATTGTCCCCGAGTCCTCGAGGCGGCTAGGATAGCCGCGCGGGTTTCCCGCACGGCGAGATCGCATAGTGGACTAGTGCAGCCGCCTTGAAAGCGGCCGAGGGGCAACTCTCCGTGGGTTCGAATCCCACTCTCGCCGCCAGCTGTTAATTCACCGGGTTATAGGCGCAGGCATCGGTGACCTCCTCGCCAATGGGGGAGGTGCTGGTGGTTGGCTCACTGGCTGTGGTTTCTGTAGGAGCAGCCGTCGTCTCAGCAGGTGCCGCCGTGGTGGGCTGCGGGGCCGCAGAGGTCTCCACCGGATCAGGCACGGCGGTACCGGTTGCCTCCGCTACGACGGCCCGCATCTGTTTGAAGTTGGGGGATTCGGGATCGTAGCCATATTCACCCGGGGCGAATTTGATTCTGGTGACATCGGCATCCTTGACCCGCAAGGCCAAACCGACCAGGGGTTGCAGCACTTCCTGCGGGATATCAGTCATCACCATCTGCGAGGAGGCCGCCGCGATCCCCTCGAATTGGGTGATCAAGGTGGTGGGATTGGCCTGATCGATCACCGCATTGACCAGGCAGGATTGCCGCGCCATGCGGGCATAGTCGTCGGAGTCGTAGCGGCTGCGGGCGTACCACATGGCGTGATAGCCATCCAGCAACTGGTTGGGGCCAGGCTCCAGATAGGCATCGGGTTTGGTGCCTTGGGAGTGGTCGCCACCGATGGGTAGCCGCTGATTGATATTGACCCGCACCCCACCCATGGCGTCGATGAGGTTCTGTAGGCCATCGATGTTGACCAGCATGAAATAGTGCATCGGTAGCCCAGTGATGCCTTCAACGCCCTGTTTCAGAGCCTCAGCTCCGGGATAGGTGGCATTACCGACGGCCTTAGCCATGCTGGGGTAGTCACCATTGACGGTTTTCTCCCAGATGGCATTGACATGCCATTCGAGGGCATCGCCGTCGCCGCCGAAGCCATTGGGGAAGAGTTTGGCCAGCTGGGATCCGGCGGGGAAGGGGGCCTTGGGGAGGTTGCGTGGGATTTGGATGATGGCGGTGGCCCCGGTGGCGGTGTCGATGGAGGCAACCATGATCGTGTCGGTCCGAGGGATATAAACCCCGCCGCCGTCTTCAATCCGGGTTCCGGTGCTATCGGCCCCCAGCAGCAAGATATTGAGTCGGGGAACATCTGCCCACGGATCCTTGGCCTCCACCGCGATGCTGGGGTGGCTGGTCGCGTTGACCTCATCGCCGGGTTGGAAGATGGTGTCGACGAGGCGACGCTGATCCTGGGCGTAGCGGGCGGCCACTGCCATCGGGGCGCTGATCCCGAAGGTCAAGGCCACCACGAGCAGCGCCCCCAGGGCCCGCCGGCCAGTGGTCATTCGGGGTGGTCGAGTCAGAAGATGGGTGAGGGTGACCAGCCAAGACCAGGTCAGGGCAAACACGATCAACAGCACGGTGATGGCATTGAGGGAGACCGGATCCACCGCCATGGCGGCCAACCCAGCCAGGTCTGTTACTGCCCGCCAGGCAACCAACCCAGTTAAGGCGAGTACCCCTATGGGGATGACCACACCCAAGGCCCTCGCCCAGCGGGGCCTGGCACCCAGCAATCCGATCCCGGGCAGCAGGGCGCTGGCGATCGTTAGGGCGACGCTCCGGCGCAGCGTCCGGGACTTGCGGCGTCGTGGGGTGGCAGGCAGGGCATGCTTGCCCACGCTGGGTTCGGCTGGTGGATCCGACTGACGGGCAGCCGTGGATTCACTGGCAGTGGTCAACTCGGTAGGGATACGCGGCTCACCTGGGCGACGTCGCCGTCGAGGAGTTGGTGGGGTCTGGTCGATGGGCGGATGGGCTGCCCGCACCGGGTCATAGTCAGTAGCGGCATCCCAGCCGCTGCTGTCGACCGGTGAATAAGACTCTGCGAAGTCCTCACTGGCGTGACGCGGACGCACGCGGGGTGGTTGCGACTCATAGCCGCCATAACGCCCCGGGTAGTCATTGTCAGACAAGGCACAATCTCCCTTCGCCTTGGAAAGTGTACTTGGCTCACCGGGAAGGAGCATCGAACCGTAGACCTGGGAAAAGAAGATTGCAGAATGACAACCTTCAAGCTGGTTGAGACGTTGTTATGGTTGCTCACCTTAGGGTGGCTCAGCTACCCTTATGCCGTCGTGGAGGTGTCGCCTAGTACGGTCTATGGCGCCCGCCTGCTAAGCGGGTTTGGGACTTAATCCCATCGCGGGTT
>JBHAEB010000106.1:0-10073 GCA_041855345.1 Arachnia sp. | reverse complement strand
GTCGGATGTCGTTGGATGGGTGCGCAGTGCCGCAGCTCCCGCGATAATGAGGGGGTGCTTGACGCGGAACTGCAACACCGGCAAAGCATCCTGGAGTTCTGGAGGATGCTTGAATTATTCAGCCCGCAGGCGCTGCCGCGGCCCCAACGACGAGCCACCCGGCCAACAGATCGCCAAGTCATCGAATGGACTCCGGATGAACCATTACCTTGGCGCAACCTTCCGGCTCCTAAACCGATTGGCAAAACGAAACAGGTGTGGCAGCACGCCGTATATCTAGGCGTCTACAACATAGAGGATGCCTACGAATCCTTGCACCGGCTTTTCGTTGATGATTCGGACGCTTACGACGTGCCCGAGGCAGGAACCAGCGCTTGCGCCGGTCTGCTGATTGATCAAGACGGTCGTGTGGTTTCCGAAACCCCGGTGTTGTCGGCCGCGCTTTGGGCGATGGCGCGCCTCAAGTACCCCGGGCCCGCCGATCCTAGATGGGCTCAGGGGTTTGAGACTGCTTCAGCTGAGTTCGCCGCCCAAGTCGATAAGTATGACGCTCATCGACGGGAGGCAGCTGGAGCAGATAAGCCACTGCCGCACGACGGACGTTCCTTGCGTGCCCTCGTCAACCGTGCCCATCAGGCGTCGGGAATTTCGGAGCCAAAACTGGCCACCGGGCGCATTCTCATCTCCAGTCAGGTGGTGTCATCACGCCTAGCCGAAGCGTCAGAGTTCGATTTCCTCAACAGCTTCTATTTAAACGATTTGGATACGGTCCTGGCTAGTGATCAACACGGTGCGGCGCTGAAGGCGTATTTAACCAGCGATTCGCAGCTACAGCATCGGGAACGTGTGGATGTGATCACCCGCCCCGAGGTGCTCGACTCGGGAACCAGAATCGAACGCCTCCCGAAGGGCCGTTGGCCGTCGAACCCGGATCATCCCTTGGCCCTGAGCCAGCAATTCGCCGTAAACCATGCCTTGGTAGATCTGCTCCCCACCAAGGCATTGATGGGGGTAAACGGCCCTCCTGGCACGGGAAAGACCACCATGCTGCGCGACATCCTGGCCGGCAACGTCGTGGAACGGGCTAGTCGCCTAGCCGTTTTGATCAGGCCTACTGACGCTTTCACCGCGGATCAGTACATCTGGAACTCGCCGACAGGTCACAGGCGGCGCCTGCCGCAGTTGATCGACGAGTTGACCGGTTTTGAGATGGTGCTTGCCTCTGCCAACAACGGGGCTGTAGAGAATGTCTCCACGGAAATTCCTGTCACGAAAGCGATAGCCCCACTCTGGCGCGACAAAGCTGATTATTTCGCGGATATCGCGAGTACTGTAATGCGGAAAACCGCGACACAGCCAGACCAAGAGCCTCCTTCCGCATGGGGATTAGTGGCCGCCCGGTTAGGCCGGAAGCAGTTCCGCAAATGGTTCTTCTCCGCGTTCTGGTTCGACGATTCCGACGAGCCAGGCTTGGATACGTTGCTGAAACAGTGGGCCAGCGGTGAGCGGGAGTTCACGCCGTGGTCGCAGGCCCGAGCCCAATTTCAGCGAGCGCAACGCCGCGTCGACGAACTGCTCGCAGAGCGTAGCGCCGCAGCCAAGCGCATGGAGGAACTGCCTCACCTGCAACGCCAGCAGCGCCAGTTGGGCCGCACCCTGGAACGTCTCAGTCAGGAGTTGCGGCAGACCACCGATGATCTGGCTCGGCACGAGGAAGCTAGGCAGCGGATTGCCACTGAAGTGCGCGCTGCGCAAACGGTCTACGACCGTCATCTAGGTATTAAGCCCAACTTCTTGGAGATGGTTTTCTCGTTGGGTGCCGCGGTGCGGCAGTGGCGAGGGGAACTGGTGGGGATTACCAGTCGGTTGCGCGAGGCGGAGTCAGCCGATGCCGAGACTACCGCCAAAGGACAAAGGCTATTGGAGGGTGTGGCGACCATACGCAGGGCAATCGCGGATACTCGGGAAGACTTGGCCAATGCCGGGCGCAGATTGGAAAAACTGCGTCGGAGTTGCTTGCAGGACCAGTTGCGCTACGGCCCGAGCTACCCCGGACCAGACTGGGTCGGTGAGCAGCGTCAACTGCGGGCCCCTTGGTTGGACTCCGAGCTGGATAGGGCGCGCTCAGAGCTTTTCCTTGCAGCTCTAACGTTACATCGAGATTTCCTGGCCAACACTGCCCGGCTGATGCGCCCGAGCCTTCGGGCCGCGATGGATGTGGTTATAGACGAATGCCCACGACATCTGGGATACGAAAAGGTGCGCGCCGCTTGGCAGCTGTTCTTCATGGTGGTGCCACTGGTGTCGACCACCTTCGCCTCGCTTGGACGAATGTTTCGAGGGGTTGGGCCTGAGGCAATCGGTTGGCTGCTGATCGACGAGGCGGGACAGGCGCCACCGCAGCAGGCAGTGGGTGGCATTTGGCGCGCCAAACGGGTGGTGATCGTCGGTGATCCACTGCAGTTGCAGCCCGTAGTTACGATCCCGCCCAAGCTTGAACGTGACATCGCTGCGAGCTACGGCGTCTCAGATACATGGCTCCCGCCGGTGGCGTCCGTGCAGACGTTGGCTGATCGGCTGGCCAAATACGGCACGAGCCTGCCTCAGGCTGATCGAGACGTTTGGGTCAGTGCGCCCCTGACGGTTCATAGACGCTGCGATGACCCGATGTTCCGGTTGTGCAACGAGATCGCCTATAACTCGATGATGGTTCGCGGCGTGGTGCGCCTTCCTGATCCCGCCCATCCTGGGCCCTTCGATGAGACCCCTTACGGCCCGTTGGTTGCCCCCAGCCACTGGGTGGATGAACCGGCCATCGTGTCGGGCAGCCATTTACAGCCCCAAGAAATAGCCCGCCTGGAGAAAGCGTTGCGGTACTTGAGTGAACGGGGCGTGCCGCCGTCGGAGATCATTGCGCTCTCGCCTTTTCGCCCCGTCGCCGACGCCCTGTC
Source organism: Arachnia sp. (assembly GCA_041855345.1). GTDB lineage: Bacteria > Actinomycetota > Actinomycetes > Propionibacteriales > Propionibacteriaceae > Arachnia. The sequence continues at coordinate 7,122 of JBHAEB010000106.1, read as the reverse complement.
CAGACTTACCCACAAGTATGAGGGGTTGATCGCGGGCACAATCCACACGGCCCAAGGTCGCGAGGCGCCGGTGGTGTTCTTGGTATTGGGCGGCGATCCGGCCAAGCCTGGGGCAAAGGCTTGGGCGTCATCAACTGTGAACTTAGTCAATGTGGCCGCCAGCCGGGCGCAGCGTCGCCTTTACGTGATTGGGGACAGGGCGGCTTGGACGAAGTACAACTATTTCCGTCAGCTTGCCGAGGCGTTGGGCGCTGGGTGATCGCATGAGTGCCGTCTTGGTCTGGGCAGCTACTAGGGTCCTTGAGCGACGACGAATGAGAAGAGGCACTTATGTGCGCGGATGAGGAACGGGCGCACGTCCAGCTGCTGTTGGAGGTGGCCCGCAGATACTACTTAGAGGGGCGCAGCCAGGCCGAGATTGCTGAACTGGTTGGATACTCCCGCCCCACCATCTCGAAGTTGCTGGCGCAGGCGCGGCAACGCAATATGGTGCAGATCCGCATTGAGCACCCCCTGGAGCAGGCCTTCGAGTTGGAGCGCCAGCTGGCCAAACGGTTCCGGCTGAAGGTGGCGGCCGTCGCGCAGGTGGAGGGCCGCTCGCCTTCTCAAGCGGTGGGAGAGGTGGCGGCGTCGCTGATCGTGGAGGCGGGGCACGCCCGCACCGTGCTGGCGCTGTCCAACGGCACATCGGTGGCCAGCGTGGTCTCGGCCATGCCGCGACGACACTGGCAGTACAGCAGTGTGGTGCAGATGATGGGTTCCCTGGCGCAGGTCGGCACAGACCTGGTGGACTCGCCCGAATTGTGTCGGCGACTGGCGCGTCGCTTGGGTGGGACCTATCGGCCGATGCCGGTGCCGCTGGTGATGGGTTCGGTGGCCGCAGCGCAGGCGATGCGGACCGAGGAGCTGGTAATCACGACCCTGGAATTGGCCGCCCGTGCCGATATCGCGCTGACGGGTGTTGGCGCGGTGAGCCCCCGCGGCCACCCCGGCGCGATCCTCAGCCCCTGGGTGACTCCTGAGATGGCCGCCGACGTGCACCGTCGCGGCGCCGTGGCACACCTGTGTGGACACTACTTCGACGCTGCCGGGGCGCACGTCAAAGACCAGATGTGCGACCGCCTGATCGCGATGCCCCCCGAGCGCCTGACCGACATCAACCTAGCCATTGGCGTCGGCTGGGGTGTGCACAAGGTGCCGGCGCTGCATGCGGCGCTACGCACCGGACTCCTGTCGGCCCTGGCTACCGATGAGGAAACCGCCCGGCTGATCCTCACCTATGAACCCTGAGTGATCGCTGGGTCACAGATCAATGAGTCCCAGACTGGATAAGAACCTTGGCGCTCTCGGCGTCGAGGAGGTATGGCTGGGGGGCACGTAGAAGGCCGAAATCGACGTGGACGACATCCCCGGCCTTCGTCCCCGGGCCGCGAGGTGCTCGGTGCCGGTTACGTCAACCTCAATCAGCGGGGCGCCGTAGTACGATGCTCCGGAACCGAACGCAGTGTGTTGCCAAGGCCGGGACCCACCGGGAGTTGCGTGGACGCACGGATCCGACTTCCTCGGTCGCCTCCTCCCTGGCACTACTCGGCATCGGCAAAGGTTCCGGACCTAGGAGCCCTTACTTGTACGGCTTAAATTCCAGTCGTGAAAGCAGGTAGTGTCTCCAGTGAAACATCGGAAGGATGAAGCTCTGTGCAATTAGACGAATTTCCGGCAAACTCGCGAGTGGATGCAATACTGGCCCAGAAGGACGCCATCGTTGAAAAGATTCGTCAATATTGTCAAGAAACTCCTCAAGAAGAGCGCGATTTCGGCATCGAGGTAATCGAGGCGTGCAGCGCGGACCTGGATGAATTCATCGACAATCTAAGCAGTCTGTCTGCCTATCCGAATAACCAAGAGGACATGGCGCAGCAGATCCGCCAACTATGCGAAAAGCTGTCCACCTTTGGCGACCCGGAGGAGGCGGAATATCCAGAGTACAATTTTGGCCTGCTGTACAGTGTCTTCTTTGAGGAGCTAGCTGGGTTCATCGTGGGAACCGCTGATCGCTTCGGCTTTCGCTCGCCGCGAATTATCGATATGCACGCGGTATATTTCTACCTGGAAAGCGATTGTTGGTCGCCGTTTCGGGTGTGCGTCGGGCAGTCTGATCAAGAGTCGGTCGCACTGGAGTACAGTGTTCGAGATCACTGTTTCTACATCGATGAGACGCCCTTCTATGATCCCACCTTGATGCCGATTTTCAAGATGCAGATCGATCGGGATGGTTCCGAACTTTCATTCGAGGCGCTACTAGAGGGTGAGTGTAGGAGATACGTGTTTTCGGCTTGCGATGAAGCAGGTAAAACTTGGCTCAAGACGATCTATGACCTACACGTGCAACGGTTGGATCTTGGCGAAAGACAGCCTGGTTTTGCAGATATCGTTCTCGAAACGCACCGGGGGATTATTCGCCGCATTAAGACCAGGAATTACGACGAAGCCGGCGATATTATTCCAATGTTTGACGAGGGAGCGGGAGCGCGAGTCTTCGTAGCGAAAGTGACAAAAGAGGGCAAGACGATAGGTTTCTCCGAAGAGTCCAACGGCGCAGAGATAGTCGATGAGAGAGCATTCGTGGTACACGCCGTACCTGAGTGGAAACGTTTTGACGTGCGATCCATTCGATTTCAAGGCGATGAATTAGTAGTTGCGACCGGGGATAGCGTGACCTTCCATGACGAGCAGCGCAATGACGTTATCGCCCCTTGCTTGCCCCAGCTCTTTCGTTATCAGATAAGAACTTATGTCCCGTTGCTAAAGTTCATTCAGGAAGTAATCGCCCTTAGGGTGGGCCATCCGTCGGAATATCGAATTCCATAGTGGGTTGACACGACGCGTCCGCCAAGTCCAGTCAAGCCTGCAATGGCTCTAGCAGCCAGCGGGTCCGGCCACGGCAGGGGGACGCGTATCGCGACCCCCTGAGATGCTGGCGGTGGGGCAGGCAAGCATTCTGGCAGCTCTCGTCCTGGGACCGTTCGACGTGCAAATCGAGGGCCAGTGGGTGCTGCTGATCCTGGCCTTTCTCGACGCGCTGGCGGGGGTGGTCTACGGTCTGCTGGCCAGCGCCGTCGCCCGAAGCGATTTTCAAGCGGTGCAATTCATGCCCGTCGTGATCGCTCCCCAGGTATTCCGTTGTGGGCGGTTGTGCCAGCCGAACAGATGCCCGACGTGCTGGCCGTCGTCGGGGATTGGCCGCCCATGACCTGGGCGGTGGATGTCGTCGCGGAGGTGACCACCGCGGCGGAATTCAGCACAGACGGCTCGCTGGGGATCGCAGGGCTTGGTGCCCTCGTCGCGTTGGCGCTCTCGGTAGCCTCCCTGTCCATGACCAGGAAGACGGCGTGACTATGCTGGGAAGGGCAGCGGCCCGGCGGCTAGGGTCGGGGTCCCTGCGTGAAATTCTTAACGTACTTAGAATACTCGATCAAAAGTTGGGCTAGTTTGTATGGAAAACAAAGAGATAGCTAGAAATATTCTCAATGACTTTAAAGAAGAACTGAGCTTTGACAACTGGTTGGAAAACATAGGAAAGTTTCCTGAAGATAGAGAGAAAGTTCATTCGTTCGATTGCAAAAAAGTGGAAACACTGCAAGACGCGAAAAAGTGGATCTCTAATGACGAATTATGGGAAGGAGTGCAAAGGGCCTCTAGTAATTACTTATTCAATCTATTCCAATCCCAAACGGGCAATGGGGAAGTGGTAGATGAATTTGGGCAAAGTGTGGCGAAGTTCTTCCATGCACATGAAGCACTCATAAAGAATAGAATAAAAGAGAAGAAACTAAAAGTCGATGACACTTATACTGCACTGTATAGCATTGCGCTGGAAGCTTTTATAGAATTTTCGATTAACAAAGTTTCTAGAAATATAGATGTTAGTCTAAACCTGAAACTTCTTAGGTTTGTCAACGAAGGCTATCTTCCGTGTGGTTGGCGGTTCTATCAACCAAGAATCGTGGCCGAATATAGTAGTATCCCTTTCGACTATTCTTCTGGCTGTTTGTATATTTATTAGCAGCTTGTATTTCTGACATATGGAGTTCTCGTCACCTTAGTCAGCTTGAGCGGTATCTGACCACTGAGTCGACAGCAGGGACGTCGACGTTCGTGTCGCTGGAGGCGTTGACGCCGAGAAGGCGACCAGCCGATCCTCACCCGAGACTTCTGAGTGCAGCGGGTTGATCGGCCAGCCTCGCCGTGCTCAGTCGGCGGCGGTCGCGGCGTCAGGAGTCTGCCCCGAATGTGCCGAGATATAGCGCCTTGTGAGTGGTTGAGAGGGCGAGGCGATGGCTAACGGGATCGGGCTTCCGGCTGGCGAGGTGGTCGAGGCGTTCAAGGCTCTCGCGAGCCCCCTGCGGTGGCAAATCTTGGAGTGGTTGCGCGATCCTGAGGGGCAATTTGCCCAGTCGAAGCCTATCGCCGACCTCTGTGGGGCGTCGTGCCCAGCACCTCCCACCCGTGGCGCCGCACCATGATTCCGGCCCTCACCTGACCTGGTCACCCCGCTAGTTGTGGAAGCGATACACCAAGGACCGCATTGCGGCACGGTTGGCCCAGCCTAGAATTCGAGCAAAACGATTCGATGACGATGTTCGTTGGCCCCGATGAGACGAGAGCCCCGTGGAGGCGGGTGTCATCGAGTGGCACGGGTCATAGCCATCGCTCAAGCATCCCCGAACCCAGTATTTGAGGTGAATCACATGAGTCGACGCTCCATTGACGACATCCAGACCCGTGCCGCCTCAGCATGACCGGAGGCTCAATCATGCGACGCATCAACGGTGAGAATTTTGGGCGGTGGAGCCTTAGACTCGATGCCGCCTACTGCACGGTGCTAGGTGCCGTGGTGGCCGTGTTTTCCGGACAAATCGCTGAGGGGGTTAGGCTACCTTCGCTCCTCATCGCTGCTGTCGGTATTGCTGTCATGGTGTGGGCGGGTGGCATTGTGTGGATGCTCGCGCGTCTGCCACTGCGCTCTGCGCTGCGGCTCGTGATGATCGCCAATATCCTCGCTTCTGTTGCGGTCGGGTTCGCTTCCGCGACCGCCGCGACACTGCTGATCGTCCTCGCGGTCGTGACGGTGGCGATCGACATTGCCCTGTTCGCTATGAGCCAGGCAGTTGCGTTGCGTGCACTCCCTGCCAGGGGCTAACGCGGATCAGAGGGTCATCTGCTTGGTCTTTGCTGGGGCGAGGGGCCAGACTGATTCTCAGCCACCCACCCTGGGTGCTTGCGGCGACCAGTTCGATCAGTCGCTGCGGGAGCCGTTTGGTGAGCTGGCCGACCCCGGCACCACACTCCTGCCAATTACAGTCGTCATAGTGGAACACTGACGGCGCGGCCTTGGGCGGTTTGGCGCACTACTTGGACCCAGGAATCGACCTGACGTATCGAGGGTCCCCGGATGGTCGACAACGCGGCGCTGCCCCTTCAGTCGCCTTCCGGCCTACGATGGGGGTCGCGAAGGGAGAACTCATGAGTGAACTCACTGTGGTCCACAATGCTGACGAGCAGCGCTATGAGGGCTGGCTCGACGGCATCCGGGTCGGTTTCGTCGACGCCAAGGCGGGCGATGGGGTGGTGGAGCTGCCTCACACCGAGGTGGATCCGGCCTATGGCGGTCGCGGTTTCGCTGCTGAGATCGTCGCCTTCGCCTTGGACGATATCCGCGCCCAGGGTCGTCGCGTCAATCCGGTATGCCCCTATGTAGCCCGATACATCGAACGTCACCCCGACTATCAAGATCTGTTATGAAACACCTACTGGCGGCCCGCGATGTCTGCGAGGCCGAGGCCTGGGCCAGCCGGTTGGTGCGTTTGGGTGGCCCTCGGGATGCAGCGCAGGCAGCCGACGCTTTCCTCGCCGCGGTTGATCGGTTCCCTGAAAATGATCTGATCCCCTTGCTTGAGGTGGTGGCCGCTCATGGTGGCCATGCGGAGGGGGCGAAACTCTATGCATGGGTCACCGAAAAAGGGTTAGCCGACAACAGTCGGCTAGATGAAATCCGTATGCAAGAACTCGTCGGTGAAGTATTAATCACGCTGGCTCGATTGGAATTTTCCGCCGCGATTCCGCTCATCGCGGACACGGCATTCGAATGTCAAAAATGGCAGTTGCAATATGACGCAGTCCTTGGGTTACTTCATCTTGACTGCGCCGAATATCAGGATCGCATCATCCGCGGTATTCAGGCATGTTATGGCCATTCCATATTTCCTGAAGCCATGCCCGCACTGGTGTGTAAGGTCATCGACAAGGATGTCCAAGCCCAGATGCTGCATGAGCTATACGAGCTAGGGACATTCTGTTCCCTCGACTGTAATTCCGGCATCGTTGAGGGATTCGCCCGCTCCGGTGCTGCTGGGCGGCCGTACTTCAAGGCTGCGCTCTATGACCCATTCTGGGAATGCGACGAGGGCGGCACCGGCACCCTCTGGGCAAGTTATCAGGGCCTCGATCTGCAGGGACTCACCTTCGCAGAGATCATCTACGATCTTCATGCCATGACTGATCCGGCACAGCGTCGCCACGTCACCAGTCTGCTCGTGGCGTTGCTCAAACAACGAGCCCACGATGTAACCGGCACCCACATCGAGAACTTCCTGGAGCTGCACCGGCTCTTGGACGACGACTCGCTGCACCAAGAACTCCGCGAGGTACAACAAGAACTCTGCGAGGCACAACGCCTCATTGAGCTGCGGATGCGCCTCCTTGTAATGGACCCATCCTCAGATCCAGCCGTTATCAGTGGCTATTCGGAGCGCTTCTAATCGGTTGCGGGCCCCCAGCTTGGTGATGGCATTGCTGAGGTAGTTGCGCACCGTCCCTTCTGATAGATGCGTTGTAGCGGCGATTTCGGCGGAGGTCGCACCCCCAGCTGAGGCAGCTAGCACCAGGGCTTCGCGTTCATTCAGTGGCGATGCCCCAATGGAGAGGGAGGCAACAGCAAGCTCAGGATCCACCGCCCGCAGCCCGGCAGCGACGCGGCGAATCGCTTCGATGAGCTGATCAATAGGTGAATCCTTGACCATGAACCCCACGGCACCAGCGTCCATGGCACGTCGCAGATAGCCG
>JBHAEB010000105.1:0-10810 GCA_041855345.1 Arachnia sp. | reverse complement strand
AGCACGGCGACCACGGTCGTTTTCAGGACCTGGTTCAATTCCCGACACAGTTCCAACACCTCAACCTGATGAGCCAAATCCAGGTAGGTGGTGGGCTCATCCAGCAGCAGTACCCGGGTCTGCTGGGCCAGTGCCATCGCCACCCACACGCGCTGTTTTTGGCCTCCCGACAGTTCCGATACCCGCCTAGTGGCCAGTTCATCCACGTGGGTGCGTTTCATCGCGGCACTGACCTGCCGATCGTCTTCCTCAGACCACTGATGAAGCACGCTCTGGTAGGGATAACGGCCACGAGAAACGAGCTCGTGAACCGTTATCCCCTCCGGAGCGATCGAGGACTGGGCAAGGAAACCGACCTCGCGAGCAAAGGATTTCGGTTTCATCGTCGCGATCTGCTTGCCGTCAAGGAGCACAGTTCCGGAACGCGGCGGCAGCACCTTGCTCAATGAGCGCAGCAGGGTGGACTTTCCACAGGCATTGGGGCCGACGATGACCGTAAACGATCCAGCCCTAATGGCGACGTCCAAGCCAGCCACGACATCGCGACCAGCACCATATCCGAGGCGGAGCTGCTGCCCTTCAAGGACAGCAGCTCCTACTGATGTGCGGCTCAACCTGAGATAGCCTTGGCGACTTGCTCCCGAACTAGCTGGGCGGCAGAGGGGCCAGCGTTGAGGAAGAACGGGTCGTCATCAACCTCCACGGCGTTGCCATTCTCAACGGCTTTCAAGGATCCCCACAATACTTGGCTGGTGAGTTCAGTTTCGTCGCCGCCTTGAACCCCGTAGAACAGCCAATCTCCGTCGGCTTGGTCGAGGGTTTCCGCAGAGAGTTCCTTGGAGACGTCGTCCGTGAATTGCTGGGTATCGGGACGCTCTAGGCCCATGTCTGCTAGGACAGATCCGGCGAAGGAGATTGGCCCGAAGACGCGCAGCTTTTCGCCATTCTTCCGCAACAGCGACACCTTGCCAGCGGCACTCAAGGTGCTGCCCGCCTGTTTCGCCTGGGCGGTGAGATCATCCAGCACCTTCTGGGCCGCTTCCCGCTTGCCTAAGGCATCGGCCAGCAGCAGGAAATCGACCTTCCAGAACTGGCCAGTGCCCCGCATAGTTACGGTGGGAGCGATGGCGCTGAGGTTCTTGTAGAGGGTTTCGGCGTCGTCCTTGCCTGAGATATTGGTGAGAATCAGGTCTGGGTGGAGGCTGCCAATGGCCTCTAGATCAGGCTCGGAACGAGAACCGACTGGGGTGATGGCTTCGAGAGCGCTGAGCTGTTCTGGGAAGGTGTCCTTCAGGTATTGCGGAACAGGACCTTCAGCCCCGGAAGCGGCCGTGGACCCGATTGGGCACAGTCCCAGGGTCAGCATCGCGTCGAGTTGGCCTGTGGAGATGATGACGACCTTCGTTGGCGCGGCCTCAATGGTGGTCGCTCCCTGATAGTGGTTCACGGTCCTTGGGAAAGAATCATCTGCCTGCCCAGAGCCCAGGCCCTCCTCCAGGGCCGTCGGCACGACGGTGGATTCCGTCAAGCTGGGTGTGGCTCCTGCTGCCGCAGATGATGCGGATGACGCGGCTGTGGCCGCCCCAGAGGCTGCTGCGGAACCCGAGGGCGAGGTCGTTGAACTGGGCGAACAGGCCACCACAGCTAGGGCGGACAATCCCATACCAGTTAAGAGCAGACGGCGAGGCAGTCGAGCCCGCCCTGGCACATTCAGATCGATATGAGGCATGTAGGTAATGCTAGCCTTACCGAGTGTCAATACTGAGCGATATCTCAGGGGATGAACCAGCGCACCCCGTCGGCTGGTGGCGCAGCGCAGTCCTGTCGTGCAGGCTTCCTTTAAGGGCGCTGTGACCGGGACTGCCGTATCGAGAACGAGGCGTGGGGCCTCCAGCGGCGTCCTGAGGGCGGCGGTCGCACTGGCCATCCTGGTCCTGCTTATTACGGAAAGCTTGGCCCTCGGCTCTCGAGAGTTGACTCCGCTGGAGGTATGGCAGGGGCTGCTTGCCCACGACAGCTCTGTTCCCAGCCGTATCGTATGGGGACTGCGTATTCATCGAACCGCCCTGGCAATTATCGTTGGCGCCTCGCTGGCGGTGGCTGGTGTGGTCATGCAGGCCTTGACGCGCAATCCGCTGGCAGAGCCTGGTTTGCTGGGTGTCAATGCCGGGGCCGCCTTGGCCGTGGTGATCGCGATCGGCGCCTTCGGGTTCGCCTCGGTACATCAGTATCTTCCCTTCGCCTTCGCAGGGGCCGCCTTAGCGGCGCTGCTCGTCTACTTACTTGCCCGAGACGCCGCGAATGCCAGCTCGTCTCGTCTTGTGCTGTCGGGAGTGGCCCTTGGCGCAAGCCTGTCCTCGATCACCGGCACCATCACCATGTACAACACCAAGCTCTTCGACTCCTATCGGTTCTGGGTGGTTGGTGCCTTGGAAGGTCGCGACCTCCAGGTCTTGGTGTGGGTATCGCCATTCCTGGCGATCGGCTTGGCCTTGGCCTTGGGGTCAACCCATGGCCTCAACGCTCTGGCCCTCGGCGACGAACAAGCAACCGCGTTGGGAGCTAATCTGCGGGTGATACGTGGCTGCGCCTTCGTGGCTATCACTCTGCTGTGTGGGGCAGCGACGGCGGCTGTGGGTCCCATCGCCTTCATCGGCCTGGTTGTTCCTCATGTGGTTCGGCTTCTCGTGGGCACCGACCAGCGTCGGGTTCTGACCTGGTCGCTCGTGGCCGGAGCGGGGCTCTTGCTCACTGCTGACGTTGTGGGCCGACTTCTGATTCGCCCCGCCGAACTGGAGGCGGGAGTCGTCAGCGCTTTCATTGGCTCCCCAGTGTTGTTACTGCTGGCCATATCTCGTAGGAAGGCCCAATGACTCGCACCGCTTCTTCGAAGCCGCTTGGCCCCCCGCCGGGATATCGCGCTGTTGGGAGGCGCTTTAGCCTGCTGATACATCTGCGATCCCTGGTGGTTGTCGTGGCGGCTGTGCTCGTGGCGCTGGTGGTTTCCGCCGCATCATTGGCCAGCGGATCTTACCCCATTTCACTGGACATGCTCTCCGATATCGTCCAAGGGCGGGGAGCTGATCTGGCGTCCTTCTTCGTATTTGATCAACGTCTGCCACGGGTGATTGGCGCGCTGCTCATCGGAGCCATGCTGGGACTATCCGGCGCATTGTTTCAAAGTGTCTCTAGGAATCCTCTGGGAAGTCCGGACATCGTTGGATTCACCCGGGGCGCGACCGCTGGTTGCCTGCTGATGATCATCGCCTTGGGTAGCACCAGCGCCTCTGTTACTGGCGCTGGCGCAATCCTGGGTGGCGCTGCCGTCGCGGCGATCGTCATTGTCTTGACCCTGCGCCAGGGCATCGGCGGCGATGCCCTCATCTTGACGGGGATAGCTCTCGGCCAGATGCTCGCTTCACTCAACGAGTACCTGCTGGCCGCAACTACGCTCGAATCCGCCGAGGCCGCAAAAACCTGGCAGCACGGCAGCTTGAATGGCATCACCTGGCAGACAGTTACACCGCTGATCGTGGTAGCGGCGGTGCTGCTGCCCGCGATCTTCTGGCTGGCAGGACCGGGACGGGTCCTGGAACTAGGCGACGACTCCGCAGCCGGGCTTGGGCTACGCGTGAGGCGACTACGAGCCGCGATGATCGGCTATGGGGTCGTTCTCGCCGCTGCCTGCGTCGCCGCGACGGGCCCGATTGGCTTTCTAGCTCTCGCTGCGCCTCAACTGGCCAGACGGCTGTGCCGCTGCGCCGGTATCACGATGCTGCCCTCAATTGCGGTGGGGGCGACGCTGCTGTTACTGGCGGATTTCCTGGCAGGGCGGCTGCTCAGCCCCTTCCAGATCCCAGTTGGTCTGGTGAGTTCCGCATTGGGGGGCCTGTACCTCATGTGGCTCATCCGCGCCATGAATCGCGAGGCCTAGACCAGACGCCAGGTAGCTCGCGGATCCTTGGCGGCAGCTCCCTCCCAGGAAACCAAGTTGTGTTCTCGTAGTTTGGTGAGGCTCCTTAAGGCAGTGGGCCGGGCTATGCCCGTGAGCTCGGTGATCTGCCCCGTGCTGAGAGGCCGCTGCGCGACGCGCAAAGCATCTACGATTTTCAGGGCATTTTTTCCGACGAGTCTGGCTACCTCAAGGGGGATCGCGTTGCTGGTCAACAGCGTGAGCCGTACCGCGCTAGAGGACTGGATGAATAGTGGGTCGGCCAATCCAGTTGTACGCATTTCGTGGAAGATTCGGCGAATACCCTCACCTAGCTCTTGGGTAATTCCTAAGTCGGCCATTACTCGGGCGATTCGGGGATTGCGGGCATTACGGCCAATGCAATCCGGGTTATTGGGGTCGGCGAGCCCAGGGAAGCGCCCCGGGCTGGTGATCTCGATGCGGTTGGGGAAGATCTCCACCCGGATATGGTCGCCACTGATGCTGTAGGAGCGGTGGGCGGTCGCGTTGACTAGGCCTTCGAGCCAAGCGTCCCGGGGGATAATCGGCAAGCTCTCGAAGCGGCCCGACGGCCCAAGAGCCTGGCGTTTCGGCATGAGTTGGGCGATGGCATCCGCCGCCTGCGCGATCTGTTGAGGTAGGGGTCCCTTGCATCGATGATCCGCCCCTGGCTCAAGATTGTGTCGGCTTCCCGCCCCTCGTTCGTTGTCGGTGTATCGCAGAACTCGCACATGGGCGTTCGGGTACACGATCTGTGGGCGTGTGGCGAAAAGCAGATAACCCGCGACAGTGACCTGGCCAGCGGTCGTTAGCAGATCCCGTGCAGCAAGGGCACGTTTAGGTGACGACGACCCCAAGGCCTGCTGATAGTCCTTTAGAAGTCCTTTGTCCAGCTTGCTGATGTCTGCACCCGGCGTCGGTGTGCCGTCAAAACTGCCAACGGATCGATCCCATTCAAGTTCTTGACGTTGACGGTAACTCAGTCGACGTGATTCGTCGCCAATCCGTTGGTAGCACTCGCCCCGGTGGGTCTCGTGAACATGATCGCTGGGTGGCACTCGAAAGACCAATACCCGACCACGGGAGGTCAGTAGCTCCTGAACGTGGACCCTGATTCGGGGAGAGGCGAAGTCGATGGGTGCTTGTCGCAATTGGTTGTCAGCTTTGTCTAAAACAGGATCAACAACCCCGTCGGACAAACCGGCAACCACTACGCCGCCCTCGGCGTTGGCCATGGCAGCAAGCGGAACCACGAAGTCCAGGGGTTTGATGCGTCCAGACATGCGCTCGAACCACTGGTTTTCTGGCAGCATCAGCAGGCGGTCAACTGCCTCGTCGGGCGAGAGCGACAGGGCCTGGTCAACCTCCACTGGCAACATGAACTTACTCTAACATTTTTAAAGTAAGTTACAGTAGGTTGTTATATGAAAGAGTTCGATTCCAGGGGTGCCGGATTGTTGTGGTCTTGAGGCGCGCCCGGCCGGTGGCCGACGCCACACGCAGATGTTTCGTTTCGGCTAGGGCCCTTATCGATACGGCGCGGTCATCAGCGTCGGCGGCCAAGGCTTTGACGGTGCCCTCCTGGCGGCCGGCTCGATCGGCGCGTTGTGCGCCGTGAGTGAAGCGCAGGCTCCTTCCCGGTCAGCTCATCGAGCGCAAGCCGGGTTCCTCGTCGGGCCTGGACGCCATAGTTGCAAACCTGTATCCACGGACTCATGTGCTCTAAGGCGACTCATGGGACGGGCTATGCCTGTGAGATCAGCGATCTGCGCGTCGATCCCCCTGTGCCAGGCAAATGCTCAGTTTTCGATGCCCAGTGTTGACTCGTAAAAGCGAAGCGGTATCGTAGGTGCAACGAAAGTGTTTCGTAAGGAAACGAAAGGCTCTGGCAATGACGGTGGAACGCACAGAACGCGAGAATGCGATTCTGGCGAAGCTGGCCGACGATGGTCAGCTGTCCGTGGCTCGGCTAGCTAGCGACTTCGGCGTCTCCACGGTCACCATTCGCGGCCATCTGCGCAGCCTCGAACAACAGGGCATGCTGGTGCGCACCCGAGGCGGGGCCCGCCCCGTCACCTTGCAGGGCATCATGCAACGCGCCCAAGTCAACGTCGAAGCCAAGGAGCGCATCGCCCAGGCAGCAGCCGCCATGATTGGGGACGACGACACCGTCATGATCGAAGCCGGCACCACCGCCGGATTGATCGCCCGCTACCTGCCGAACCGGCGAGGGGTCCAGGTGGTGACCAACTCCACCCTGGTATTCAACAACGCCCGCACCAATCCCGCGCTGGGAATCATCCTGACCGGTGGGGTATTCCGCCCCGAATCTGAATCCCTGGTTGGGCCCTTGGCTGAGCGTGCCATCGCCGACTTCAATACTCGAATCGCCTTCCTCGGCACCGATGGGTTCTCACCCGAACGCGGGTTGACGACGCGCTTCGTTGAGGGAGCCCAGGTGGCCACGCTGATGCAGCAGCGGGCCGAACAGACCTGGCTCGTTGCCGATTCCACCAAATTTGGCCAGGCGGGCTTCGTCTCCTTCCTGGCCCTGGATGCCATCACCGGCATCATCACCGACTCTGGCCTGCCGAAGGATGCCGTGCAGGCCCTGCAAGAACACACCCAAGTCCGGATCGTCTAGGAGTAACTCAATGGCAACCGTCATCGTCATGCCTGCGCTGGGCAACAGCGTCGAATCCTGCCTCATCGTGGCCTGGACGGTCTCGGAGGGCCAGACCGTCGCCGAGAATGACATCCTCTGTGAGGTCGAAACCGACAAGGCCTCTATGGAGGTGCCAGCCACTGCCGCCGGCACTGTGCTGAAGCTGCTGTGGGCCGAAGGCGACGATGTCCCCGTCATGCAGCCGCTGCTCGTGGTGGGGGAGCCCGGTGAGGATCCCGCCCCCGCGCTCGCCGAGGTGGGTTTTGGTGGTGCCGAAGCCGAGGCCGAGGTCCCCGCCCCCGCTCAGGACCCGGTTGTCGAGGCCGCACCCGCCCCGGTGGCAGCATCCTCCGCCACCACTGGTGAGCGTGGCTCCAGCCCCCGCGCCCGCAACCTGGCCGCCGCCGAGGGGATTGACCTGGCCGCTGTCCCGGCTGGCACCGGCCCCAACGGCCGTGTCATCGCGCGTGATGTCGCCGCCATCGCCGAGGGCACCACTCGGGCTGCCGCCCGCTCCGGAGCACTCGGGGGTGAGGGCACCGGGATCGGGGGGCGTGTCTCCCAAGCCGACCTGGCCGCACCCGCGTCTGCCACCCCAGCAGCCACCCCTGCCCCGAGCCTCCCAGCGGCACCCATCGACGACCTGGGCCCACGCACCGAGACCCCGCTCAAGGGCATCCGCAAGGTGATCTCCGAGCGCATGATGCACTCCCTGGCAAGTTCCGCCCAGCTCACCTACACCACCACCGCGAAGGCCCAGGGTCTGCTGGACATGCGGGCCCGCCTGAAGAACTCCGATCCCAAACTGGGCATGACCAAGGTCACCATCGGCGACCTCGTCGGCTTCGCAGCCGTCAAGACCGCCGCCAAACATCCCGCCCACAACGCGCACCTCAGCGACGGTGTGCTGACCACCTTTGAGCGCGTTCACATGGGATTTGCCTGCGACACCCCCCGCGGCCTGCTGGTGCCAACAGTACGCAACGCCTCCATGCTGAGTCTGGGTGAGTTCTCCGCCCAGTCCAAGGAGCTGGCTGCCGCCGCCATCGAGGGCACGATCAGCCCCGACCTGCTCGGTGGCGCCACTTTCACCGTTTCCAACCTCGGCGGTTTCGGTATCGAAAGTTTCACCCCACTGCTGAACGTCCCACAGACCGCCATCCTCGGTGTCGACGCCATCGTCCCGCGGGCCTATGTCAACGTCAAGGGCAAGGTCGCTGTGGAGCAGCGCATTGGGCTGTCGCTGACCGCTGACCACCGGGTCATCGACGGGGCCGATGCCGCCCGCTTCCTGGCCGACCTGGTGGCTTTCATTGAAAACATCGAGATCGCGGCGTTGAGCTGAAAGGAACAACCATGACCAACTTTGACGTCATCGTCCTAGGTGGCGGCCCCGGCGGCTACATCGCGGCTGAGCGGCTCGGCCACGGCGGCAAGAAGGTGCTGTTGGTGGAAGCCGTCGCCCTAGGCGGTACCTGCCTCAACGTGGGCTGTATCCCCACCAAAACCCTGCTCGGCGCGGCGAAGACCTATGATCACGCCCGCCACGGCTCCCAGTTCGGCGTCAAGGTCGAGGGCATCAGCCTCGACTGGGCCGCTCTGCAGAAATGGAAGGACAAAGTGGTTGCCACCCTCGTCGGGGGTGTTGGCGCCACCGAAAAGAAGGCGGGAGTGACCGTCGTAACCGGCCACGGCACCTTTGAGGGCCCCGGCAAGGTCACCGTGAACGGCGAAACCTACACCGCCGAGCACGTCATCCTGGCCACCGGCTCGGTTCCCGTGATGCCGCCCATCCCCGGAGCGGCTGACAATCCGAAGGTCATCGACTCCACCGGTGCCCTCTGCCTGCCCGAGGTGCCAAAGCGTCTCGCAGTCATCGGCGGCGGGGTGATTGGTGTCGAGTTCGCCAGCCTGTACTCGATGCTTGGCACCGAGGTGACGGTGATCGAGATGCTGCCAGAGATCATCCCCTTCGCCGATGACGATGTGGCCGCCACGCTGCGCAAGGCCCTCAGCCAGGTCACCTTCAAGCTCGGTTGCCGCGTCACCTCCATCGAAGGTGGGAAGGTCAACTGGACCACCGCCGATGGTGCTGCCGAATCCGTTGAAGCCGACTATGTGCTCATGGCCGTGGGCCGCAAGCCCGCCGTCGAGGGCTGGGGGGCCGAGACCTCGGGCCTGGAGTACTCCGCCAAGGGCGTCGTGGTGGACGACCGGATGCGCACCAACCTGCCGAATGTGTGGGCCATTGGCGACCTCACCGGTCGTTCCTTGCTGGCCCATGCCGCCTACCGCATGGGTGAGGTGGCTGCCGCCAACATCCTCGACCCCCAGGCCCACCGTCGAGGCGAGGTGATGCGCTGGCACACCATCCCGTGGGCTGTTTACACCGCCCCCGAATGCGCTGGCATCGGGCTGACCGAGACCGCCGCGAAGCAGGCGGGCCGCAAAGTCATCACCGCCTCGGTGCCCGGTTATATGTCCGGCCGATTCGTCGCCGAATCCGGGCTGCAAGCCCCCGCCATGGCCAAGCTCATCCTCGACGCCGACACCCACCAGGTGTTGGGTATCCATGTGCTGGGCAGCTATGCCGCCGAGATGATCTGGGGAGCCAGCGCCATTCTTGAGACCGAACTCGATATCAGGGATCTGCGCCAAATCGTGTTCCCGCACCCCACCGTCTCCGAACTGATCCGTGAAGCCGCTTGGGCCGCCAAGGCCTGAGTCCGAAAAGAAGAAGTACCAATGACCAAGCATTTGATCGTCAACCCGAGCACCGTCCGCGCTGCCTCCACCATCACGGCACCCGAGGTGCCAGTCAACGCCTACCGACCGGACTTCAAGGCCGAGCTGGAGCGCCACGGCAAGCAGGGACTGATCGACATCCTGCACGACATGATCGCAGTGCGGCAGTTCGAGACCATGCTCGACTCGATCAAGAAGACCGGCTCCTGGAATGGCGTCGAGTACAACCACCGCGGCCCAGCGCATCTGAGCATTGGGCAAGAGTCAGCGGTCGTCGGACAGGCCTCGCAGCTGAATCCCGAGGATTTCCTATTCGGTTCGCACCGCAGCCATGGCGAGATCCTCGCCAAGTGCTTCTCCGCCGCCCGCAAGCTGGATCCGGCCCGGCTGGAGGAGATCATGAAGACCTTCCTCGACGGCGAGACCCTCAGCTTCGCCGAGCGGATCAGTAATGACTCCCTGGCCGACCTGGCCGAAAATTTCATCGTCTACGGCACCGTCGCGGAGACCTTCGCCCGCAGCGCCGGTTTCAACCGCGGCCTCGGCGG
This sequence comes from Arachnia sp., assembly GCA_041855345.1. Classification (GTDB taxonomy): domain Bacteria; phylum Actinomycetota; class Actinomycetes; order Propionibacteriales; family Propionibacteriaceae; genus Arachnia. The sequence continues at coordinate 900 of JBHAEB010000105.1, read as the reverse complement.
CTCGATGCACGCGTTCTTCGCGCCCTTTGGTTCGATGCCCAACAACGCCATCGTCGGCGGCTCAGCCGACGTGGCCACCGGCTCGGCGCTGTTCAAGCGCATTAACGGCCAGCCCGGCATCGTGATCGCCAATATCGGCGACGCCTCCATGGGCTGCGGCCCGGTGTGGGAGGCCATGGCGATGGCCGCGATGGACCAGTACCGCACGCTGTGGCAGGACGGCGTGAGCGGCAACCCGCCGATCTGGTTCAACTTCTTCAACAACTTCTACGGCATGGGCGGCCAGACCTCCGGCGAAACCATGGGCTACGACATCCTGGCCCGCGTCGGCCTTGGCGTAAACCCCGAGGGCATGCACGCCGAGCGGGTCGACGGCCTCAACCCCCTGGCTGTCGCCGATGCTGTGGCCCGAAAGCGCGAGCTGCTGGAATCTGGCCGAGGCCCGGTACTGACCGACACCATCACCTACCGCTTCTCCGGGCACTCCCCGTCGGATGCCTCCAGCTACCGCACCAAGGAAGAAGTCGAGCTGTGGGAGGCCCACGACGGGCTGAAGAATTACGCCGCCTACCTGGTGGAGAACAAGGTACTCACCCAATCAGAGGTCGACGACATCCAGGCCCGTTTCGATGAGCGTCTAACCAAGGTCATCGCGCTGGCCACCAAGGATGAGGAGGTCTCGCCGCGGGTGCACATGGACTTCATCGAAACCGTCATGTACTCCGATGGCAACAAGCCCTCGCTCGACCCCGAGCGCAAGCCCCAGCTCAGCGAACCCCTGGAGGACAACGCCCGCGTCAAGTCGCTCAAAGGTAAGTCGCGCTTCTACAAGGACGCCTCCGGCAAGGTGGTCTCCAAGGTCAAGGCCTTCTCCTACCGCGATGCCATCTTCGAGGCGGT
>JBHAEB010000104.1:0-3597 GCA_041855345.1 Arachnia sp. | reverse complement strand
CTTCTTCTTCGTCGCAGCATCCATGGTTGGGCTCCTTCCGGTTCGCTGCACGGCGCCCCAGTCGCGGGTGCTGTCGGGGCTCTTACGAGGCCGTGGCCGATCTACGGCAACCGCATAAGACTAACACCAGTTATCTCGTATACCGAATTACGGGACCAACTCACGCTAGGGTGATCCCAATTCCAGTGAAGGGATTCGCCATGGCCATCACCGTCCGTCACGTCACCGAAGCTGACCTTCCCGCGCTGCGTGAGCACCAGGCCCGCCCCGAACTCGCCCTAGCCGACCAGCATTTCACCGAGGCGGTCGCCGGGCGCATGATTTTCGCGGTCGCCACCGAGGGTGATGTGCCCTTAGGCACCGCGGTGCTGGATCTCACTGCTGAGGATCTGGTTCCCGAACTTCGCAATATGTATGTCTACCCGTCGGCTCGTCGCCGCGGGGTGGGCCGGGCGTTATCGACCTGGCTTGAGGATCAGGCCCGGGAAGCTGGCTACACCCAGGTTTTCCTGGCCGTGGATCCCAATAACGAACATGCCATATCGCTCTATGTTTCCTTGGAATATCGCCCCACCGGGGAGCATCTATTCGTGGAAGAGGCCGAAGTCCCTCAAGTTCCCGACGGCCAGGGACGCAGCTACCATTACGCCATCTACCAGAAATCTCTCCTGGCACGTTAGCGAAGGTCAATATCAGGATTCCAGGGCCAGGATCCGGCGGCAATCGGCGACGTCTTGTTCCATCTGGGCGATCAGCCCATCAATCCCGTCGAAACGCACCTGGCCGCGCAGATGAGCGACGAAATCGACGTCGATAACGGCGCCATAGAGTTCAAGATCGGTGCGATCCAAGACATAGGTCTCAACCCGACGATCCACCCCATCGAAGGTGGGGTTAGAACCAACGGAGATGGCTGCTGGCATCGGTTCACCCTGTTGCGGGGTGAGCCAGCCGGCATATACCCCATCAGCTGGAACCGCCAATTCGTGAGGGACACTGAGATTCGCCGTCGGGAAGCCCAGGTCACGGCCCCGCTGATCTCCCATGATGACCACCCCAGAGAACCGGAAATACCGTCCCAAATGCTCTGCGGCTAGGGCTACATCGCCGTCTTCGAGGGCGGCACGGATCAAGGTAGAGCAGGTGGTTTGCTGTTCCACCTGGGCCAATTCGAGGGAGCGAACCTCAAACCGATCGGCAGCCAATCGTCGTAACAGATCAACATCACCTGCCGCCTGATGGCCGAACCGGAAGTTCTCCCCCACAACCACCACCCGGGGATTCAGCGGCACCACGAAACGTTCAACGAACTCAGCCGGCGACATCGCCGCAACCTTCTCGTCAAAGCGCACCACCCGCACCTGGCCGGCCCCGGCCTGCTTGAGTAAATCAATGCGGGTGGGCAGATCGCTGAGCAGTTTGGGCGCCTTATCGGGCGCCAACACTGATAACGGGTGGGGCCAGAAGGTGATCACAGCTAACTCCCCCTCGCCCCGCTCGGCCTGCAGTACCGAGACGTGGCCGAGGTGGACTCCGTCGAAATTCCCGATGGCCACTACCCGCGATCCGCTATTCACGGTGTACCAGGGTAGCCATCTGTCAGGAGCTACGCATACAACTGGGCCGCCCAGTCAATGACTAGGCGGCCCAGTTGCGTCGAATCGATGGTGGCTCAGCTGTCTTCGAGGACGACGTACAGCTGCCTGGGACCATGGACCCCTTCCACCCGCGACAGCTCGATATCGCTGGTGGCGGAGCCGCCACTGATCCAGGTAATGGGGCGGCCCTTGTCCACTGAGGCCCGCAGCCGATGCACTGCCTCAGGGACATCGGAGACGACGCTCTCCGCGGTCACTACGCACACATGCCGGTCCGGCACCAAGGTCAAGGCTCGCCGGCCTTGATCCTCAGCATGGTCTAGGCAGATGGTTCCAGTTTCTGCCATAGACACCCGGGAGCCGGTCAGCACTGCGTCAATACCGTTGAGGTCCTGATGGCTAAGGTTCTCATCGCGAATCACGGTGAGACCCGCACCCTCAACGGCTGCTACCCATGAGGCATTGACCCCATCGGGAATAACCACGCTGGCTGCCCCAAGTTCCTTCAAAGCGGCGACGATAGCCTCCCCGGTTCCCGATGCCGGGGTCCTGGTGATCCTCGCCTTGTAGTCGAGGATGTTCTCCACGAAGGTCTCCAGCACATCCTCAAGTGGTGTGGGCTGGTTGTACTGCCAGGTAATCGGCACATCCTTGACCGGGTCCTTGACTTTGATGTCCTGGGTTGCCGAACGGATACGAGCCAGGATCTCGTCGCGGGCACTCACTTTGAGGCCTCCTCTCGCTTGGCCCACCACTTGCGGAAGGTTTCGGCGGGCGGGACGGGTAGATCGCGGGCCCTGCTCCACCCCGAAGCCGGCCATGGCAGCGGCCCAAAGTGGCTACGCTTCTTGAAGATCTTGCCCGCTAGTCGCGAGAAGAACTGCACAAAGGCGAGATTACGGCCACGTGCCATCACCCATCCGACAGCCTTGAAGATCACCAACTCCACCGTCGGCCGGTGAGCCGTCTTCTTCTGCACCACCTTGTTACGCATGTGGACCAGGATGTCGGCGATGGGAATCTTGACCGGACACACATCGTTGCAGGCGCCACACAGGCTGGAGGCATAGGGCAGCGACTTATCGACAGCGGAGCCGACCCCCCGCAGCTGCGGGGTGAGGATCGCACCGATCGGTCCCGGATAGACCGAGCCATAGGTGTGGCCACCGACCCGTTCGTAGACCGGGCAGACATTCATGCAGGCGGAGCAGCGAATGCAGCGCAATGCCTCACGACCCACCGGATCCGACAGCACCTTGGTGCGGCCATTGTCGAGAAGGACAACGTGGAGGTCCTGCGGACCGTCGCCTTCGGTGACTCCAGTCCAGATCGAGGTGTAGGGGTTCATCCGCTCCCCCGTCGAGCTGCGTGGCAGCAGCCGGAGGAAAACCTCCAGGTCTTCGAAGGTGGGCACCAGTTTCTCGATACCAACCACCGAAATCAGGGTCTCCGGCAGGGTCAGGCACATCCGGCCATTACCTTCGGATTCCACGATCACCAGCGAACCGGTGTCAGCGACGATGAAGTTGCCACCGGAGACCGCCACCTTGGCGCGCAGGAACTTTTCCCGCAGGTGAACACGGGCGGCACCAGCCAGCTCAGGCGGGTTGTCGCTGATTCCGTCCGGGGCGGGGGTGCCCCACAGTCCCATCTCCCGCTTGAAGATCTCACGAACCTCGGAGCGGTTGCGGTGGATGGCGGGAACCAGAATGTGGGAGGGCCGGTCATGGCCGAGCTGAACAATCAGCTCCGCCAGGTCGGTTTCCCAGGCCGCGATACCGGCCTCTTCGAGGGCCTCGTTCATGTCGATTTCCTGAGTGGCCATCGACTTGATCTTGACGATCTCCTTGGTTCCCTTGGAGCGGGCGATGTCGATGATGATCCGGTTGGCCTCCTCGGCGTCGCGGGCCCAGTGGACCTTGATGCCCTTGGCGGTCATGGCCTGCTCGGCTTGGATCAGATATTCATCGAGGTGACGGCCCAACCGGTTCTTGATTTG
>JBHAEB010000103.1:0-6008 GCA_041855345.1 Arachnia sp. | reverse complement strand
TGAGCAACTCCTTCACCAACCAGGTGCTGGCCCAGCTGGAGTTGTTTACCCGCCCCGACGCCTACCCGCCGGGGGTGTATGTGCTGCCGAAACATCTCGATGAGGAAGTTGCACGACTACACCTGCCGTCGCTGGGGGTGGAACTGACCGAACTGACTGAGACCCAAGCCAGCTATCTGGGGGTGCCGGTGGCCGGGCCCTATAAGCCCGACCATTACCGCTACTGATCGATGACCGGTGGCGGGTCTGTCGCCGCCACCGGGTTTCATCGTCGGCTCCGAGCAGGAGAATTGCCTAGTAGTCGATATGGGGCGGATTATTCGCCGCCACCAGGTTTCATCGTCTGCCAGATCTCCTTGCATTCGGGGCACACCGGATATTTGTCCGGGTTCTTTGAAGGCACCCACACCTTGCCGCACAACGCCACCACGGGGGTGCCGGTCACCATGGCCTTGGTCAGCTTGTTCTTGGGCACATAGTGACTGAACCGCTCATGGTCATCCTCGTCACGCAGTTCAGTGCGCTCATCAAGGACAGTTTGGGATCCGGGGGCAAGCTCGCTCATGAAGCTCAATGCTACCCAGCAGCGCGATGACCTGACCGGATCGACCAGGTAGCGGTATCCGCCCTCCAGGGGGCGACTCAAACTCGTTCGCCGCGAGGCCTAGAGCATCGGCGGTATCTGCCCTGCAGGGGTGCTACGCGTAGAGTTACCGGGGCGAGAGATAGTAGGGGAGTCGATGAACCAAGCACAGACCCGTGGGTTGCTGGCTGGGCTGCTGCTAGGTGTATTTACCGTCGCCTTCCAGCTGGTGGGGGTGGTCGCGGCGCTGCCGGAGATCATGGCGCAGCTGGATGCGATGCCGCTGTATCCGTGGGCCTTCACCACGATGGTGATCGGGATGTTGGCGGCGACGTTGACCGCTGGGCAGCTGTGTGATCGTCGTGGACCGCTGCGACCGATGGCTGTCGGGTTGGTCATGATGATCCTGGGGCTGGTCGTCGGTTCGCTCGCCTCCCATGTCTATGTGCTGCTGGCTGCGCGGCTGTTGCAGGGAATCGGTGCTGGGGCGCTGAATGTCACCTTCTTCGTCGTGATCGCGCTGTCCTTCCCCGCGAGTCGACGTCCCGGAGTTTTAGCGCTGTTTAGTTTCTGTTGGCTGCTGCCTGCCTTTTTGGGGCCTCCGGCGGCCGCAGCGCTGGTGGCGTTCTCGTGGCGGTTGGTGTTCGCAGCGACGATTCCGCTGTTGGTGATAGCTGCGGTACTGCTGGCCCCGCATATCCGCGCTATCCAACGCGACTACGCCCCAGATCGCGGCACCGTGGGGATGTCACCGTGGGCAGTGCTGGCGGTGGCGTTGGGTCCGGCGTTGCTGCAATTGGCGGGGCAGGTCGCTGGTGGCTGGGCCATCTGCTCAGCGCTGTTAGGGATCCTGGTGCTGGGATTGGGGATGCGTCGCGCCCTTCCTGGGCGGGTATTGAACCTGAATCCTGGGTTGGGGCCGATCGTCGCTACGCGGGCATTGCAGGCTGGCTCCTTCCTCGCTGGGGAGGCCTATCTGTTGTTGGGGCTGCAACATCAGCGGGGGCTGAGCACCTTCCAAGCCGGGCTGGCCCTGACCATCGGCAGTGTGGGATGGAGCTTCGGGTCCTGGTTGCAATCCAGAGCCTGGATTCGGTGGCGACGCGACCAGCTGATCACCCTCGGGGCGAGCTGTGTGGCGATCTGCATGCTGCTGCTGGGTGCTGTGCTTACGGCGCCGCAACTGCCGCTATGGCTGGGTGCGGTGGCGTGGATCGTCGGGGGAGTGGGGATGGGGTTGACCACAGCCAGCACTGCGGTAGCGACGATGGCACTCTCAGCAGTTCGCGAGCAGGGTCGCAACGCCAGTGCCCTGCAAGTATCTGAAGCTATTGGGAATTCGGTATTGGCGGCCCTCACCGGAGCGGCCTATGCCCTGCTGATTCAGCGCGGCATACCCAGTCTTGGGCTGATCTTCGCATTACTCCTAGTCGCCAGCCTGCTGGCAGTGGTGTTGAGCCTTCGGATCGGCCCGGTTCACGACACTCAGGTGGCCGATTAACCCGATCGTGGGTCCACAATGCGGTCGGGAGGAAGGGCGATATTCGTCTCTGCGTCTCAGCCAATGGCATTCTTGGGGCCATGCAGTTTTCCGCCTCGCAGCCTCCCGCTGGCTGGTATCCCGATCCAGCCGGTTCTGGCGACGAGCGCTACTGGGATGGCAGCCAATGGTCGCGAGTGACCCGACCCAGTAAGGGAGCCAAGCGGTCCGACGACAGCATCGAGTTGCCGACACCAGCCCAGCCGACCGGAAAACTGGCCAGTTGGCCTCAGCGTGCAGCCGCACTGGTGGTGGATTGTCTTGTGCTGCTCATGCCCTATCTGTGGTTGATCCAGTTGCTGGCCGGGGATGCCTTCTTGGTGCTGAATAGCTGGACCGAGGCTGTGCTGGTCGCGCTTCAACGCCGCGAAGAAATCCCAGAGATCCCGCAATCGGTGATGGCCCAACTCACCACCGCCTCGCTGATTATCCGTAGCCTGTGGGTGTGTTACCGGGTGACCTTCCTCAGCCTCTGGGGGGCCACCCCGGGCAAGTTACTGTTGCGGATTCGCGTCGTGCTGTTGACCGCCCCTGAAACCACCAGGATGCCGATTGGCCGGGCTTTCATACGTGAACTGAGTATCGAGGCCATGAACTATTTGGTGATTCCGGGGCTGCTGAGCTACCTGTATCCGCTAGCCAATCCCCGAAAGCAGACCCTGCACGATGCCATGGCGGGCACCATCGTCGTGCGTAGATGAACCCCAAACAAAGGAAAGAAGCCTTGTCACAGGCATTGCGGCAGTTGGCCCAGAAGCTCGGGGTAGCCGAGGAATTCTGGGATTGGAAGGGTAATCACACCGTCATCTCCACCGACACCATCAAGGTGGTGCTGCAGGCGATGGGTATCGACGCCGAGCACCCAGATAGTGCGTTAGCGCAGCTTGAGGCGACGGCTTGGCGACGAGTGGTTCCGGCCTGCACCGTGGTGGAGCAGGGCAATACCGCCGAGATTGGAGTGCATCTTCCTGCCGGTACCGAGATTGAGGTGGCGGTGGTGCTGGAGGATGGGCAGCGACGCAGCACCCGGCAGCTCGACAACTGGACCCCGGACCGGGAGATCGATGGGGTGCTGCGGGGGGAGGCCAGCTTTGAACTGCCCGGTGATCTGCCGCTGGGTTATCACCGGATCGAGGCCAGCGGTGTTGAAGGGGTCGCTCACGGCAGCCTCATCGTCGCCCCCACCTTTGTCGGTTTTCCACCTGGGATGAAGGATCGGCGCACCTGGGGCTATGCCACTCAGCTGTACAGCGTTACTTCAGCCAAGTCCTGGGGGCAGGGTGATTTCGTCGATCTTGCGGATCTGTTGACCTGGGCAGGTCGGGACCAGGCTGGTTTTGTGCTGGTCAATCCCCTGCATGCCCCGCAGTCCGTCCCGCCTCTGGAGCCTTCGCCCTATCTGCCTGCGAGCCGTCGGTTCCTGAGTCCGCTCTATATCCGTCCCGAGGCAGTCCCGGAATATGCCCAGGCCAAGCCGAAACTTAAGGCCCGGATCAAGAAGCTGCGTAAATCAGTGCGCAGTGACGGCAGCACCGTCGATCGTGATGGGCTGTGGGCAGCTAAAGTTCAGGCGCTGCGGGAACTTTTCGATCTGCGGCGACGCCCTGCTCGGGAGTTGGCCTTCGACTCCTATTGTCAGACTCAGGGTCAGGCACTGCGGGATTTCGCCATCTGGAGTGCCTTGGGTGAAGTGCACGGCACTGATTGGCGGAACTGGCCGCAGCCGCTGCGCGATCCCCGATCTGAGGAAACCGCAGCCTTTGCGGCAGACCATGCCGACCAGGTGGAGTTTTATCAATGGTTGCAGTGGACTGCCCAGCAGCAGCTTTCGGCTGCGCAAACCGCAGCCCAGGAGGCTGGGATGGGGGTCGGTATCGTCGCTGACCTCGCTGTCGGGGTGAGCGGGGCTAGCGCAGAAACCTGGCTGATGAATGAGGTCTACGCTGCCGGAGTCACCGTCGGAGCGCCACCGGATCAATACAACCAGGGCGGCCAGGATTGGGGTCAGCCGCCATGGAATCCGTTGAAGCTGGAGGAGCTGGCCTACGAACCCTTCCGTGCCATGGTGCGGGCTGCGCTCAACCGGGTCGGTGGGCTCAGGATTGATCACATCATCGGGTTGTTCCGGTTGTGGTGGGTGCCGCAAGGACTGGGCCCGGTGGCCGGCACCTATGTGCGATACAACCACGATGCGCTGGTAGGTATCCTCGCGTTGGAGGCCTATCGCGCCCAAGCATTGATCGTCGGTGAGGATCTAGGCACCGTGGAGCCGTGGGTTCGTGAATACCTAGCTCGACGCGGGCTGCTCGGCACCGCAGTGCTGTGGTGGGAGTATGGGGATGGAGTTTTACTGCCGCCCGAGCGGTGGCGGGAGTACTGCATGGCCTCAGTCACGACTCACGATCTGCCGCCGACCCTCGGCTATCTGGAGGGCGAGCACGTCCGGTTGCGGGAGCGGCTTGGGCTGCTGCAGGAACCGGTGGCTGATGAGTTGGCTGCTGCGCAGCGGGAACGTGAGATGTGGGTGGCGCGACTGATCGACTATGGGGTGCTGGATCCGGCTAACTCCGGGGATAGCGTCGAGGTGATGTTGGCCCTCCATCGGTACTTGGGCCTGACTAATTCCAAGGTGTTGGTGGCCTCGCTGGCTGATGCCGTCGGGGAGAAGCGGGCTCAGAATCAGCCGGGCACCATGGACGAGTACCCCAACTGGCGGGTGTCGTTAGCTGATGCCTCCGGCAGCCCGGTGAGTCTGGAACAGGTCTACACTGCCGAGCTGCCGCGTCGCATCGCGCAGGCGATGAACGGGTCCTGAGCTAGGGCAGGTGCTGGTACAGCTCCTGCCACAGCCCGGAACGTTTCTTCACCTGACGTTCCCGATAGGCCCGCAACCGGGAGAGATCCTCAGGTTCATCCTTGAGGGCCGAGGCGACGATGGCCTCCGCCAACTCCTTTCCGCCGGGGCTTTCCGCACCGAACCAGGCAGCATGGACCGCTGCGGCCATGCCAGTGGAGACCGCCTCGGCGGTGGACATGGCGCTGGTGAGTCGCTCGACGCCCTCCTTGCCAGCCTGCCCAGCTCGAAGCTCCCGGAACACTCGCACCAGCACCTCGGTGGCATCGCGGCCCAGCCGGGCCGGAATCTGGGCGGCTGCCAGCATCGCATCGGTTTCGCGTTGCACCAGGTCCATCTCCACTTCGAGGTTCTCGATGGTGCCGATGGTCTCGAAGTTGAACCGTCGCTTCAAAGCAGCGGACATATCGTTGACGCCCCGGTCGCGGGTGTTGGCGGTGCCGATGACATTGAACCCCTGCTGCGCGTAAAGGGTGCGGTGTTCGGCGTCGAGTTCAGGGATGGACAGGGTGCGGTCGGAAAGCACCGACAGCATCGAGTCCTGCACCTCGGGGGCACAGCGGGTGATCTCCTCGAAACGCACCACCTTGCCCTCGCTCATTCCGCGATACACCGGCGCGGGCACCAGCGATCGGGTGGTGGGCCCTTCGGCGAGCAGCAGGGCGTAGTTCCAGGAATATTTGATGGCATCCTCGGTGGTGGCCGCCGATCCCTGAATGGTCAACGTCGTGTCCCCCGAGATCGCGGCGGCCAACAGTTCACTCAGCAGCGACTTCGCGGTGCCCGGCTCCCCGATCAGCATGAGCCCCCGGTTCGTGGCCAGAGACACGACACAACGCTCCACCAGCGAGCGACGCCCCACATACTTTTGGGTGACCTTGTCCCCGTCTCCCAGTACGAACTCCACCACGGACTGGGCGGACAGCTGCCAGCCGGGGGCGACGGGGCGCTTCTGTTTGCGGTCGCGTTGCTTGAGTAGCTCCAGCTGGTCGGCATAGCGCAGCTCGGCTGGTGGCCGTTGCATATCGGTC
>JBHAEB010000102.1:0-6020 GCA_041855345.1 Arachnia sp. | reverse complement strand
TGGGAGCAGCAGTACGCCGAGGCCCAGGCCCGCTGGGAGGCGCACAAGCGTCAGGTTGCCGAGGCTGCCGAGGCCGAGCGTCAGGCAGCAACTGCGGCAGGCACCGGATACGCCTCCACCCCTACCGAGCCTGCTGAAGGTTCGTTGGCTTCCGATGAGGCACTGCAGGCCCTACGCGAGAAGCTGACCGGCAGCAACTGATTCGCTATTGACTCAGCAGATTCTGGCCCGTCCCCTGGTGGGGCGGGCCAGTTTCATTATGGATTTCCTGAATGAAACTGTCGGGATAGCCGGATACTGCAGCAACCAGGTCTTTACTAGCGTGGATGCATAGCTGGCCAACCATCATGGGCTGGCCGCTCTGGCCCACATCGCCGATGAAAGGAAGACCCGTGACTACAGCATCCAAGACGATCCGACGCTTCCCAAGAGGCCTATTGTTGGCCGGGATTGGCGTGTTCGTCGTGTTTGGGATCGTGGCACCATTGATGGTCAGCCTCTTCGCCCCTCGACCACGCAGCTATGCCCCACAGTTCGTCGCCGCTGACGGTATATCGCGGCTTTCGCTGGACGTGGCAACCGGGAGTACCTCTGTCACCTGTGGCTCGGGAGATGAGTTCGTCTTAACCCAGGAGGAGGTAGTGCATGAATGGGTGATGGAGCGCGACGGCGACACACTGAAGGTCGGCGCCCGTGGCGTGAATTGGTTCTTTGGGCTTGACCTGTTCTTCCGCGGCAAGGAAAGGGTGACGTTGACGATTCCCAACACCCTATGCCAGTCAAACCTGGAGGCGAACTTGAAGGTCAGCGCAGGCCAGCTCGCCGTGGATGGGAATTTCACGACGCTGGGGATCGAGCTTTCCGCCGGAAGTGCCACCCTCTCAGGCCAGGCCACAAGCTTGGCGGCCGAAGTATCCGCCGGAGAACTGAACCTCAACCTCAACGGCATCAAGACGGTGAACGCTGAGATCTCGGCAGGAACGATTCAAGGCGCACTCACACAGGTGCCGGAGACAGTAAAGGTCGGCGTTTCAGCTGGCGAAGTCAGCCTCAACTTCCCGGCTGGCAACTACACCGTCAACTCGGAGGTTTCTGCTGGGGAATTCACCAACCAGTTAACCAACGACCCCCAGGGCCCGGCTAGTCGGATCGATGTCGATGTCAGCGCGGGAAGCGTCACCCTGAATACATCCTCCTGAGCCAGTGCCGTAGGTCGGCCACTCGCTGATGCTGCAGTGCCGAGGTCTTCTACGCTCGGTCTACCCAGGCCGCGAACGTGGGGGAGCGGGTAGCAGGATGGTTTTGTAGCGTGATGTCCAGGCCCCACTTCCTATGGGAGTGGGGCCTGTGGGTTAGTCGATGTGTCGGGTTCTGTGGTGGGTCCTTCTTCGCAAGGCATTGGCCAAGCCGGGGAGCTGTTGTTTCGGCGACGAGGTGGGTTCTTTTGCCTATGAAAGCAGGCCCGCCAGTGAGTTGGTGGGTTGGGGTCTGAGGTTGGTGCCACCTTCTATAGAAGTGGCACCAACCTCGTGGATTACGCGGATGGTGTGCCCTCCCACGGTGGGCAGGAACACATCAGGTTCCGATCACCATAGACGTTGTCGACCCGGCCGACCGGAGGCCAATACTTGTCAACCCGGAATGACCCGGCGGGGAAACAACCTTGCTCCCGGGAATAGGGACGATCCCACTCGGCCACAAGGTCCTCGACGGTGTGCGGGGCCCGCCGCAGCGGCGACTCCTCAGCAGCTACCTTTCCAGATACCACCTCGTGGGCCTCACGAGCTATGTCCAGCATCGCGGCGACGAATCGATCCAACTCTGCCAAGGTTTCGGATTCAGTCGGCTCCACCATCAGCGTGCCAGGCACTGGAAAACTCATGGTGGGGGCATGGAAGCCGTGATCGATAAGGCGTTTGGCAATGTCATCGACCGTTACTCCGTGGTGCCCAAACTCCCGGGGATCCACGATGCATTCATGAGCCACCCGGCCGTTGGCCCCGGTAAACAAGATGGGATAGGCCTGAGACAGCCGCGTCGCCAAGTAGTTGGCGCTGAGGATAGCCACCCGAGTGGCCTGGGTGAGACCTGCACCACCCATGAGCCGTAGATAAGCCCACGAGATCATCAGGATCGAGGCTGAACCCAAGGGCGCGGCCGAGACTGCGCCCGCCGCGCCCGTACTCGGATCGCTGGGAAGGTGAGCTCGCAGATGTTCCTTCACCCCAATCGGGCCGACGCCAGGACCACCACCGCCGTGGGGGATAGCGAAGGTCTTGTGCAGGTTGAGATGACTGACATCCCCACCAAGATCACCAGGCCTCACCAGGCCCACCATGGCGTTCATATTCGCGCCATCGATATACACCTGGCCGCCGTAGGAGTGAGTGATCTCGCACACCCGTTTCACGGTGTCCTCGAAGACGCCGTGGGTCGAGGGATAGGTGATCATCACCGCAGCCAGCCGATCGCCAGCCTGTTCCGCCTTGACCGCAAAGTCGTCGACGTCAATATCCCCGTTCGGCTTGGAAGCGACTGCCACCACCTTCATACCGGCCATAGCTGCTGAAGCAGGGTTGGTGCCGTGAGCCGAGGACGGGATCAGGCAAATATCCCGTTGCTGACCATTGGCGCGGTGATAACCGGCGATTGTCAGCAGACCCGCATATTCTCCCTGAGCTCCACTATTGGGTTGCATTGAGAATGCGTCATACCCGGTGATCTGGCAGAGCCGATCCTCCAGATCCGCCACCAGCTGCGTATAGCCTGAGGCTTGTCGGGCGGGGGCAAATGGGTGCAGCGAAGAGAATTCGGGCCAGGTGATCGGCATCATCTCCACGGCTGCATTGAGTTTCATCGTGCACGATCCCAGCGGAATCATTGCGCGATCCAAGGCAAGGTCCCGATCTGAGAGGCGACGCATATACCGCATCATCTCTGATTCGGCCCGATTCATATGGAAGACAGGGTGGGTCAGGTATTCGCTGCTGCGAAGCAACTCTTCTGGGATAGCCGGGTGACTGGCCAGTTCCCGAACTGGATCGATCCCGAAAGAGTCCAGGACTTGATTGAGGATCTCAATGGTGGTGGTTTCATCGACGGAAATCCCGACATGGTCACGACCAACACGTCTCAGGTTGATGCCACGTTGTTCAGCCGCAGCCAAAATGCCAGCCTGGCCAACACCCACCGTCACAGTCATGGTGTCGAAGAACGCGGTGGGCTCCACAACGGCACCACCGGCCCGCAATGCATCTGCCAGGGTCACGGCACTGAGATGCACGCGTTGCGCGATGGCCTTGAGTCCTTCCGGGCCATGGAAGACGGCATAGAAGGATGCCATGACAGCCAACAGCGCCTGGGCGGTACACACATTCGAGGTGGCCTTTTCCCGACGAATATGTTGTTCGCGGGTTTGCAGGGCTAGCCGGTAGGCCTGGTTACCGGCCGCGTCCTTGGACACCCCAACAATCCGCCCCGGCATCAGCCGCTTCAAGGCGTCCCGACATGCCATGAAAGCAGCATGCGGGCCACCGAATCCCATCGGTATCCCAAAACGTTGGGCGGAACCAATGGCGATATCGGCGCCCATCGCACCCGGCTCCTTGAGCAGCGTCAGGGCCAGGAGATCTGTCGCGACGATCGCCAGCGCCCCCACATCATGGAGGGCCTGACACTGTGCGGTGTAGTCCCGCAGCTCGCCGTAGGTGCCGGGATAGGCGAAGATCGCACCGAATAGGCCATCTGGGACCATCTCGGATACCTCACCGATCACCAGTTCAATGCCGAGTGGCACCGCCCGAGTGGCAAGCACACTGAGCACTTGGGGGTGCAGATCCGAGGCCGCGAAGAATCGGTGCCGTTTGCGTTTAGCTGCCGCATGGGCCAGGTTCATGGCCTCGGCGGCTGCTGTGGCCTCATCGAGCAGCGAAGCGTTGGCGATTTCCAGACCAGTCAGATCAGCCACCATGGTCTGGAAATTGAGCAGCGCCTCCAAGCGCCCCTGCGCGATTTCGGGCTGATAGGGGGTGTAGGCCGTATACCAGGCTGGATTCTCCAGGATGTTGCGTTGAATGGCTGGGGGAGTGATGGTGCCGTAATAGCCCTGCCCGATCATGGAGGTACGAATCTGGTTCATCGCAGCGAGTTTGCGCAGTTCTGCGATGACACCTCCCTCGGTGAGGGGGTCCCAATCGAGGGGCTGCTGTTGGCGAAACTCCACCGGGACTGTTTGGTCAATCAGTTCGTCCAGGCTATCGACCCCCAAGGTCGCCAGCATCTGAGCCATCTCGGTTGGGCTAGGGCCGATGTGACGTCGATTGGCGAAGTCGTCGGGGTCATAGTCGGTTGTGATCCAGGCGCTCATCAGCCGATCAGCGCCTTATATGCAGCCTCATCGAGGTACTCGTCTAGTAAGGCAGGATCACTCAATGAGATCTTGAAGAACCAGGAACCTTCAGGATCCGCGATCACCGATTCGGGGTCGTCTGCCACCTGCTGGTTAACCGCAGTGATAACCCCATCGAAGGGCGCGTTGATACCGAAGGAGGCCTTGGTGGAGTCGATCACCACCAGTTCTTCGCCTTTGGTGGCTTCGTCGCCTACGGCAGGCAGTTCTACATAGACGATGTCTTGCAGCTCACTGGTGGCGTGTGAGGTCAGGCCTACAGTGACCTCGGTCTCAGAGGCGTCGAGCCATTCGTGGTCCTTGGTGTACTTGATCATGGTTGTTCCTTAACGCTTGTAGGACGGGGTGATGAAGGGAAGGGGAGTGATAGTCATGGGCAGTCGCTTGTTGCGTACCTCGGCATAGACGACATCGCCCGGTTGACATGTTGTGGGCAGCATAGCCATGGCGATTGGACCGTCAACGCTGGCCCCGAAACCTCCAGATGTGATGGTGGCGACCGGCTCGGTGGCGTCGCTACTGGCGAAGACCGACGCCCCATCACGAATGATCGCACGTGACTGGGAGCGTAATCCCACCCGAATTCGATCGACACCGTCGGTGAGTTGGGCGAGGATCACCTCGGCGCCTGGGAAGCCTCCCTCTCGGGAGCCACCGCGACGTCGGGGCTTCGGGATAGACCAGGCCAGGTCGGCTTCGATGGGGGAGATGGATTCGCTCAGTTCGTGCCCATACAGGGGCATGCCTGCCTCCAGGCGCAGGGAATCCCGGGCGCCAAGCCCAGCCAACATCACCCAATCCAGGCTCAACAACTGCCTGGCAAAGTCCTCGGCGTGTTCATTGGGGATTGAGATCTCGAAACCATCCTCACCGGTGTAGCCGGACCGTGAGACCAGCACCGCCACGCCATTCCAGTCCAGGCGTCGGGAATCCATGAAGACAAGGTCACTCACCTCCGGAATAAGGGTGGCGAGTGCTTCCTCTGCTCGTGGGCCTTGTAGGGCGAGCAGTGAGCGGTCGGTGATATGGGTGATTTTCACCCCCTCGAGGGTGCGTAGATGAGCCAGGTCGTGCTCGGTGCGGGAGGCGTTGACCACCAGGAAGTAGTGGTCGCCATGGTGGGCGAACATGAGATCGTCGAGGACCCCACCACCCTCAGCGGTGAACAACCCATAACGCTGCCGACCCTGGGATAGGCCCGCGACGCTGGCCGGAATCAGCGTCTCTAGGGCCGCGGCGGCATCGGCGATATCACCCGAGAGGGGATGCACCTGGACCTGACCCATGTGACTGACGTCAAAGAGGGACGCCGCTGCGCGGGTATGGAGGTGCTCGGCATTGATGCTGGTGTATTGCACAGGCAATTCCCAGCCGGCGAAATCCACAAGGCGCCCACCTTGTTCGATGTGGAGCGCGTGAAGCGCTGTGGTTTTTAACATACAAGACTCCTTTCCGCCGCCATGGCGATGAGGGGTGGTCACCCACCCGGAGCCCCCTCTGTCGCTGATGCCTGAGATCGTTTCATCCTTCGGCGGGCCCGGTGGGCCTCTTTCCAGAGTGTTCCATCGTCGCGGTCCTGGGGCCTGAGAGTTTCCGGGGCGGTTGCTCCTTC
>JBHAEB010000101.1:0-15321 GCA_041855345.1 Arachnia sp. | reverse complement strand
TCGCCGGTGGCGGTACCAGATGAGGTCTCTGCGCGACCCTCAACGCGATTGGAGATCCCGGCGCTCCTCAACGACTTCGATCCAGATGGCGACAAGGTGGAGTTCGTCGCCGGAACCGTAGCCTCAGCGGTCGAGGGTTGGCAACCGGAGATTCAGGTGACCCAGCAGCGAATCGTGGTGGTCACCCCAAGCGAGCCAGGCCACTATCAACTGGTCTACACCAATACCGACGGGCGGGGCTTGAGCGCCCAAGGGGTGGTGAATCTGACGGTGGATCCGAATGTCGCCCCGGTGGCCCCCGTCGCCCGCGACGATGTGGTCTTGCCCTCCGCGATCAACGGCGTGGATGAGGTCGAGGTGTCGGTGCTGGATAACGACTCCGATCCCGATGGGGCGGTCTCTGATCTCGTCGTGACAGCCCCAGCTCCGGCAAAGGTCAATAACGGTGTGATCACCCTGCCGGTGGCAGATGAGCGGCAGATTTGGCTGTATACCATCACCGACCCTGATGGGATGAGTTCTCAAGCCGTGATCGTGGTGCCTGGACGTGAGGCACCACCCCAGGTGGACGTCACCAAGGATCCGCCGACGGTGGTTGCCGGTCAGCCGCTCACCATCAATGTGGCTGACTGGGTGCTGTGCCGTCCGGGACGAAGCGCCAAGATCACCAGCGTCGATTCGGTGACCGCAGGACCTGGTGGTGACCCTGCAGTCGGTAACGGTGGGGTAGAGGTGCTCAGCGACACCACCCTGCGATTCACCCCGGCCCTGGATTTCCATGGTGTCACCAGTGTTTCCTTTGAGGTCACCGACGGCGACGGGTTGAGTGACCCTAGCGCGATGAAGGCCCGGATCAACCTCAACATTGAAGTCCACTCGGCGGGCCAGTCCCAGCCGGTGGTGCGGCCCAATGATTTGCAGGTGGCTCCCGGCGAACCGGAGCAGCGGTTCTCCCTGGCGGCGATGGTCTCGGACCCTGATCCCGGCGATCAGGCTAAGTTGACCTACGCCCTGACCAGTGTCGATGGGGTGGTGGAGGCCGATATCCATGGCCAGGACCTGTCCCTCAAAGCCCCCACCGATGCCACCGTCGGCGCCGTCTCCTATGTCACGGTGGAGGTCTCTGATGGGGTCACCGCCCCGGTACCGATGACGATCCCGGTGACCTTGGTGTCCTCGACCCGGCCAACCATGGTGATCCCCGAGCTGGTGGAACGCGATGGCCGGGTGGGCAGTTCGGTCAGTTTCGACCTAGCCCGGCTGGTGACCAATCCCTTCGCCGATGTCGGTGGGGAACTGAGCCTGGTGGGCACACCCCAGGTGCGTGGACCGGGAGCGTTGAGTGTCAATGGCACCACCATTTCGGTGACCCCAGAGAACAACTCCGCCGAGGAAATCGTGGTTTCCTTCCGCCTAGCGGATGCCACCAAGGATCCGACGCGGGAACGCAGCGGCCAGATCCGGGTCATCGTCAAGGATGTTCCCGCCACCCCCACCGGGGTCACCGCCACCTATATCGGCTCTCGGACCGCGAGGGTGTCGTGGACCCATGCCAGCTGGCGTGGGGCGACGCCGACGGGATATCTGGTGTCCTGGAACGGCGGCAGCCAGCAATGTGGTTTGCAAACCAGCTGCGATATTCCCAACCTCACCAATGGCACCCGCTATACCTTCACCGTCACGGCACAGGTGGCCGAGACGGACCTCAACGCCCGCTCCCAGCCCTCCGCGCCCAGTAACCCGATCTGGGCGGATGCGCTGCCAGCTAAACCCGCCCCGCCGGTTGCGGAGGCGGGGGACCGGCAGGTGAAGTTGAGCTGGTCGGCGCCCGCGCTGCTGGATGGAGCCTCCCCGGTGACGCGTTACACCGTGACGACCTATCCCGGTGGCGCCACCACCACCACTACCGCCACCAGCGCGGTGATATCGGGCCTGAGTAACGGCACCTCCTATTGGTTCACGGTCACCGCCCACAATGCGTTAACCGACGCGAACCAGCAGATCGCGGCACCAGTGAGCGACCCCTCAGCGACTGTGGTTCCCGTGGGTGCGCCGTCGGGTCTCCAGGCGCCGAGCGTGGTTATGGATCAGCAGGCCTCCGGGGTCAGTGCCCGCGCCACTATCTCGTGGCAGCCACCTACCACCGCCAACGGCGACGATTCCTTCTCTTACAAGGTGCTGGCCTCCAATGGTGGCCAAGTCTGTGCTCAGCAGCAGGAACTCAGCTGCACCGTCGATATGCCCCCAAGCACCTCAAATGTCACCTTCCAGGTGGTGGCAACCAACCGGTCGGGGCTGTGGTCCCAGCCCTCACCGCCCTCGGAGCCGGTCCGGGCATTCACCGCGCCCAGCGCCCCATCGAGTTTGACCGTCGCCCCCTCCGGCCGGGAAGGCGAGGTGGTGATGGAACTGGGTGCTGCCTCCGGTGAGGGCCTCAAGGCCGATGAGATCAGCTACCGGTGGAGTGCCGCTGGCTACTCTGGAGCCCTCAACCCTGGTCGCAACACCGTCTCTAGCCCAGCCTTTGCGGCAGGAGGCCAGGTCACGGTCACCGTCACCGCGATTGCGACGGTGTTGGGTAAGGAATACCCGGGCGGCAGCATCCAGGCAGGCGTGACCCTGTACAGCCCTCCGGAAAGCCCCAAAGTCTCGGTGAAGCAGATCACCAACCCCAACCAGGTTGCTGTCAACTGGTCCATCCCCAACCGCAGCAATGGTGCGGCCATCACCCGGGTTGAGGTGCGGATCAACGACGAGGTCTTCGACTCCGGTCATTTAACCGGGGGAGTCAGCCGCGGTTCTGGTCGTTCCCAGGAGTTCTGTGCTACTGCGCGGGCGTTGAACGAATACGGGGTCTGGGGGCCGTGGAGCACCGAGGTCTGTGGCCAAACCTGGGATCCGCCCCGGGTGATGATGATGCGGGGTACGGAGGTGGAATGCGACGATGACGACGATCGGACCTGCCACCAAATCCGGCTCGTGGGTGAACGGCTGTCACCTGGATCACCCACCATCTGCACCGTGATCCGTCCCCGAACTGGGCAGTCAGCTCAGGTGGAATTGGATGCCCCCAATGAAACCGGCAGCGTGACCGAAGAGTTCTCGGAGTGGTTATTTAGCGACGAGGACCACATCAGCCGTGAGGGAACCGATATCACCAGCTACTGTTCGGTCAATGATGGATGAGGTATTGACATGACCATGACACCCGAACAGGCCGGGTTTTTTGCCGACACCTTCGTGCGGTTGACCAATAACATCGGTGAAGCCTTGCTGGGTAAGCAGCCAGTGATTCAGCTGGCATTGACCTGCATGATGGCTGAGGGTCATCTATTGCTGGAGGATGCCCCAGGCACCGGTAAGACCGCGCTGGCTAGGGCTATCGCCGCCTCGGTACACGGATCCCATAACCGCATCCAATTCACCCCAGATCTGCTGCCCTCCGATATCACCGGGGTCACCATGTATGACCAGGCCACCTCCAGGTGGACCTTCCATCATGGGCCGATCTTCAGTTCGATCGTGCTGGCCGACGAGATTAACCGGGCCTCCCCGAAGACCCAGTCCGCCCTGCTGGAGGTGATGGAGGAGGCCCATGTCACCGTCGACGGCCAGCGCTATCCCACCGAGCGTCCCTTCATGGTGATCGCCACCCAGAACCCCATCGAACAGGCCGGAACCTACCGGCTGCCGGAGGCTCAGCTGGACCGGTTCTTGATGAAAACCGCCATCGGCTATCCGGATCTTGAAGCCTCGCTACAGGTGCTTGCCGGGGCTGGGCAGCCTGACCGGTCCCGGCGGCTGCGCCCGGTGCTAGCCCAAGAAGCGGTCGCGGAGATGATCGACTCGGTGCGTGAGAACTACATCGACAGGCTGGTTCTGCTCTACATTCAGCGGCTGGTGATCGCCACCCGAGAGGACCCCGACACCGCTATGGGGGTCTCCACCCGCGGTGCTATCGCCATGGTGCGGGCCGCCCGGGTGTGGGCTGCGGCCCATGGTCGGCACTATGTGCTCCCCGATGATGTCAAGGAGTTGGCGGCCCCGGTGTGGACTCACCGCCTGATCCTCACCCCAGAAGCCGAGTTCGCTGGGGCTACCACGATGGACGTGATCGCCCGGGTGCTGACTGCGGTGCCAGTCCCGACCGCCCAGCAGGTTGCCAGCTAGTGTCCCCTGCGGTGCAGCCCATTGAATCATCCCAGGGCCAGTCTGCCCTGGGAACGATCACACCATGGGGGTGGTTGGTGATCACCGGCGTGGTGATCACCTTCGTACCCGGCTGGCTGTGGGGCTGGGCAGAATTTCGGATCCTGTGGGTGATGGCTGCGGTGGCTGTCGTGGTCGCTGTCGTCTCCATTCTGCGACGAGGTGACCATCGGGCTGAGCTGGTGTTGGATCGGCCACGAGTGGTCGTCGGCGATGTAGCCACCGGCAACGCCCAAATCTATGCCGCCGGGGACCGGCCAAGCAGCAGCGCGACCTTGGAATTGCCTATCGACGACGCGGTAGCCAGCTTCCACGTCGGTGCGCTAGTTCCCGGCCAACGCCACATTGAACCCTTCACCATTCCCGCCACCACCCGGGGAGTGATGCAGATCGGGCCGTTGCGTTCCGTGCAGACCGATCCCCTGGTACTAGCCAGCCGCAGCAAACAACTCTCCGAAGCCATCGAACTATTCGTCCACCCCCAGGTAGTTCTTATCGAGGCTGGTGCCATCGGTTTTCTTCGAGATGTTGAGGGTATCGCCACCTCGAATCTGTCCTCCTCCGATGTCACCTTCCATACCCTGCGGGAATACCAGCCAGGCGATGATCGTCGCTCAGTCCATTGGCGGACCACGGCCCGCACCGGAACCTTGATGGTGCGCCAATTTGAGGAGACGATGCGGGCCCATCTGCTGATCCTGCTGTCGACCCTCCAATCCGACTATGACAGCCCGCAGGACTTCGAATTAGCCGTCTCGGTGGCTGGATCCTTAGGGGTATCGGCGTTGCGTCAGGAACGCCAAGTCACACTGTGCACCTCGGCGGGGCTGGTGAATTTCCGTGGCGCCATCGGGCTGCTAGACCGGCTGGCTGGGGTGCAGCTCAGCGCCAAAGGCGGCGATCTGCGGCAGCTCGTCTTGCGGCATGCCGGTGAGCCGGGGATCTCGGTGGCGGCCTTCGTCACCGGCACCACAGATCCGGCGAAACTGCGGGCGGCGCAGCTGGCGCTGAGTCCCGGCATCATGGCTTTCGCGATGAGATGCCAAGGTGAAGCGAGCTTGGCTCGACGCCGGGTGGGGGATCTGGTGATCTCAGATCTTTCCCGGCTAGACGATCTGCAGACAATCGTGGCGAGTCTGACATGAGGCGTCGAACCACCACCTATCTGGCGCGCACCCTCGGGGCGTGGGCCTTACTGATCCCCGGGGCGTTGGCCTTCCAACCGGTCTTCGGTGATGCCCGGGGGGCTATCCCTGGTCTTGTCGGCATCACCTTGGGGACGGTCATCGTGCTGGTGGGAGGCTGGCTACGAGCCACCCCACTGACCTGGGTGATCGCTGGGATCCTGGGCTATTACCTTGTCGGCGGGCCGATCGCGGCACCAGAGACCCTCAATGGGGCGGCCCCGACGCTGAACACCGTGATCCGGCTGACCCACCTGACCTATCAGGGATTTGGGGATCTGGTGACGGTCGCCGCCCCCGCCGGGGATGTGCCCGGACCGCAGGCGGTGCCGTTGCTCGTCGGTCTGATCTGCTCGATCACGATGGTCGGTATCGTGCGCCACACCAGGGCCGTGGTGTGGCCGATTCTGATCCCGGTGTTGTGGCTGGGATTTGCCATCGCCTTCGGCATTAACACCTCACCCCATGCGCTGTGGCTTGGGCTGGGATTGGGTAGCGGCATCCTGGCGTGGGGCATCGCTCACCGGATGACGGCGATGGGGGTGGCCAATGCGACCTTCTTGATGTCGCGGCCAGCCGGGATGAATCGCCGAACCTGGCAGCTGCTGTCAGCGGGCTTGGTGATCGCCTTGGGTTGCGGTGTGGCCGCGAGTGTGGAGGCTGTTGTTGCTGACCGCATCAACAGGCAGGTGCTGCGGGATATCGTCGTACCCCCGCTGGATCTCAGCGGCTATCCATCGCCCCTGGTGAAATACCGGTTCTATTCACTCAACCAGGCTGAGGAGGTGCTCTTCACCGTCTCCGGGGTGCCGGCCAATGCTCGGCTCAGATTGGCGGTGATGGATCACTGGAATGGTGAGGTGTTCAGCGTCACTGAGGACACCGGGCGGTTCCTGCGGGTCGGTCGGGAGCTGCCATGGCAGCCCCAGGGCACCTTGACCAGCAGCACGATCACCGCCAATGCCTACGACGATGTGTGGGTGCCCAGTTTCGGCCAGCCCAGTTATATCGAGTTTCACGGTGCGAATGCGGCCTCCCAAGGGCGGGGACTCTATGTCAATGAGGCCTCCCATCAGGCGTTGACCACTGCTCGGTTCAGCTCAGGAAGTGGGGTGGTGATCGACGCCGAACCGTTGACCCAGCCCACCTCGTCGACGAGCAGCGGGGAAGCAGCCAGCCTCAACGACCAAGCCGAGGTGGAGCGGATCCCAGAGGTGCTGGTGCAGCTCGCCGCGACCTGGACGGCGGATACGACTAGCCCCTATGAGGCGTTGAGTGAGATAGCGGAACAGCTACGCGAGAACGGCTACTACTCCAATGGCGCCGAGGAGAACTCCCGAGCCGGGCACAGCGCGGAACGGCTGGCCTATATGTTCAACCAGGACCAGTGGGTTGGCGACGACGAACAATACGCCGCCGCTATGTCACTGATGGCTTCCTCGCGTGGCATCCCCACCCGGGTGGTGTTGGGTTTCTACCCCGACTCCGATCCCGGCCAGACCTGGCAGGTCACCGGCGCCGACGCTCACGTCTGGGTGGAGGCCAATATCGAAGGAGTCGGTTGGGTGAGTTTCGACCCAACCCCCGATCGGGAACCCGATCTGGAGAACCCTGATCCCAAACCGAAGCCCAAGCCGCGCGTCGATCCTCCGCCAGCACCCCCAGAGCATCTGGAACCAGATCCGGTCACCGCCGAGGAGGAACCAGTCGATCTGGATGAGCGAAAGGATCAGGATCAAGGCCCCCATCCGGTGCTGACTGCGGTGGCGGTGGCGGCCGGGATCCTCGCTGTGCTGGCGCTGCCATTGCTACTGATCCTCGCGGTGAAAGCGGTTCGGCTTCGTCGCCGCCGCAGCAGCCCCGATCCCACGGCCCAAGTGGTGGGGGCCTGGGATGAGGTCGTCGATCGCGCCCGTGATCTCGGCTTCGTACCGCGACCCGAACTCACCCGTCGAGAGGCAGCCTCCCGGGTTGAATCCACACACGATGGGGTGGCGATCACCCCCCTCGCGGGCGTGGTCGATCGGTATGTGTTTAGCCATGAACAACCCGATGAGGCAGCCCGAGGTGCGATTTGGTCACACGCCATCGCCCTTAAACGTTCCCTGTTGAGTACCAGACCTTGGTACGCTCGCCCAGTCGCGATCTTCTCTTGGAGGTCGTTACGGCGAGAACGCACCCACCCACGACCATCAGCGCGTACCCACCACCGCCGCGGCCGGGGATCTAAGGATCGAAGGAGTACATAATGCCGAGGCAATTCGGGGCGATGGTGGCCTCCCCCGTGCCCAAGGGGAAACGGATGAAGGCCCGCATCATCCACCTTGTGTTGATCGCTATCCCGGCAGTGTTGATCCTGACCTCCAGGTTTGTGAGCATTGACGCGGTTCGTTTCATCATGGAAATCGTCGGCTGGCTGCTCGGGATCAGCCTGGCGTTGATGTTCGCCATGGTGATGCTGTCCAGCTCCACCACACTCGGGGGTCGTCTAGTCGGTTTTCGGTTCGTGGACACCCGAACCAATCGTGCCAGTGGCTTTTTGTTGCTGATCCGTACCCTGGTGCAGGGGATCTTCGAGGTCTGCACCCTTGGGTTGGGGATGCTGGTGGCCTGGTTCAGTTATCGCGACGGGCAGCATTGGTTTGACCGGATCTTCAACCTCGTTGCGGTACCCAACACCGTTCCAGCGCCGGTGACAGCCCCCATGCGGGAACGGTTCGTCCCAGATCATGCTGGAATGAGAGCCGCCGAGCTGCCGATGCCAGGACCCATGCGCAACCTCTCAGCCCCGGCTGGCCCGTCGGCTTCGCAGCCTGTGTCGTCGGTTCCGCGTTCTGCTGCCTCGGCGCCACAGCCGGTGTCATCGATCCCGCGTTCTGCTGCCTCGGCGCCGCAGCCTGTTTCGCCGATCCCACAATCTGCTCCGTCGGCCCCGCAGCCTGTTTCGCCGGTTCCGCGTTCTGCTGCCTCCGCCCCGCAGCCTGTCTCGCCGATCCCACAATCTGCTCCGTCGGCCCCCCAGCCTGTTTCGCCGATCCCACAATCTGCACCCCCGGCCCCGCAATCGGCGCCACCAAGCAGCCACACCCCCTTCCCAGAGCAGGACCAGCCTCAGGTCTTCCCAGCGCCAGCCGCAATGGGACCCACTCCCATGCCATGGCCAGCGCCGCAGAGCAGCCCCGCAGAGTTGGAGAGTGATCTCACCACTGCTCGCGCCCAGCGGGCGATCCTGCTGGCCGATTGGTCTGGTGAGGAGAACACGGCCCCTGAAGCAACCCCAGGACGACGGGCCTCACATTGCCTCCCGGAGGTGATTCTCGACGACGGCCGCATCATCGAGGTGGATTGCCCGATCGTGTTAGGTCGCAATCCATTGATGCCAGAGAATTTCCCGACGGCCCGGTGCGTGGCAGTGCTCGACAGCACCAAACGCATGTCGAAGACCCATCTGCTGCTCATCCCGGAACCTGACGGTGTGCTGGTGATGGATACCGGCGCCACCAACGGGGTCTTCGTCGATTCCCGAGGACAGCGGATCAAACTCGTCCCCAATGAACCGTGGCTATTGAATCCCGACGATGTGGTGCACTTCGGTGGCCGGAGCTTGGAGCTGTCGCTGTGAGCGCCCCCGCCATCGCTGTGCGTCATGCCCTGGTGAGCCATCCCGGCAAGGTGCGTCGCAATAACGAAGACGCCGCTTTGGCCCAGGCCCCGATCTTCCTGGTGGCCGATGGGATGGGTGGGCATGCCCACGGGGAGCAGGCCTCCGCGCAGGCGGTGGCGGCCTTTTCTCAATTGCTGGACCAGCAGTGGGTGAGGCGGGAGTTGCTGAGCAACACGGTTGCGTTGGCGGCCGAGCAGGTGCAGGCGTTGGCCACCGGGGCGCAGGCCCCCGGCACCACCATCACCGGGGTGGCCCTGTCCCTTCACGGTGGGATGCCTTGTTGGTTGGTCTTCAATATCGGCGATTCTCGGGTGTATCTGCTGCGTGCGGGGCAGCTGCGGCAACTCAGCGTCGATCACACCGCCGGGCAGGCCGGTTTCGAGGGGTCACCCCATGCCATCACCAGGGCCCTGGGCGCGGGAGTGGAACATCCCATCGCCGATGAGTGGCTGCTTAAAGCCCATGCCGGAGATAGGTTGCTGATCTGCAGCGACGGTTTGACCAGGGAATTAAACGACGGGCTGTTGCGAGCCAGCCTGGCCGAGATCGCCGATCCTCAAGGGGCCGCCGAGGAACTGCTGGAACTGGCTCTGGCAGCCGGTGGCCACGACAACATCACCCTCATCGTGCTCGACTGCTTGCAGGCCGAATCCCAGGTCGCTGATCTCAGCGACGATACCCCGGACTATGAGGAAGCGGAGGCCACCGTAATCTGGGAGATGTCTGAGCCGCCGCATATGGAGGGGGGTTAGTGATGGCCCAGCGCACCACACCACCCGAGATCCCGGGCTTCACCTTCATCGAATGGCTCGGCGGCGGCGGCTTCGCCGATGTTTTTCGTTACCGCGACTCACTCAACCGAGGGGTCGCGGTCAAGGTACTGCACCGCACCGTCAATGAGGCCAGCTTCAATGCCTTCGCGGCTGAGGCTGTACTCATGGCCCGGTTGTCTGGCCACCCCAATATCGTCACCATCCACAGCTCCGGGTTGTCCGCCGATGGCCGGCCCTATCTAGTGATGGAGGAGTGTTCGACCGCCCACCTGGGGGCTCGGGTCTCACACCGGGTGCTGGCGACGCCATTGGCGATGGAATACACCGTCCAATTGGCTGGCGCGGTGGAGACCGTCCATCGGCAAGGGATCCTGCACCGCGATATCAAGCCTGCCAATATCTTGTTCACCGGGTTCCAGCGTCCAGCACTGACCGATTTCGGTATCTCTGCCGCCGAGGATGTGGCGGCGGCTGCCAATGCGCTGAGCCCGCTGTGGTCCCCTGCCGAGATGCATCCCAATTCGGCCCTTGAGGCTGGCCCGTGGAGTGATGTGTTTTCGCTGGCAGCGACCATGTGGGCCATGCTCGTGGGACGCAGTCCGCTGGCCCTGCCCGGTGGCGACAACGACCGGCATGCGCTGCGGGAGCGGGCCCGCACCTTCGTCGCTCCCCGCACCGGCCGCTCCGATGTGCCCGAGATGCTAGAGCAGGTGTTGAGCACCGCCATGGCTGGGCATCCGGCCCGCCGCTACAGCTCCGCCTTGGAATTCGCACGCGCCATTCAAGCCGTTCAAGGTGCCGAGGGGATGCCCGTCACCCCCGTCGATGTGCTGACAGATAGCGACGACCATCACGCCTACGGACTGAGCCACGGCACCGAAAGCGGATCCATGGTTACCGGCTCCTACACCATGGGGATGTCCTCACTGACTGGTAGCTATACCTTCAACGATCCAATGAGTCTGGCCTTCGACCCCACCCCACCAGGGATCTCCACCGGGGCCCCAGCCCCCGGGGTGCAGCGTCGCGGTACCGGTTTCGCCAGCGCCGGATTGCGTCCCGTGGAGGGGCTGCCGGTGCCGACCCCCCGGAAACGTCAACCCAATCCGGAAGAAACCGCCCAGGCCCAAGCGAAATCGCGTCGCCATCGCACCCTGCTCATGGCTGGCGCCTCGCTGATCGTGGCCGCAGCGACGGTGACGGTGCTGTGGTTCAACGGCATTATCGGTCCGGGGGCGCAGGCCGAGCCGACGGTGGATCGGGGTTCCGCATCGGTACCTCCGGTGGAGAAGGTCACCGGCAAGGTCACTGGACAGGCAGTCCAATTCGAATGGGTCAACCCCGACCCGCAACCCTCCGACTCCTACCTGGTGACCATCGTCGGAGCCGATGGCGCCGATGCTCAGCAGAGCGTCGATGTGCCCACCATCATCGTCCCAGTCCAAGGGGAGGAGACCTGCATCCAAGTGGTGCTGCGCAGGCAGCGAGGATCGGTCTCAGAGCCTGCCACTGGGTGCGCCAATGGCTGATCGCAGACTGCTGCCCGACCCGGATCATCCTGGGGCATTCCGGGTGGTTTTTGGTGAGGCCTCCCAATCCTGGGTGGACCCGAGCCGACCCGACTATCTGCTCTTCGAATATGTCAGCCACATCTGCCTGCTCATCGAGGGTCTGCTGATCGATACCGATCCCGATATCCGGCTGCGGGCCGTCCACATCGGCGGTGCCGGGATGAGTATCCCGCGCTGGCTGGAATGGCGACGCCCGGCCACTGCGCAACTGGTGTGTGAACCCGATGCCGAGTTGACCCGGCAGGTGAGGCACAAAATCCCGTTACCGCGACGCTCAGGGATCAAGGTCCGCGACGTCGACGGCCGTACCGGGGTGGCGGCAATGCCAGCCCACTATGCCGACCTGGTGGTGGTTGATGCCTTCGATGGTGCCCAAGTGCCCGCCGATCTGGTCAGCGTCGAGTTCCTTGATGAGCTGACCCGAGTCGGTCGAGGCCGCCGGGTGGTGATCTATAACCTCACCGATATCGCGCCTTTCTCCTGGTCTAAACGAGTCGTGGCGGGGATCGCTGAGCGTTGGCGTCACCTCCTTGTGGGGGCAGAGCCGGCGGTCTTCAAGGGACGACGATTCGGAAATCTCGTGGTTTCCGGCAGCGATCATCGGCTCGACCTGGCGGCGTTGCGTCGCGCCACCGCAGCCCAGGCCTATCCCTACCGGTGGCTGAGCGGCTCTGAGGTTCGCGGATGGATCGGGTCGGCAGCCCCCTTCACCGACGCCAATGCCCTGTCCTCGCCACCCCCAACCGGAAGCAAACTCTGGTTCTCATGAGCGAAGATGCCACAATGGGCGCCATGACCCAGGCCACCACAACCCGCCGCCCCCGGCTGTGGTTGTGGGTCATCATCGTCCTCGTCGTGGTGGGGCTGGCCATCGGGGGAGTGCTGATTGCGGGCCAGCTAGCGGCCAATGCTGCCGAGCAGCGGCATCGTGAGACCCTCGCTGAGGTCATGGCATATTGGCAGGCCAACCCGGCACCTAAACCCTTAGCCCCGATCACCGACCCCGAGCCTGGTCAGGCGCTGTGGCGGATGCAGATCCCGCAGCTCTGGGGTGAGGGCAGCTATGCGGTAGTGGCTGGCACCGATGCTGACCATTTGAAAGGGGCTCTTGGTTGGTATCTCGGTGGCGCCCAGCCCGGTCAGGTGGGCAATTTCGCTGTTGCCGGCCACTGTTTGGTCGATGGTGGCGCCTTTGCCGGGTTGATCGATCTCCCGACGGGCAGCGAAATCGTGGTGGAAACCCGTGATGCCCGATTCACCTATGAGTTACTCAGCCCCGCCAGCGAGCTGACCGTGACCGATTCGGACAGTTGGGTGCTGGAACCGGTTCCAGGCCAGCCGGATCGTATCGCCACCCATGCGCTGCTGACCCTGACCACCTGCGAAGACACCGTCCCCACTGCCGATCGCCTAGTGGCCTTCGGGGTGCTGACCGCAACGGAGATGAAATGACCGATCGCCAAGAGTTGATCCACGCCGTCCACAATCTCGCCATCGTGCGGGGCCGGGTGGTGTTGGCCTCTGGGAAGGAAGCCGACTACTACGTCGACATGCGCCGCGTCACCCTCGACGGTGCGGCCGCGCCGCTGGTGGGGCGGGTAATGAACGAACTCGTCGCCGACCTTGACTTCGACGCCGTTGGCGGGCTGACCTTGGGGGCTGACCCGGTGGCCTATGCGATGCTTCATGCCCGGGCCGCCAGCGGGGGACGGTTGGATGCCTTCGTGGTCCGCAAACAAGCCAAAACCCACGGGATGCAGCGTCGCATTGAGGGCACCGATGTGGCTGGACGTCGGGTGCTGGTGGTGGAGGACACCTCCACCACAGGAGGTTCCGCGCTGACCGCGGTGGAGGCGGTGCGTGAGGCTGGCGGTGAGGTGGTCGCCGTCGCCGTGGTCGTGGATCGCGATACCGGGGCTGCCGAGAAGGTGGCTGAGGCAGGACTGGAATATCGCTACGCCCTGGGCCTCAGCGATCTGGGTTTGCAGCAGTGAGCGAGGAACTGGAGGACCCCACAGCCCCTCAGGTTGGGGTGGGGCCGCACCCACAGCCTTGGCCCACCGAGGAGCACTACGATCCCGAGCTGCTGGCCCAGGGGGATCGCCGCAATGTCATTGACCGCTACCGGTATTGGCGGCTTGAGGCCATCGTGGCGGATCTGGATCGCAGCCGCGTCGGGTTGCACGTCGCAATCCAGAATTGGGAGCACGATTTCAACATTGGTTCGATCGTGCGCACCGCCAATGCTTTCAATGTTGCGGCGGTGCATATCGTGGGCAGGCGACGGTGGAATCGTCGCGGCGCGATGGTGACCGACAGGTACCTCCATGTGGTACACCACGAGGACGAGGAATCGCTGTTTTCCTGGCTAGCCGAACGTCACATCACCCCGATCGGTGTGGACAATCTGCCAGGCGCTGTGCCCTTGGAGGAGACCCGGCTGCCAGAACACTGCTGTTTGATCTTCGGTTCCGAGGGTCCGGGGCTGACCGACGCGATGGTTGCGGGCTGTTCCATGCTGGTCGCGATCACCCAGCAGGGTTCGACTCGATCCCTCAATGCCGGTGCGGCCGCCGCGATCGCGATGTATCACTGGCGACTCAGCCAGCTGCGAAGCCAGCTAGGGTGAGCCCATGTCGGATCGCTTCGCTATCCAGCTGACCCCGCTGCCAACGGCGGCTCGGGTCTCTAAACAACGTGCCGCCTGGAAACTTCATACGATCTTCGCAGCCGGCACCCTGCTGGTCTTCGTGCTGTTGTGGGTGGGGCCGCTGCGGGGTTTCACGGCAGATTGGCCGTCGTGGGCCCTGCCAACCGCTGTCGTGTTGTGGGCCATCGGTACCGCCATTCGGATGGGGATCACGCTGTGGGCCCTAGCCCGAGCCAAACGGGATCTGGCCTCGATTGGTGATGGGGTTGCCCTGTTCATCGATGGTGAGGGGATCGAATTTCGTCACCCCCAGCCGGTGATGGCCCGCTGGAGCCAGATCACTGGGCTGAAGCTCGCTGGTTCCTCGCTGGGGGCCGGACCGGAACTGATCATGGAGGTCGCGGGTAACCGAGCAGCCGCGATCCCATTGAGTTTCCTCGACGCGATGCCGGCAGCCATCGATTCGGCGGTGCTGGCCCGCTCCATGGGGCGAATCCGGCTCGACGTCTCAGCGATGGACAAGATGATTTGACCAAGTGCAGCGGTCAACTTTGAGCCTGGCTCCACCACTGATGGCTGGCGCGATAGGCTGGCCTCACCAAGTTCTCGCCTAGGAAAGAGGCATCATGCCAGTTGCAACCCCTGAGGTTTACGCCCAGATGCTCGATCGGGCCAAGGAAGGCAGGTTTGCCTACCCGGCCATCAACGTGAGTTCCTCCCAAACGCTGAATGCCGCGCTCCAGGGCTTCGCCGAGGCGGGCTCCGACGGCATCATCCAGGTATCCACCGGTGGTGCCGAGTACTTCTCCGGCCCCACGATCAAGGATAAGGTCGCCGGTTCGGTCGCCTTCGCTGCTTTCGCCCAGGAAGTCGCCAAGAACTACCCCATCAACGTCGCCCTGCACACCGACCACTGCCCCAAGGACAAGCTGGACAGCTTCGTGCGTCCACTGCTTGCGATCTCTGAGGAGCGGGTGGCTCGGGGTCAGCTGCCCCTGTTCCAGTCCCATATGTGGGATGGCTCAGCCGTGCCGATGGCTGAGAACCTGAGCATCGCCGACGAGCTGCTTGAGCGTTGCGCCAAGGCCAATATCATCCTCGAAATCGAGGTTGGTGTTGTCGGTGGTGAAGAGGACGGAGTCGCCGCCGAGATCAACGACAAGTTGTACACCACCGTCGAGGACGGCATGCGTACCGCTGAGGTACTGGGCCTGGGTGAGAAGGGCCGCTACATCACCGCCCTCACCTTCGGCAATGTCCACGGCGTCTA
>JBHAEB010000100.1:0-17787 GCA_041855345.1 Arachnia sp. | reverse complement strand
GGTGCACGTGGCCGGGGTGCCCTACCTGGGTTTCACCGCCGAGCGGCTCGGGCACGACGAGTTGCGCACCCTGGCGGGGCAGTCCTCGGCCTTCGCGCTATTCGAATACGACGGCCACATGCTGCGGCCACTCGCCTTGCCGCAGGTGGCGATGCTTGCCGAGGATCTCGTGACCATCCCGAAATACCAGGGCAAGACCAATGAGCAGTTCACCCGGTTGCTGCTGAACCTCACCCTAGCCGTCGCCCAGCGGCCGCTGCCCTACCGCGTCCTGGATCCGATGGCGGGGCGCGGCACCACGATCTCGACGGCGCTGATCGCCGGCTGCGATGCCTTCGGGGTTGAGGCCGACGACAAAGCATTCGAGCAGATGGCCGCGTTCTACAAAACCTATCTGCGGCGCAAACGGATCAAGCACTCGGCCGCGATCAACCCGGTTCGGCGCGACGGCCGTACCATCGGGCGTCGCTTCGATGTGCGGCTGAATTGGGAGCGCCGCGAGCAGCTGGCTACGGTATTCACCGGTGATGCCCGCGACTCCGGGGCGCTCTACGGCAAGAAACGTTTCGACGCCGTCGTCACCGACGCCCCCTACGGGGTGGTGCATGGGGCCACGAGTCAGGGACGACGTTCCCGCACCCCCGGGCGGCTGCTAGCCGAAACCATCCCGGTATGGGCTGGTCAGCTGCATCCCGGTGGTGCGCTGGGGATGAGCTGGAATACCCTCACCCTGCCCCGTGAAGAGCTAGCGGCCATGCTGACCGACAGCGGACTTGAGGTGCGAAGCGGCGGAGCCTGGGATCGGTTCCAGCATCGCGTCGACTCCTCCATCGTGCGTGACCTCATCGTGGCAGCCAAACCCGCCGTCGCTTCGGTGGGGTGAGAGCCCAAGCCCTGACCGGAGCCCGTAAAATCAGCCCATGAAACGACTCGTGCTGATGCGCCACGCGAAAACCCAGGCCCACCATCCCAACGGCGACCACGCACGGGAGCTTCTCCCCGAGGGGATCGCTGATGCCCGAAACGCCGGAATCCTGCTGCGTGAGGCGGGCCTCGAATATGCCCTGGTCTCCACCGCCACCAGGGCTCGGCAAACCTTCGCGGAGCTGGGGTTGAACCTCAACGCCGAATATGCGGATGTCTTGGATGACGCCGAACTCGACATCCCCGTGGAATATCTCGACGACCTGTACTACGCAGGCTCCGATGCCATCCTCAGCTATATCGCGGAAACCGACCCCGCCATCTCTGGGCTGATCGTCGTCGGCCATGCCCCGTCCATTCCGGCGCTGGCGGCCCAGCTCAGCTACGCCACCGATCACACACAGGCCGATCAGTTGCAGTGCTGGTTCCCCACTGCGACCTTCGCTGAGTTCGTCTTCGACGGCCAATGGGCTGATTTAGCGCCCTTCGAATTGGGCCATGTCACGCTGGAGCGCATCCACCGGGGTTGAGGGGTTGCTGATGAGTCATGTCCTGGCTGCGATGGCCTGGATTTAGGCGATGTAGTACCCCAATCCTTGAGGCAATATAAATCCGCGCGCGTCTTACTCCTGTTCTGGCTGATGTGGCGAGGCCGTCCATCCCTGGAAACGGCCTGCCGGCCACGATCTCCTGCTGCTTACGCTCGGGGTCCATGGGTTTATTCGAGATTTCAGCTGGAGACACTGCATGGGTCCTCATCAGCGCCGCACTCGTCCTACTCATGACGCCCGCGCTGGCGTTTTTCTACGGGGGCATGGTGCGCGCCAAAGGTGTCCTCAACATGGTGATGATGTCCATCGTCACCATGGGCGTGGTGGGCATCCTGTGGGTGCTTGTTGGTTTTTCCATGGCGTTCGGCAACTCCATGGGCGGGGTGCTGGGCAACCCGTTGGACTTCATCGGCCTCACTGGTCTACTCAGCCCCGATGCCACTGTAGGAACGATCCCAACACTGGCTTTCGTCGGGTTCCAGTCAGCGTTCGCCGTCATCGCGGTGGCATTGGTCAGCGGCGCGGTGGCCGACCGTATGAAGTTCCTGGCGTGGACGGTGTTCGCGGGCATCTGGGCCGTGCTGGTCTACTTTCCCGCCGCGCACTGGGTGTTCGCCTTTGATGACAGCGTCTCGGCCGAGGGAGGTTTCATCGCCAACATCATCGGCGCCATCGACTTCGCGGGCGGCACCGCCATCCACATCAACGCTGGTGTCGGCGCCCTGGCACTATGCCTGGTGCTTGGCCCACGTATCGGCTTCCGCAAGACCCCGATGCGTCCCCACAACCTGACCATGGTGATGCTGGGGGCCGCGCTGCTGTGGTTCGGCTGGTTCGGTTTCAACGCGGGCTCGGCGCTGGCCGCCGACGGCACCGCCGCCCTGGCCTGGATGAACACCATGGTGGCCCCCGGGGCTGGCCTGATCGGCTGGCTGCTCGTCGAGCGCCTCCGCGACGGACACGCCACCAGTCTGGGCGCGGCGTCGGGCATCGTCGCGGGCCTCGTGGGCATCACCCCGGCGGCCGCATCAGTCAGCCCTCTCGGGGCCGCCGCGATCGGGCTGCTGACGGGCGTGGCCTGCGCCTACGGCATCAGCCTGAAGAACCGCTTGGGCTTCGACGACGCCCTAGACGTGGTGGGGGTCCACCTGGTTGGTGGTCTCGCCGGAACCTTGCTGATCGGGTTCCTAGCCGACCCCGCCACCGCTGAAGGTGCGCGCGGCCTGCTCTATGGCGGTGATTTCTCGGTGCTGTGGGCACAGTTCCTGGGCGCGGCCATCGTGCTGGTCTACAGTTTCGTGGTGACCTTCGGAATCGCGAAGGCGCTGGATGCGGTAGTGGGACTGCGCGTGCCGCAGGCCGAGGAGACCGCGGGGATCGACCACTCCCAGCACGCCGAGACCGGTTACGACCTCAGTTCGGTGGGCTACTCCACCTATTCCGTCAAGCAAACCCTGGTCATCCCCGTCGACTCCAAGGAGAATCACGCATGAAGCTCATCACCGCTATCGTCCAGCCCACCATGCTCACCACGGTGCAGGTGGCACTGGCCACCCACGGTGTGGCGGGCATGACCGTCACCGAGTGTGCCGGGTACGCCCGACAGCGCGGCCACCGCGAGGTCTACCGTGGTATGGAATACACCATCGACTTCATCGCCAAAGCCCGCATCGAGGTGCTCGTGAACGACGCCGAGGCCACCGAGGTGATCCAGGTGATCGCCGACGCGGCTCGCACGGGCGCCGTCGGGGACGGGAAGGTGTGGTCCACCCCCGTCGACGAGGTGGTGCGAATCCGCACCGGTGAGCGCGGGCCGGAGGCGATGTGAGCGCTAACCCGATAGGAACGGGAAGGTTGCGAACAGCTTCTCGAAGGTGGCTGCGGTGCGAGGGGCAAGCGGGATGAGTGGAGTCAGATCGAGGCGACGGCGGGCTGGGGTGCCTGCCAACTTCCAGAATCCCACCACCCGGCCGCCCGCGACGGCGCTGCGACGAAACACCCCGTTATTGCCGGGGACGAGCTTGGGGTGGTCGGCCTCGGTGAGGGCGAACAACCGGTCCTGGTAGCCCAGGATGAACTCGTCGAAGCCAGGCAACAGCACCGGTCGTGAAGCGGCCCGCCCCACGACCGCCACCTCGTCGCTCAGCCCAATCCGCTGGTAGCGTTCCTCACCGATGTCCTCGAGTTGGTCGGCGATCAACGCATGGGCGCGGCGGATCTGGGTCAGCGTCAGCTTGGACCACCAGGCGAAGTCGCGTAGCGTCGCGGGGCCACGGGAGCTCAGGTAGCGCAGCAGCAGCTCGGCGGTAGCGGCGTCGCGGTCCCCGTTGAATCGCTCCTCGAGCCCCCCGCCGGCGGGCAGCCAGGTTTCGCAGAGCGCGACATGGTGGTCGCCGTCGCGCAGGGGTCCGTAGCAGAATGTGCCGCTCATCACCCCGTGAGTAAGCATGTGGTAGACCGAGCCCTGGATCTCCGCCACCCCCGCCTCCTGCCAGACCTCGGCGATGCGGGCACGCGGGACGGGGCCGTCGGCCAGTTCGTCGATGGCCAACCCGGTGGCGCGTTCGAGGATGGCGGGGGTGAGGTCGCGGTTGCGCATGATGCGCTCGGACTGACGGATCATGGCGGGCGCACACAGCTCGGTGATCCAGCCGAGGTCGGCGGCGGCAGTGAGGAAGACGGTGCCGCGCATCGGATAGCCGCGCACGATCTGGCCGATTTCAAAGGCCTCGAGGACCGCCTCAACGGAGCCATCGGCGGTGCGCAGGGCCAGGGAGGCCACCACCCCGGGAAGATCCTGGGCTTGGGATGCGGCGAACGCCCTCGCCACCTCGACGGGCTTGGCGAAGGGCCGCGTGATCAGCCCCTGGGCCACCAGCCGAGCCCGCCCCAATGCCGCATCCACCATGGTGTGCCGTCCTTCCGCCCCGACATCGTATCGGGGTAGGTTCATCGTAGGTCCGCGACGCCCTAGTGAAAGGTTTAGGCACGCTCGTGAAAGGGCTGGACGCGGCTAATCCTCAAGGCTTCGGGGCTGTTCGCCGCTCATCAGGCGGGCGCTGGTGCCCTGACCAAGTTCCTCCAAGGCTAGGCGACCCACCATCTGCTGGTTGGTGGTCACCCGCTCGGAACGACCCCGGGTGAGGAAACTGACAAACCAGTGCAGCAGCGTCGACATCCGCTGTTTGAAGCCCGCAATGTAGAGCAGATGCAGCACCAGCCACGCTGCCCACGCCAGGAAGCCGGTGAACTTGATCTTGCCTGCGCTCACCACAGCCGAGAAGCGGGAGATGGTTGCCATCGACCCTTTGTCCTTGTAGCTGAATGGGGTGGTGGGGCGCTGCCCTGCGATGTCTCCCTTGATGACCTGGGCGGCATAGCGTGCCCCCTGGATCGCTCCCTGAGCAACACCGGGCACACCATCGACCGCCGCCAGATCACCGACGACAAAGACCTCGGGATGGCCGGGCAAGGACAGATCGGGCTGCACCTTCACCCGCCCGGCCCGATCAGTCTCGGCCCCGGTCTGCTCGGCCAGTTCCTTACCGAGCGGATTACCGGAAACCCCGGCCGCCCACACCTTGCACACCGACGCCAGCCGCTCGGTGGTGCCGTCACGTTTCACCACGAGGCCACGCGAATCGACCTCGGTGACCATGGTGTTGGTCCAAACCTCAACCCCTCGCCGCTCCAAGGATCGGCGGGCCGAATCGCCCAGGTCAGCACCGAAGCTGGGCAGCACCTGCGGGCCGCCCTCAATCAGGATCACCCTGGCTTGTTTCGGATCGATACGACGAAACTCCCCAACCAGGGTCTTTGACGCCAGCTCCCGGATCTGCCCGGCCATCTCCACCCCCGTCGGGCCAGCCCCGACGACGGCGAAGGTCAGCAGCCGCGATATATCCGTGCCCGCTGGGGCGTTCTCGGCCAACTCAAAGGCGCCGAATATCCGGGCGCGCAACTCCAGCGCGTCGTCGATACTCTTCATGCCTGGCGCATAGCGGGCGAAGTGGTCATTGCCGAAATAGGACTGTCCGGCCCCGGCAGCGACGATCAGATAGTCATAGCTGGTGCTCTGGTTATGCCCATGGAACCGCCACTGAACCTGCTTGGCAGCCACATCGATGTGCTCGACCAGCCCCAGTTGGACGGTAACATTCTTCACCGATCGCAGCACCTCACGGGTGGCGGGTGCGATCTCCCCCTCTGACAGGATGCCGGTAGCCACCTGATAGAGCAGCGGCTGGAACAGGTGATGGGTGGTGCGTGCGATCAGCGTCACGTCCACGTCTGCACGACGAAGCGCCTTCGCCGCGAACAGACCACCAAAACCAGAACCAATTATGACAACATGAGGCTTGCGCATATGACGATTGTGGTGGCTCAGCCCATAATAGTCCAAGCCGACGGCGAGCTGTCCGTCATCTGATCACGCCGCGATACGACGAGCCACCGCAGCCGCGACCTCCTCGGCCGAGCGCACCGCACCTTCCATATAGCCGTTGAACTTGGCCGAATACTCCGCTCCTGCCCAGAACAAGCAGCCATCGGGGGCCGCCAGCACCGGACCCGACGAGGTCCAAATGCCTGGCGCGAAATGCGCTCCATGACAGCCACCGGTGAAGGTCTCGGCAGTCCAGTCCCGCTCCACGTATTCCACAGGATTGGCTGCCTGCTCCCCGAAGGAGCGCACGGCGGAATCGATAAAGGCCTTCTTGCGCGCCTCAACCGACTGCTGGGCTAGGGAATCAGCCTCGGCCCCCTCGAAGAATCCCATGAGCAGACCCCGCTGGGAGGCAGCCAAGGTGGTATCGAAGGTCACCCGCACCGCACCCTCGTCGGCGGAGGACTGCCCCGATAGCCCATGCTCCCGCCAGAACGGGGTGGGATAGACCAGATAGGCCTTGATGACATTACCGGCCGCCACCTTCTCAGCGGCATCTAGACGCCACTGCTGGAGCGGGGGTTCATGTTCCAGTTTCACCGACAATCGAGGCGGCAGGGTCGAAATCACCGCGCGGGCCTCCACCTTCTCACCGGAAGCCAGGGTCACCACCGCGCTGTCATGATGGGTGACCTTCACCACCTGCTCGCCCAGTCTGATCACATCACCGAGGTCGTCGGCGATGGCCTGGCACAGCGCCATCATCCCGCCAGCCACCCGCTGCTGGTTGAGGCCACCATTGTTAGCCAGCATCGATTCCAGGTTCGGGCCGGAGTTGATCTGATGCAGCCCTTCTAGCAGGGTCGCGCCCGGAGCCATCGCACCATAGGCGGCCGCATAGACCTCACTGAACCGGGCCTGCGCCCCGGAGGTCCGCAGATTCGTGCGGACCCAACGTCGTAGATCCTGCTGCAGCCAGGCCTCATTGGCAGCCACCCAGGCCAGGTCATCAGCCAGTCGCCGGGCCAGGCGTCGCAGCCGCAACAGCCCTTGGCTGAGATCCGAGACCTCGAAGGGGGTCAGCTCCTCCGCGTCATCGGTTGACGGCACTTCCAGGGCACGGCCATGAACCCTCACCAACAGATTCCCGCGCGCCGGGATGCCAATGGTTTCCAGCCCAAAACGCCCAGCCAGCTCAAAGATCGCGTCATGTCCGGCGCCGATCCATTGGCCCCCCAGCTCGACGTATTGACCGTCGCTCAGGATGCCGTTCTCGATCCTTCCACCGACACGCTCTCGGGCTTCCAGAACGACGACGCTCAGACCCCGGTTCCGAAGATCGCGAGCAGCGACCAGTCCAGCCAGCCCAGCCCCGACAATGGCGCAGTCCAGCATGATCCCTCCTAGTAGCGGAGTGTTTCCTCCAGGGGTTAACAGACTACAAGGCACCATCTCGGCTCGATCAGGCACCCCCCTTACTGAGATCAGCTATCAATGATGCTGCGGATGGCATCGATCCTTGCCGGAACGCGAATCACGTGACGGGGTAGGTCCTCGATGCCCTTAAATCGCTCCGGTCGGTGAGCTGCAAGCCCCACCGCCTCGATGATGGTGTCGTTGAACTTGACTGGCAAGGCCGTCTCTAACACCACGACTGGTCCACTGACCTCACCTGAGGCCAGCAGCTTCCGGGCGACATGCACACCGTCTGCGGTATGGGGGTCGATGATCACCCCGTCGGCGGTGTAGGTGAGGTCGATTTCACCCAGCCGGGTGGCGTGAGAGGAGCTGCCAGAGCAGAAACCAAACCGGGAGAAATCCTCACCGGACAAGTCAATACGACCCTCAGTTGGCAGCCGGTGACCAAACAGTTCAGCGACCGCGGCCCCGTCTCGGTCCAGCAGATCGGCGACGAAACGCTCAAAATTGGAGGCCTTAGAGATATCCATCGACGGTGAACTGGTGGCTAAGGTCTCCGCCCCAGATCGCACCCGATAAATGCCGGTGCGGAAGAACTCATCCAACACATTGTTCTCATTAGTCGCCAAGATCAGCGAGGAGATGGGCAATCCCATCTGGCGGGCGATATGCCCGGCAGCGATATTCCCGAAGTTGCCGGTCGGCACCGCGAAGGCCAACTTCTCCCCTTGGGAGATCTGCAACCAGGCCGCGAAATAGTAGACGATCTGGGCCATGAGCCGGGCCCAGTTAATGGAGTTGACCGCCCCGATCCGGTGCTGGTGTTTGAACTCGGCATCGGCATTGATCTCTTTCACCAGGTCTTGGCAGTCATCAAAGACCCCCTCGACTGCGAGGTTGACGATATTGGGGTCGTCGAGACAGTACATCTGCGCCTGCTGGAATGGGGTCATCCGATCCGCCGGGGAGAGCATCACCACCCGGATCCGGGGCTGCCCACGCAACGCATATTCGGCCGCAGACCCGGTATCCCCCGAGGTCGCGCCAAGGATGGTGATCCTTTCATTGCGACGGGCCAACTCATAGCTAAAGAGTTCCCCAAGCAGCTGCATGGCCATGTCTTTAAAGGCTGCGGAGGGGCCGTTGCTGAGATGGGCCAGCCAGATCCCGTCGCTGAGTTGACTCACCGGCACGATCCGCGGGTCGATGAATTTCTCGACGGTATAGGCGCGCTGACAGATGCCACGCAGATCCTCAGCGGGAATATCGTCGATAAATAGTTGACATATCTGAAAGGCCAACTCGGCATAGCCGTCGCGCTGCAGCACCTCACGCCAGCGGCTCAGCTGTGCGGTGGTGACCTGCGGATAGTGTTCGGGAAGGTAAAGACCCCCGTCGGGGGCTAGTCCTTCCAGCAGGATGTCACAAAAGCTGCGGGTGGTGAGATCGCGGGCTCGGGTGGAGATATAGCGCACGATGACTAAGCCTACGCGTTAGCGCAGCACATCACGGCGTGTGAAAGTCACGACCGCCAAACCCGCCAGCAGCACAAGCCAACAGGCCACATAGATCAAGGCATGTTCATAGCCGATGCGCAGCACTTCCTGCGGGGCCCCATCCAGGTCAAAGGTGGTCTGCTGCCACTGTCCCGTCAGCAGCGCACGCAAATGAGCCGAAGGCAGGAAAAACAGCAGCACCGAACCCGAAGATTCAGGCGCCCCAATGACGATGGTGGACTCGATGATCCCAGAGACGGTGTAGGTCACCGCCAGCACCACAGCCACTCGAATTGTCGATCCCAGGGTGATGGTCAACAAGGCTGTCAGTACCCCGGCTAGCAGCCCGACCAGCAGATATCTGCCAAACATCGGCACCAGATAGGCCTCCGATGTCAGTTCGCCAACCTCTCGCACCTGGACGAAACCGATGATATTCATCACGAACCCGACGCCCATCCACCACGTCGTGATCGCCAGCCCGGTCAACCCTGCGACCAGGGTTTTGGCCCACAACAGCGGTTGGCGACGCGGCGTGAAGGTGAGCTGGGTGCCCAGAGTTCCGTTAGAGAACTCGGCGCCGATGAGCACCCCCACCACGATCGCCACCACCAGCATCGTCATCGAACCGATGCTGACCGCACTCGCGTCCACCGCCTCCGAGAAGGAGTACACGGTCCGGACAAAACTGGCCACCTCGGGCTGCCACCGCTCGGGGTTGGTGCACATCTCGCTGCGCGGATTGGTGCCACCGCTGCCACAGATCAGGGCGTATTCCTGCTCAAAGCTCTGCTTGGCCTGGACGTATTCGGCTCGCGCGATCTCCAATTCCTCCGCCGAGTGGGGGCGTGCCGTCGCGGCACCGATGAGCCCGAGCCAGCAGCCAACCACCAGACCCAGTAACGCCACGATGCGGATCGTGAGGCTGCCGCATACCCGCCACAATTCAGCCTTAATGAGGTTGCCCATCATGCCGCAGCCCTGCCTTGGGTCGCGGTGAGATGCTCATCGACGGTCAAGTCGAGGAAGACGCTTTCCAAGCTGGCCTGTTCCACACTCAAATGGCTGGGCCACAGATCATGCTGCCCCAATAGCTGGGCGATAGCTGCCGGATTCACATCCGGGGTGCCAGTCACCTTGAGCCTATTGCCCTGCCGCTGGCTGACATATCCGGCTTGGCGCAGCACCTCAAAGGCCGAGGACAGGTTGCCGACTTCGACGATGACATGACGCTCCCGATCCAGCAGGAACTGGTCCAGCGGCCCCTCCGCGATGACTCGGCCCCGGCCGACGATTGAGACTGAGCTGGCGATCTGTTCAATCTCGCTGAGCAGATGACTGGACACCACGACGGTGCGGCCGGCTTGGGCCAGCGCATTCATGGTGGTGCGCAGCTCATGAATACCGGCAGGGTCGAGACCATTGGTGGGCTCGTCGAAGATCAGTAACTCGGGCTGTTTCAGTAAGGTCGCGGCGATCGCGAGGCGCTGCTTCATACCCAGGGAGCAGGTAGCGAAGGACGACTCGGCTCGGGCGAGTAATCCCACCTCAAGCAGCACCTCGGTGACCCGAGACCGCGGCACCCCCGTCGAGACCGCCAGGATCTCCAGGTTGCGTCGCAAACTCACCGTGGGTGCAAATTTCGGCGACTCGACGATGGCCCCAACCCGATCGATCACCTCCGGCAGCTGCTGCGGAACTGGGTGACCAAAGATCCACATCTTCCCGGCATCGGGGCGGATCAGCCCCAACAGCATCCGCAAGGTGGTGGTCTTACCTGAACCATTCGGCCCCAACAGCCCATGCACCCCACCGACGGGAATATGCAGGTCCATCCCAGCCACCGCTTGTACTGAGCGGAACCGTTTAGCCAAGCCACGAACCTCAATCGCCCAACGGGCGGGGGTGCGGACCCAGCGTTGATCGCTCATGGACCCCACCCTAACCGGGGGCTCGGGGTTCTTCGTCGGCCTATAGACCGAAGTCTGCTCAGACCATCGTGCGATGACGCTGCCACGCGATCCAGGCCGAGGCACCAACAATCGCAGTGGCGACGATCACCCCGATAACGATCTGTAGGGGTAATTGAATCGTGGCGACGATCAACACCAGTAACGCTGCCCGCTGCGCGGTCTGCGAGGGTTGGGCCAACATGACGAAGGGCGCCGCCCAGGTTAAATACCATGGCTGCAGCCCTGGACCCAGCACCGCAAAGGCCAAGAGCCCTACCGTCAACACCGCCCACGGCTGGCCCGTCGTGACCCCAGGACGAGGCCCCCACCGCACCACCGACCACGCCAGGGCCGCCACCACTAAGGCCCCGCTGAGAACGGTCAGCACCCGCACCGTCAGCGCGAATCCCGCAGGCATCAGCACTGCCATAGCCTGAGCCAGCCACGACCATGGTGAGTTACTCATCGCCATCAGCGGATT
This sequence comes from Arachnia sp., assembly GCA_041855345.1. Classification (GTDB taxonomy): domain Bacteria; phylum Actinomycetota; class Actinomycetes; order Propionibacteriales; family Propionibacteriaceae; genus Arachnia. Next base: position 6,580 of record JBHAEB010000100.1, on the reverse strand, counting down.
ACCTGCGGTAGACGCATGCCAACCAAAGCCGTAACCAGAGGCCAAGGAACCGCCGACGAAGACCGCCACCGCCATGGCGCCAGCACCGCAGGCCCGGCCCAGCAGCTGAGCCCAGCTGCGACCAGGGAAAGCAGCCCAGGCCACCGCCACCACCCCCAGCCCAGCCGCAGCCCCGGACTGTTTCACCAACATCGCCGCCCCGACCAGGGCACCACCCAGCAACATGCCTTGCCAGCCGCCCCGCGTCGCAGCTAGGGCCGCCAAGGCGATGACGGCCACCAGCATCGCGTCGTTATGGACCCCACCGATGAAATGCAGGATGAGCAGCGGATTAAGCCCCGCCCACATCGCCAGGAGCGGATCGACGCCGATCCGTCGCGCAATCCGAGCCACCGCCCAGCCCAGGATCACCACACAGGCCAGGTGAATCAGCCGCAGCACCAACAAGGCCCCACCGGCCGAACCACCCAGCTGCCAGGCTGCACCGAAGATCAGCAGCGAGCCTGGCGGATACACCGAGGTGGTCTCGGCCCAGTGGCCCCCAATCACAACCCCAGGAACCTGAGCTTGGCTGAGGGTGGTGGCATAGGGATCAAGCCCGGCCGAAACCATCCACCCCTGGGCGATATAGGCCCACACGTCGCCACTCCACAACGGAAGGGCCAGAAACAAGGGCGCCGACCACAGCACCGCCACCACGATCGGGTGTCGAAGCCCAGGCCTCAGCCGCCACCATGCGAAGAGCATCCCCGCCGCTGGCACTACCCCTAAGGCCACCGTCCAGGTAGGTCGGGCGTGGCTGAGCCAGGCCAGCAGGCCACTGGAGAAGAGGCCTAGCAGCACCCAGGCCCAGGACCGGGCCGGGTCCAGGGTCTCCCGTGGTTGTTGAATAGCCCTTCCCACGCTTCGGTTCACCCCCTTAGTGTGTCTTAGTACAGCCTCTAAGATAAGGGCGTCCTCTACTCCTAGGAGAGCTATGAAGGCCTTCATCCGGGTCGTCCAAGACTTTGCCCTCATGATGACCCGCATCGTCATGGGTGTGGTCATGGTGACCCATGGCTGGCATCGCTGGCAGAACGAAGGGGTCAGCGCAGAGGCTGACATTTTGGCGTCGCTGGGATTACCCAACCCACCGTTGCTGATCTGGCTCATCATCGGATTCGAGGTGGTTGGCGGGATCCTGCTGATCTTTGGCCTAGCCACCCCGGTTATCGGTGTGGGCATCATCGTGCTCAATCTGGGAATTATCGCGATGCTGCGGGCCGACACCTTCTATGTCCACGATTCCGGCTGGGAATATAACGCGGTTATGGTGGTGGTGGGGTTGATGCTCTTGGCCTTTGGGTCTGGCCGGGCAGGTTTGGACAGTCTGTTTATGCAGCCCAAGGAACCCGCCGAGGACAGTTTCATCGCCGAAGAGCCCGCTGCCCCCTAAATTCTCACGATACTCACAGCTAATTCACAACAAAACCCCACCCAAGGCAGGCACAGTATTCCCATGGCCCCCACACAACCTGCTCCGCTCACCCGCCCCGACGGCACCCCATTGAAGATTCTGACCGTCGACGACGAACCCAGTCTGACTGAATTGCTGTCCATGGCGATGCGCTATGAGGGCTGGAATGTCACGACAGCTAGCACCGGGACCGAGGCTGTCAAGGCTGCCCGCGCCGTGAAACCCGATGCCATCGTGCTCGACATGATGCTGCCCGATTTCGATGGGTTGGAGGTGATGCGGCGAATCCGCACCGAACAGCCCGATGTGCCGGTGATCTTCCTCACCGCCAAGGATGGCGTCAACGACCGCATTACCGGTTTGACTGCGGGCGGCGACGACTATGTCACCAAGCCTTTCTCCTTGGAGGAGGTCATCGCCAGGTTGCGGGGGTTGCTGCGTCGTTCCGGGGCTACGACGGTGCAGCCCGACACCCAGCTAGTGGTCGGTGATCTGATCTTGGATGAGGACTCCCATGAGGTCACCCGAGGTGGGATGCAGATCAATCTCACCAATACCGAGTTCGAATTGCTTCGCTATCTCATGCGCAACCCGAAGCGGGTGCTGTCCAAGGCTCAGATCCTTGATCGGGTGTGGAATTACGATTTCGGTGGCCAAGCCAATGTCGTGGAGCTCTATATCTCCTATCTGCGTAAGAAGATTGATGCTGGTAGGGAGCCAATGATCCACACCATGCGTGGCGCGGGCTACGTGCTCCGACCCGCCGCCTAATGCGCGCCCGTTCCCTCTCCGCACAGCTACGTCGCCGAATCACGGCGGTCGTGGCTGTGTTGGCGTTGTTGATCGCTGCGGGAACTTTGGTGGCTGCCCGGGCGATCCTGTATTCCCAATTGGATACCCAGTTGAATACCGCGGCTGTGCTCGCGAAACACCCAGAGCCGGGTGAGGATTCCTCTCGGGCTAGCCTGTTTGTCCCTGGAATGCCCCCGGGCACGATCATCGCGATGCGGGGGGTTGAGGGATCTCCCTATGGTTCGAAGATCAGTGATGGGCAGGTCGATGCGCTGAGCCAGCAGGCCTTTGATGCGTTGATCCAGGTCCCCGCTGATGGCAATAAATACACCATCAGCGTGCCCGAATATGGCGAATACCGGGTCAAGGCCAGCTATCACCGGGACAACGAGCTGGTCGTTATCGCGGTGCCATTGGAGCATGTGAACACGATGCTGATGCAGCTGTCGTTGCTGGCGCTGGGCCTGGGGCTGGTGGCGGTGGCCGTCGCCGCAATCGCCACCAGGGCGGTAGCTAATGCCGCGACGAAACCGCTGCGGGCGTTGTCAACCACCGCCAGCACGGTCTCCGAGCTCGATCTTGATCGTGGCGAGGTGGAGGTGCCGGAGGCCGTTGCCGAACCCCGGCTGCACCCCGACCACGAGGTGTCCCGGCTGACCCACGCCTTCAACCGGATGCTGGGCAATGTCAGGGGAGCATTGGCCGCCCGGCAGGCTTCTGAGGTGAAATTGCGGCGTTTCGTCGCTGACGCCTCCCACGAGTTACGTAACCCCTTGGCCGCAATCCGCGGCTATTCCGAGTTGGCCGCCCGCAGCCAGGGCCAAGATGCCAACTTCGCCCTGGGCCGCATCGATTCGGAATCGCGTCGAATGACCAAACTGGTTGAGGATCTGCTGCTGTTGGCCCGGCTCGACGCGGACGCCCCCGTCGAGATGGGGGCGGTGGATATCGTCGAGGTGGTGCTCAATGCGGTCAGTGATGCGCAGGCCGCCGGGCCCAATCACAATTGGCGGCTGGAATTACCGGAGCAGGGATTTGAGGTGCGAGCCAATGCGGATCGGCTGCATCAGGTGATCGTCAACCTGTTGTCGAATGCCCGCAACCACACCCCGGCCGGTACGACGGTGACCACCAACGTCGCCATCGAGGATGCTCGGGCGCGACTGACGGTCAGCGATGATGGGCCGGGGATCGCACCAGAGGTGTTGCCCACCATCTTTGAGCGGTTCATGCGCGCCGACGCCTCGCGTCGACATAGCGAAGCCCAATCCACTGGATTGGGGCTATCCATCGTGCAGGCGGTGGTCACCAGTTTCGGCGGCACCACCGAGGTGACCTCTGAGCCCGGCGATACCCGATTCACTATCTGGCTGCCGTTGGCTAGTTGAGCGGGCGCTAGGCTGGGGGCATGCAGATTTCACGCGACGCGTTGGCCAGGATGATCGATCACACCCTGCTGAAAACCGACGCGACGCCAGCCCAGGTTTCCGCCCTGGTGGCTGAGGCCAAAGAGTTGGGAACCTTCTCAGTATGTGTGTCACCGTCGATGTTGCCGATCACCGATGATCTGGGGTCGGTGAAGGTCGCCACCGTGTGCGGTTTCCCATCCGGTAACCACACCCCAGCGATGAAGGCAGCTGAGGCTGCCGAGTCCTCCCGGCTGGGCGCCGACGAGGTGGACATGGTGATCAACATTGGGTTACTCAAGGCTGGGACCCCGGAGCTGGTGACTGAGGAGATCGCGGCGGTCCGGGCCGCCACCTCGGGGCTGTTGAAGGTCATCATCGAATCGGCGGCCCTCAGCGATGAGGAGATCGTCACCGCCTGTCGCTGCGCCGAGGAAGCGGGCGCTGATTTCGTCAAAACCTCGACCGGGTTTCATCCAGCAGGTGGCGCCACCACCCACGCCGTCGCGCTCATGGCAGCCACCGTCGGGGGCCGGTTGGGTGTTAAAGCCTCTGGTGGAATCCGCGACTGGGATACCGCCCAGGCCATGGTCGCTGCCGGGGCCACAAGGCTGGGGCTATCTGCCAGTCGCGCCATCCTGGCCGGGGCCCCATTCCAGTGATAATTCAGAAGCAATTAACAGATAATTATCTGTTAATACAGCGAGGTTTATTCAGGCGGTGAGGAAATAGAGTCCGAGGACTGCTTTGATGGTGGTTGTGTGGGTGGGGTGTGGTCGTCGGTAGTCCGTGTGGAGGATGCGCTAGTTCTTGAGGTGGGAGATGGCTTGTTCGATGGGCCAGCGGAGTTTGGTGATCGCGGTGTTGTAGTTTCTGGTTTCCTCGGTGATTTCTTGGCCGGGTCGTTTCTTTTCCGGGGTGATCATTCCGCGTCCGGTGTAGGCCTTGTCGGCGATGACCTGGGAGGGGCCTCTTCCCTCGAGGAGCCGGTGGGTGTCGATCGCGGTCACGTCATGAGTACTGCCGGATAGGGGGTCGGAGACCCACACGATGTCTCCACTGAGGGAGGTCACGATCTGGATGTTGACTCCGGTGATGTGGTGCTTGCCGGAGTACAGCTCGGGATGGTTGTGCCAGGACCAGCAGGGTATGAGGGTTCCATCGACCAGGTGGGTGGTGCCTTCGGGGATCACCTCGATAGTGGGGATGTGGTCTGCCACCACTCGGCCGGGATCGTCGCGTTGTCGCCGTTCCAGGCCAGCCGGAGCACGGGGGCGCCGTCCTTGGTCTGGGCCAGCATGACCCCGAGTTTCGACGCGGTGCGCTGGCCGGGGAACCAGCCAAGCTTCATCTCCCAGCCGGTGTGGAGGATCTCGTCGTCGGTGTCGAGGATCGACCAGCGGAAGTGCCACACCGACATCGGATCCCGATCCACGACGAAGGGCGGCCCCTCGGGCAGTTCGGCCTCCAGCCCCGGGTAGCGCATTGACACCGCCCTGTCGGATGAGAACACCGCGACGAAGGGCTCCACCCAGGCCCGCACCGTCCCCGGGACCTCGATTTCGACCCGCCCCAGGTCCCCGTCCAGCCCACACCAGGTTCCCGACGGGAGCTGCCCCGCCGTCACGACGCCATGGATGTACTCAGCGACAGTTCCCACGGCCACAACCCTATACCCCGTCACCAGTCGAGCTGCCACCGCCAGCGTTGCAGGATCCCGTCCTCGCCGCTGGAGACCAGGACATCATCCACCACGCACAGCGCCTTCACCGACCCCGTGACGCAGGTGAGGGTCACGGGTTCAGGGCAGCGCAACGGTTCCCCACCCGTCGTCCAGGGCCAGCGTGAGTTCCCCTGACACGATCGCCGCATCCCACACGGTGACCGGGCCGAGTTCCCGCGTGCTGACGAGGTTGCCGTCACCGTCGACGACGACGATGCGTCCCTTTGTCCCGACCGAGACCACGCGGGAACTGTCCACGACGAGACCGCGGATGATGGCATCATGGCTGCGGATCGTGCCACCGAGTTCCCGACCCGTGACCAGGTCCCAGACCCGCACCGTGCGGTCCTCACCGGAGGACGCCAGCCGCCAGGAACCGTCGGGCGCCTCGAACGGAACCAGGTGACTCACCGCGTCGCGGTGCCCCCACAGCTCTCCGTCGACCAGACCGAACAGCGGTCCCGGGAGCAGCGCCCCCGTCGCCGGATCCCAGACACGGATCTGGCCCTCCCAGCCTCCCGAGACCAGACGACCATCGGGCAGGAAGGCCAGGCAGGTGGTTCCCTCATCGAGGTCCTCCCACGACGCGACGGCCGTCCCGGAGGCGAGATCGTGGACGGTGATGTCCCGCTCGTCCCCCGCGGTCGCAGCCCAGCCACGATGATCCACTGCCAGGGTGAGGGTGATGGCCTCCGAATCCACGTTGAGGGGGAGCTCTGGGACCGCCAACCTCCCGTCGGCGACGTCGATGACCGCGAGGGTCTCATCGTTCGTGACCGCCACGAGCCGATCGTCTCCCCAGGTCGCGATCGTCCGGACGTCAAGGTGCAGACTGGTCGTGGCGTCAGGCCTCACGATGTCCAGCCGCCCCGGCGCCCGGAGGACGATTCCGCCGTCGGAGAGAGGGTGAAGATCATCCACCTGGAATCCCGTCCCCGAGCGTCGCAACCACGGGGAGGTGAGGGCCAGGGGGGCTGTTTCTGTCATGGCGGTCACGCTCCGGAGAAGTCGACGACGCCCCAGCCGTCCTTGAGCCCCAGCACGAGGCGCCCATCTGGCAGCGAGATCAGACACAGCACGTTGGTCACCTCGGAGGCGGAGCCGGGACGGCGAGGACTGACGGTGGTGGCGTGGCGCCAAGGGGAGGGCAGCCACAGCTCGATACGTTAGCAGGAGTTGACGGCCAGATGCCTGCCAGCCTGG
>JBHAEB010000099.1:0-6834 GCA_041855345.1 Arachnia sp. | reverse complement strand
GGAGATCACAGCGATTTGGTGATTGAGCGCAATCACGGCAGCCAACACTATGTTCGCGACGGCGCCTGCCTAGCCTACGAAACCCGCACTGAAACCATTGAGGTAGCTGGGGGCGAGCCGGTCCAGTTGCAGGTCCGCGAGTCCATACACGGCCCGATCATCTCCGATACCTCACCCCAGGAGGCCCTGGGTGAGCTGCCGGGGGTTCCCGACGACTACGCCGTCGCACTGCAGTGGACCGCGCTAATGCCCGGAACCACCGCTCAGGCCATCTTCGAATTGAATCGCGCCAAGAACGCCGAGGACATCGCCGCGGCAGGGGCACTGTTTACCGATCCACCCCAGAACATCCTCTTCGCCACTGCCAGCGGCGATATCGGCTATCAAACCCCAGGCTGGATCCCGGTGCGGCCCATCAAGGCACCCGCCGATGGCCAGGCGGGCGTCGCACATGATGCAGACAACCTGGGTGCCGATGGCCGATGGCCCCGGCCCGGCTGGGATTCCAGCTATGACTGGCAGGGCTTCTATGCCCCCTCGGATCTGCCAGCTACCCTCAACCCGCCCAGCGGGATCATCGTTACCGCAAATCAGCCGGTCACCTATGCCGATCGGGGCCCTCTCATCGGAGCTGGTTCATTTGCCAACGGCTACCGCGCCCAGCAGATATATGACTATCTGGCTTCGATTACCCGAACTGGATCGGTTACCCGAGAGCGAGCAGCGGCGGCCATGCTATTGGACCGTTCCCCTTTCGCCATGGAAACCGCATCAGCACTGTCGAGCGTCGAGTTGACTGATGAGCGGCACCGCCAGATGCAGCAGGTGCTCAGCAGTTGGTATGCCGACGGCGGGCACAATGCCGTCGATCAGCCCGGTGCCACGATCATGGCAGCGTTATTCTCCCATCTGGCGGTTGCGACCTTCACCTATGAGCTTGGGGATGATTACTGGGTCGGGATAGATCAGCGGCTCATGGGTCAATTGCTCGCTGATCCCGACCACCAGTGGTGGGATGACCGCACTACCCCGGAACAAGAAAACGCCGATGACATTGTCAGACGCGCCTATGCCGCCGCCGATGCAGATCTGACTGCGCAACTAGGAAGTGACATCGCCGGATGGCAGTGGGGCAAGGTACATCGAGAGAATTCCACTCACGACCTGATGGGCGCCGAAGGAGTACCTGGGATAGTGCAGAACCACTTCAACGGCGATCCAGTACCTGTAGGTGGTGGCCCAGACATTCCCAACGCCTCTAGCTACAACCCCCTCGTCGGAGAGGATGGGCATGTCGACTTCTCCGTCTACTCCGGCGCTTCGATGCGAATGGTGGTGGATCTCAGCGATAGTGACAGCGCCGACTGGATAGTGTCCTCCGGTGTCTCCGGTCATCCCTGGTCGCCGTACTACCTGAACCAAACCAGCCCTTGGGCCGAGGGCAGGTTACTGCCATGGCGATTCAGTCAACAGGCCGTGGCACAAAGCACCCGCCACAAGCTAGAACTGCGACCTGAGCAGTAACTAGCCCCCCACTACGATGCTCACTGCGTCGCAGCCCAACCCTGCAGCTGATGCGCTGCGACGCAGCCGAAACCCAGCATCGGCTCGTTCTAGTGGTCTTCCGCCTCGGGGCTGCCAGCTAACACATTGGTGATGTGGCCACGATATGCCACGGCTGCGCATGGTGTTTATCCAACGCTGTGCGCAGCCATTGGCATTCAACTGGGCGACGGTCCCTCAGCGACGCATCGCGGTGCCAAGTGGGGTTGGGAATAGTGGCTCATCGGGGCGCGTGACCTGCCGTCCCAGCACGCTGCTGAAGGTCGCAGCTGATTCTGGGAAGGAACTGGAGCCACCCACCAGATAGACAGGAAGATCCTCATAGTCGGTGGTGGCCTGTTTCGCGATGGTGGCCATCTTCTCCAGGGTTGGCCTGACCATCCCGTAGACCAGCCCCCCTTGCTTGGGGTCACGTTTGAGCTGCTCAGCCTCCTCATAGCTGATGCCCATCGCCCCGGAGATCACCAGGGTCATGTGGTGGCCTCCGGTGGCCTCATCGATGGAATGCACCACGGTGTGATCGCGCAGCACTGAGACTCCCGTCGTGCCGTGCCCAACATCGATCACTACCCCGTCGCCGACCCCCAGTGCGGTAGCCGCAGCCACCGGCTCATCAACAACTTCCTCAGCCTCCAGCTGGCAGGCCTCTAACACATTCGTGAAGATCTTCGCGGTGGCGGCGTCAATGCCGGGCGGGACTGCTACCGCCGCTGAGGTGAAGTTGTGCCCCAATTTGCTGGCCAACTCATCACGCAGGGCCCCAACCGCGCGGACCGCACCCAGCCAATCCACGACGATACCGTCGCGCACCACCTCAGATCGCAGCCAGGATCCAGCCACGGGCTTGTTCTTGGCATCCACCACCGAGGCGACGATATTGCCGGTACCTAGGTCAATGCCCAACCGCAGCCCGGAGCGATCCTGCTTGGCCTTCCCACTGCGCACGAGTTTCGCGAACCGCACAACCGACTGCTGTGACATCAACTTCCTTCCTTACCAGCGGAAGGTTCATGGTACCCATGAGCGCGAAGGTGTTTAAACGGATTCCTCCTCGTCAGCTGTGAGGGATACGTCATGGTCGACGCCGACGCCACCGGGTCGGCAGTGGCGAGCCAGATGAGAAAAGGCGCTGCTGGGCTTAGCCAACCCAGGCAGCACTCACGGCATCAGGCGTCATCACGAGACACCAGGTCAAAGAGTGGGCTGGGTTTAACCAACCAAGGCGGCACTAACGGTATGGCAGCGCCAGCAAAGTCCGGGGGCGAACCCGACCGTGGTGAACCGCACCATAGGGGTCGGCTGTGAAGATTCGGGCGGCTTCTTGTTCCCCGACGAGCCGACGTAGCCGCTCGGTCAACCGATCGATCTGGCCGGTTAAGGTTTCGATCTCAGATTCCAGTCTCAGGATCCGGCGGATGCCTTCAAGATTGATGCCCTCGTTTTGGCTCAGATGCTGGATATGGCGCAATTTGGCCACATCACGCAGCGAATAGCGACGGCCTCGGCCTCGGGCCCGCTGCGGGACAACCAGGCCGAGGCGGTCGTAGCCGCGCAGCGTTTGCGGATGCATATCCGCTAGCTGCGCGGCCACCGACACCGGGAATACCGGCGCCAAGGGATCGAATTCCTGTGGCAGGTTGGTCGCCATGATCAGCCTCCAAATAAGGCGGCCCGGGGATCGGCCTGCCCGGATTTATCGGCATATTCCTTGAGGGCTTGTTTTGCTGCCTCCGACAGATCGGAGGGCACCTGAACTTGGATGGTGACCAAGAGGTCGCCCATGGTCCCGTCCTTCTTCCGCACTCCCTTACCCCGGACCCGCATGGTGCGACCGTTGGGGGTATTTGCTGGGATTCGCAGTTTCACCTTGGCTCCCTGCAAGGTGGGAATGGAGATCTCGGCGCCGAGGGTCGCCTCCGTGAAGGTGACTGGCACATCCAAGGTCAGGTTGTGCCCCTGCTGACCAAACAGCTTGTGGGGCGCGACATGGACGGTGACATATAGGTCCCCAGCAGCGCCACCGTTTTCGCCAGCAACGCCCTTACCCTTGATCCGGATCCGCTGGCCGTTGGTCACCCCAGCCGGGATACGCACATTGACGGTATTCGCCGATTTGCCGCGTCCCGAACCGGAGCAGGCTGGGCAGGGTTCCTCAACGAGCAGCCCTCGGCCCAGGCAGTCAGTGCAGGGTTCACTCATCGCGAACACACCACCCGAGGTGGAACTACGCATCCCGGAACCTTCACACCCTGGGCATACCTTTGGCAGGGTTCCGGCCTTGGCTCCCGTTCCACGACAGGCCGAGCAAGGCTGGTCGGAAACCGTGCGCATGGCGACGGTCGTTCCTTCGACAGCCTGTTCGAAGGTCAGCTTCGCTTCGCCTTCGATATCGGCGCCACGCCTGGGTCCCCGCGTCGAGGCACGTCGGGCTGCGGAGGCTCCTCCAAAGAGGTTGCCAAAGATATCCCCTAAGCCGCCCTGGTTACCCCCGGCGTTACGGAAGAGGTCCTCGAACCCGCCACCTGCACCGCCACGACCAAATGACGCACCGGAACCAAACAACCGCCGGGCCTCGTCGTATTCCTTACGCTTATCCGGGTTCGACAAGATGGTATTGGCCTCGGAGGCTTCCTTGAACCGTGCTTCGGCAGCCTTGTCTCCGGGATTCTGGTCGGGGTGGTTATCCCGTGCGATCTTTCGGAAGGCCTTCTTGATCTCCTCGGCGCTGGCTTTCTTGTCCACGCCGAGGACCTTGTAGTAGTCCTTCTCGATCCAGTCCTTAGTGCTCACTCATCGCCTCTCTTGTGCTGTCAGTTGGGGGCGTCGTGGGATGCGCCGCCCCCAACACTCACTGTGGATTGGCGACGGCGACGCGCGCCGGACGGATGACACGGTCACGCAGCTGGTAGCCCGGCTGCATCACCTGTGAGACCGTCGTCACGCTGACGCCCTCTAGGGGAACCTCCATGAGGGCCTCGTGGAGGTTGGGGTCGAAGGGATCGCCGACCTCACCAAAGGCCACCAGGCCGTGCTTGGTGGCGAGCTTCTGCAGCTCATCTGCCACCAGCTTGAATCCACCAGCCAGATCCTCGTGAGATTTGGCTAGTTGGATCGAGTCGAGCACCGGCATCAGATCAGCCATGACAGCTTCGACCCCGGCTTGCCGCGCCACCGCGCGGTCACGGTCGACCCGCTTTTTGTAGTTGACATACTCGGCTTGAAGGCGCTGCAAGTCGGCGGTGCGTTCGGCTGCGACCGCTTCCCAGTCGGTAGCGGTTTCCGCCTCGGATTCACCCTCGGCCATAGCCGAAGCGGCTGCTTCCACAACCGCCTCGGCCTCAGCCATTACCTCATCAGGATCGGGCTGGCTCACTTGGATTCCTCATCGTCAACGATCTCAGCGTCTACGACATCCCCCTCAGCGGAGGCCTGTTCGGCAGCCGGCTCGGAGGTGTTCTGTTCGGCCTGGGCCTTTGCCTGGGCGGCGGCATACATGGCCTGGCCCAGGGCCGCAGCCTTGGTGTTGACCTCGTCGATGGCGGCCTTGACCGCATCGTTGTCCTCGCCCTTCAGGGCTTCCTTGAGCTTGTCAACAGCCTCAACCACCGGAGCCTTGATGTCCTCACCGATGGTCTCGGCATTCTCAGCCAGCAGCTTCTCAGTGCGGAACACCAGGGCATCGCCTTCGTTGCGCATCTCGACGGTCTCGCGACGCTTGCGGTCTTCCTCGGCGTGGCTTTCGGCCTCACGCACCATGCGCTCGATGTCCTCCTTCGCCAGGGCAGAACCACCGGTCACAGTCATGGACTGCTCCTTGCCGGTGGCCAGGTCCTTCGCGTGGACATGGACGATGCCGTTGGCGTCGATATCGAAGGTCACCTCGATCTGCGGGACCGAGCGGGGCGCGGGAAGCAGCCCGGTCAATTCGAAATTACCCAGCGACTTGTTGTCCCGGGCGAATTCGCGCTCGCCCTGGTAGACCTGGATCATCACCGAGGGCTGGTTGTCCTCAGCGGTGGTGAAGACCTCGGAGCGCTTGGTGGGGATGGTGGTGTTGCGCTCGATGATCTTGGTCATCACGCCACCCTTGGTCTCGATACCGAGGCTCAACGGGGTGACATCGAGCAGCAGCACATCCTTGACCTCACCCTTGAGCACACCGGCCTGCAGGGCAGCGCCCAGGGCCACGACCTCGTCGGGGTTGACGCCCTTGTTGGGCTCCTTGCCGCCAGTCAGCTCCTTGACCAGATCAGCCACGGCAGGCATCCGGGTGGAGCCACCAACCAGCAGCACGGAGTTGATCTTGTCCACCGAGGTGTTGGCGTCGGCGATCACCGCGTTGAAGGGGGCACGGCACCGATCCAGCAGGTGCTGGGTCATCCGCTGGAACTCGGCACGAGTCAGTTTCTCATCCAGGTGCAGCGGTCCCTCAGCGGAGGCAGTGATGTAGGGCAGGTTGATCGAGGTTTCGGTGGCCGAGGAGAGTTCGATCTTGGCACGCTCGGCTGCCTCTTGCAGGCGCTGCCGGGCCATCTTGTCCTTGGACAGATCGACGCCGTACTTGTTCTTGAACTGCGTCACCAGCCACTCAACCACCACGGCATCCCAGTCGTCACCGCCGAGTCGGTTATCGCCCTTGGTGGCCTTCACCTCAAAGACACCGTCGGCGATCTCCAGCAAGGACACATCGAAGGTGCCACCACCCAGGTCGAAGACCAGCACGGTGTGCTCCTGCTCGCCCTTGTCCAGGCCGTAGGCCAGAGCAGCGGCAGTGGGCTCGTTGATGATGCGATCCACGGTCAGACCCGCGATCTCACCGGCCTCCTTGGTGGCCTGACGCTCCGCGTCGGAGAAATAAGCGGGAACGGTGATGACAGCGTTGGTGACGGATTCACCCAGGTAGGCTTCGGCGTCGCGCTTCAGCTTCTGCAACACGAAAGCCGAAATCTGCTGCGGACGGTAGTCCTTACCGTCGATGCTGACCTTCCAGTCAGTGCCCATGTGGCGCTTGACCGACCGGATGGTGCGATCGACGTTGGTGACGGCCTGGCGCTTAGCGACCTCACCGACCAGCACCTCACCGTTGCTGGTGAACGCCACCACGGACGGGGTAGTGCGGGCGCCTTCAGCGTTAGGGATGACCGTGGGCTCGCCACCTTCAAGGACAGCGACGACCGAGTTGGTGGTGCCGAGGTCGATGCCTACTGCACGGGCCATGTGTATCTCCTCATTGTTGTGCGAATGCGCGTCTGATTCAGGATCGATACCCCT
>JBHAEB010000098.1:0-5435 GCA_041855345.1 Arachnia sp. | reverse complement strand
TTCAACGCGGCTGCGTCGTCGGGGCTCATGTGGATATGTCGGCCAGCCACGATCGCGGCATTGGTGCATTCCACCCTGCCCGCGGGTCCTTCGATGACCACCGGTGCGGCCTTCTCCAAATGCCCGGACTGGGCCATTGGGGCGTTGATCCCCAAGGCGAAGCAATCGGTGCGGCTGAGCTCCACCTGGGTGGCTGGCCGGTTGGGTCCCATGACCCGCACCCGCTGCATCGTGCCGCGTGGGCCATGCAGGGTGACGGTTTCCTCGGCGGCGAATTCACCGCGCTGCCGGACATATTTCTTCACCTTTGGCGCTTCATAGCCGAACAGGGTTGCGAAATCGGCGTCGCTGAGGTGAACGTGCCGGTTGGAAATCCCGACGATGACGTAATGGGGGTCAGCCTGTGCGATCTGTTTCAGCACCGCATCGGCGATCTTGGTTACCAGTTCTTCGCTCATGACTTCGGCAGCAGCTTCTCAACGTCGGTGTGCGGACGCGGGATGACATGGCAGGAAACCAGTTCACCAACCCGCTCGGCGGCGGCCACTCCAGCGTCGACGGCAGCCTTGACGGCACCGACATCGCCGCGGACCATGACGGTGACGAAACCGGCACCGATCTTCTCGCTGCCAATCAGTTCAACATTGGCGGACTTGACCATCGCGTCGGCGGCCTCGACAGCACCGACATATCCCTTGGTCTCGATCATTCCGAGAGCGTTACTCATGACTTCTTCCTCCTGGTGGTGGTCCGAGGCGTGGGGGCCTCGGAGTCTGCGGGGGCCTCATCGGCCGGTTCGGGTTGCGCCTTGGGGGGTTCCTCGGGCGCTGGGGCGGGTTCTGGGGTGTAGCCGACGGTGGCCTTGGAGTAGACCAGCGGCTCCAAAGCCCCAGCGGGGCGAGGAATCACCAGCTTGCTGACCACCCGGGACAGCTTGGCCGCAGCCACTTCGGCTGCATCGATGGCCGCCTTCACAGCCCCCACATCGCCCGTGACCTTGATGGTGACGTAGCCACCGCCCTTGGCCAGCTCATAGCCAATGAGTTTCACATTGGCGGCCTTGGCGGCCACGTCGGCGGCTTCAATACCCGCGACGAGTCCGACTACTTCAATAGTCCCCAGTGCTTGCATCACTGGCTCCTTTCGGTTTCCACTAGGCGAAGGGGTAGCCGCTTAACGAGTCGGGCGGCATTGGAGCCGATGACCCGGTCGGCGGTGACACTCGTCCCCAGGTGATGCGCCAGGTAGGGGCGCTGCTCGGGGAGCTTATCGGTGGTGATGACCACGTAGTCAAGAGCCACACCGATGCCGATACCCAGCCGCGAGGAGGTAGCGGCTTGGTGGGCGAGGGTCAGCGGGTTGAGTTCGTCGTGGCGTTCAATAGCCCACGGCACCCCTTCCTCCTCCATACCGAGGAGAAGATGGGTGAGGTTCTGCTCGTGGACCTGGGAGTGGACCGCGAGGTTGATGGTTGGGCGTTCGGTGTTCATTCACCCTCCCAACTCAGCGCCAATCCGGTGGCCACCGCATTGCGTGGGCCTTCGGTGCCACGAATATTCGCGCGCCCGGCGACGACTCGGTAGTCAGCTAGGGCCTTGGTCACCAGCTGCGGGATCTCGAAGTCCAGGGCGGAGCCGCCCACCAGCACCACGAAATCAATATCGCGAACATTGTCGGTCGGAGAGACCCGACGCAGCGCCCGGATCGCATTCGTGACAAAGACCCGCTCCTTGGCGCGGATCCGCACCTGCCGGATGGTCTCAATCGGCAGATCGACGTTGACTGGCACCATGCCCTCGGGTTTGAGGACGACGATGCGGGCATAGATGTGACCTGGCAGTGGTTCGTCGAAGAATTGGACGGTGCCATCCTCGTGGCGGATGTTGAAGACCGACTCAACCTTGGCCAGCGGGTAACGCTTGACATCCTCGGCGGCATCGAAGGAGTCCAACCCCAGCTCGGATTGGATCATCAAGGTCACCATATTTCCGGCACCAGCCAGGTGGATCGATTCGCCGCTGCCATTGGGACGCATCACGGAGGCGTCGGTGGAGCCGGCTCCCATATCCAAGATGGCGATGGGGGCGGCGGTGCCGGGGGTGGTGAGCGCCCCACGGATGGCCATATCGGCCTCGACGCCACCCACCTCGACGGGAACCCCGATCTCGGCGGCCAGCTCGGCGGCGATCTTTCGCATCTGCAGCCGGTCGGTTTTCACCATCACCGCGATACCAACGGCAGCTTCCATGGAAAATTCGTTGGCGATACCGCCTGCGACCTGCCTGGGCACGTGGGTGTCGACGGCCAAGAGATCAGTGATCCGGATATCGCGGGGATGCTGGTCGGTCAGTTGCGCCATGGTGACGCGGACCTTCTCCATCATGCCGCCGACATTGGTGCCAGGTTCACCGGTGATATCGCCCAGTTCCCGGACCCGGGAGGCCACCTCCATGATGGCCTCGGCACCTTCGTCGACATCCACATCGAGGGTATTGGTGCCTTGGAAGGTGAGGCGACCAGCAGGGATACGTCGCTCCTGAACATCACCCTTGGGGGTTTTGATGACCACGGCGGAGCGATTGCCGACCAGAGATCGGGCTAGCGGCACCACCGAGCGGGTGTCCTCGGCCTCCAAACCGAAGAGGGTGGCGATGCCATAGGGGTTGGACAGGGTTTCGACGATCCGACCCACCTCGGCCACCTCGATGGCTGCCAGCATCCCGATCGGCACCTTCTCAATCAGCCGCACCTCATCGACGATCGGGATTTTGCGGGTGAGCCGATTGTGGACCAGTACGCCGTCGTCGGCTTGGAGGATCGCGCCGGCGATCTCGATGCGGCTGGCCTGGGAATTGAGCAGCTCTGCGACGCGGTCATAGGGGAAGCTGCGGGGGGCGACCACGATATAGGGGCTGCCCGCCGCGGCTTGGGGTAGATCCTCAATGAGGATGGTGGTGCCCACCCCGATCCCCAGCCCGCCAGGGGTGGCGGGGTTGTGGCCGATCATCGTCGATTCGGTGATCACCGTCTCAGTGATGGTCTCCATGGCCACATCCCCAATGACCGGGGCGGCCTCATTGATGCGGATCAGATCGAGCTGCTCCAGCTTGCGACCAGCCTTGGTCAAGGCATCGCTGAGGGCATGGAATAGCCCCTTGATATTGGCGCTCGTGCCTTTGATACCGGTGGTGGGGACGATGGCGCTGGACAGGAAGGAGAGCTGCCCAGGGGCAGGGCCAACCTCGGCGAGCGCCACCTCAGTGGTGGCGTTACCGATGTCGATGCCAGCTACCAGTTTCACCATCGTCCCCTTGTCTAGTGATCAGTCCTGACGCAGTCGGCCGCGGGCCTCATACACGTCAGCGGCTTCGCGAACGAAACCGGCACTGACCTTGGCCCCATAGGTACCCTCCAATTCGGCCGCGATGTCATAGAGCTCGGCCTTGGTGGAACGGTAGGGACGCAGGGCGTTGTAGATCTCCAGCAGCCGGGCATCCGGGACTGCCACTAGTTCGGCAGCGCGACGGAGGTTCCGGGCCAGGGTTTGGCGACCGGAAGCGTCGGCGACCTGGGCTTGGAGTTCCAGGGTCGCTGCCGAAATCCGGAAATCCAGCGGGCTGAGCTCCCCGCTCTTGACCTTGTCAAAGGTCAGATCGGACAGCTGCTTGCCGGTATTGGTTTTGACCAATTCTGGGTGCTTCTCGGCCAGCGGGTATTCACCCACACCGATCGCGCTGACGGCCGGAGCCGCCGGTGTGGCAGCCGGGGCCGCAGGGGCTGACTTCGTGAAGGCCACGGAGTCGCTACCGAGGCTCTTCATCACCTCGGCCATGATCTGACGGATAAGTTGTTCCTGATCCATGACTACTCCTAGGCGTTGCTGACCACCAGCGCCTGGGACTTCTTGCCCAGATCGCAAAGCGCGGTTTCCTTGTTGTGAAGCAGAGCCGCGATGGCCTGGTACTTCGGGCGGGCCATCTGGTCGTTGCGGATCGGCACCGGCTGGGGCGATTCACCCTTGGCGTACTTGGCCGCGTTCTTGCCGATCGCACGGAAGGTCTCCAGGTCGATCAGCGGCGACTGGCTGAACAGCTCCACATTGGACAGCGGGGGCAGATCCTTCTGGTGGATGACAGTGGTGCCGCGGGATTGGATCCCAATACCGATCCCAGAACCCGACAGTTTCGCGGCCTCGTGGGCGATGAAACCGACGTCGGCCGACTTATAGACCTTGACGAAGCGGTATTTGCAGCCCTCTTCCTCAATGCCAGCGGCGATCTCCTTGAAGACCGCAGCATGGGGCAGGCCAATGATGGTTTCGTGGATCAGCTTGCTGAAGGCCGGGGAGACCGCGATGACGACCTCCTTAGGATCAGTGCCGCGGGGGGCTTCCCCGTTCTCAGCCAGGCTGAGCTTGCCAGCAGCGGTAGCAGGCAGCGTCGTGGTTCCACCTGCGGCTGGGCTGGCAGCCGGGCTAGCCGCTGGAGCAGCGGCCGACTCAGCCGCCATATCGGCGACAACCTGGGCGATGATCTGCTTGAGTGTGGCGTTATCGATACTCATGACTGACCTCAGATGCTCTCAGGGCTGATGGCCTGGCGGATGGTCTTGATCTGATTCCACCGCTCCTCGCTGATCTGGTAGCCGGTCTGCGGACCCGCGTAATCGTTGGGGTGGTTGACGGCAGAGATCACATTGAAGTCGGCGTCAAAGATCGCCGAGGTGTGCAGGTAGTCGCCTGCGACACGACGCTTGAGCAGGTTGAACACCGCCTCAGCGACATCCTCGAAACCACCGCGGGACAGGGCCTTTGCCACGTCCACACCGGTGACCTCGCGGGCCATCATCTCCTCGGCGGCCTTGAGGTCCTCGACGACATTGCGCTTGGGCATGTCCTCGGAGCTGTGAGCGTAGGTACCGGCCTCCACCTCGGCGTCGGTGATGGCGGGCAGACCCAGCTCATCAAAGACGGCTTGCAGGGCCCGGGCGGCCTTGCGGCGGATCGCGATGACATCCTCTTCCAGCACCGGGGTGAGGCCCCCGTCGACCCGCAGGTCGCGCTGGATGATATTCCAGTCGTCGAAGTCCTCGGCATCCCAGTTGGATCCGGCGAACATATTGTCGGAGTTGGGGGTGGAGGAGTAGCCGGAGCAGATGAAGTCCGTGCCGGGCACGAACTGCATCAAGGAGCGGGCCACGCGACGCAGATCCGAGTGGGTGAAGGTCTGGTCATTGGAGGAGGCGCATTCCAGATCCAGCATCGTGGCGATCAGGTTCTCGGCCAGGATGGCGCGGATACCGCCGGGGACACCGGCAGGCACACCAACGCAGGACACCGAGCCGTTCTGGGTTCCCTGGGAGCCGGCAGCCTTGGTGACATAGAGGCAGCGGGCCTCAAGGTAGAGCATGGACTTGCCCTCGGCATAGCCCATCTG
>JBHAEB010000097.1:0-4761 GCA_041855345.1 Arachnia sp. | reverse complement strand
GACCAAGCCACGATTACCGACGACGAAGACAAGGTGTCGGTGTCCCTTGAGGTTCGAGAGGTGGGAAGGTTCCCGATTCGCGGCCGCATCCTGGTGGGTGACTGGGGCTACGACGTCGATAGCCTGGCGATGCTGAATCGTGCGGTTACTACCGACAGCGCGGTGGCTGAGATCGCAGTGGTTGGGAAGGATACCGAGGATTTTGCTGGTCGGGTGGTCGCGTTGCGGGTCAGCCTGAGTGACGCTGAGGTGGTGTCCTGGCATCGGGCGCTCTCCGGTGATAAAGGAGGCTATGCGGTGGGTGTGGATGCTGGCATGGCAGGCATCTTCGACGCTGAAGGCTATTTCGCGGTCTCCACCCGCGCCTGGACGTTGGCTTGGCGGGAATGCGCGGTCAACGCTGTGGAGTCCATCGTGTTGGCTGACGCTGCCGGGCCGGTTGGCGTCGCATCCTCCTCGGGATGGGGCGATGGCACTTATGGCGTCTACTGGGGCTGTGATGCCGACGGTAACCCGGCCCAGTTGGTCATTGACTACGGGGTGCTGGACTACTAAGCATCGCCCGTCGCGATCCGCTTGGCGCGGTTTCCTCGCTGGTGGCTGTGAGTGGTCAACGGGGTCATCGCGGTCTATGCCAACGCCCGGCCGAAGGCGGCCAGCAGCAGGAGCTCCTCGGCCTGTGTCGGGGAATTTGAGTTGAGGAAAGCCTCGGCGTGGTCCGCGATGATCTGGCTACCGGCTCGGCGCGCCTGGGTCACGAATTGGCGCCAGCTGTCAGGGCGAAGCCGGATCCGGTCGACGCCCGCGACGAGCAACTCGCCGAGCAGCCGATCAAGCTCCAACAGCAGCGCCCCTGGGCTGGTTACTGCGACGGTGTCTCGCTTGACCTGCCATGAAGCAGTGTTCGCGGCGGGCTGGGCGATATGGGGCTGAAATGGCACCCCGTCGCCGACCAAGAGCAGCGGATCCACCACCGCCCGCTGCGCGGCCCATCGCCACCGCCCTGCCACATAGGCCACCTCGGGGAATCTTTCCAGCCAACTCCGCAGCCTCACCCAGGTGGCTTGGGCGCTGGCCTCACGACGCGGGCTGATGGGCAGCGCCAACTGAAAACTCACCCCATCGCCGTCGAGCAACGTGGCAACAAGGCTAACCAGCCCCGGATCAAGGTGCAGATCCGAGATACCCGTGACCCGGCAGGCCGCCAGATCGGTGCCAGCGGAGCGGTCATCCAAGACAGCTGGCAGCCGGGTCTGCTGGGTGGCCAACTCCGCGATGGTCTCGACCCGAAACGGGGCATCCAGCTGGTCGATGGCCCCAGCCGGGAGCCCCACCGCTGATCGGTTGGTGTGGGCGAAATCCCCATGACCAAACATCCGCCCACCCAATGACATCACCTGGCCGCCACCCCAACTGGCGATGCTGATACCCGAGACCAAGCCACCGGCTAGTCGCCACGACGGCCGGAACTGATCATCGGTAACCCGTTTGGTGACCCGCATCGGGGCGCCGCTGCGGGCATCCACCAGATAAGCAACCAGCCGACAATCGTCGTCGACTTCCGTGAACTGGGTGCCCATACCAATCAGGCGCGCCTTGGCCACCCGCGTGTCCTCAGCCGGGGAGCCCGCCACCAACCGATCCGGAATCCGGTCCGGATCGGGATTGACCAGGCAGGCGCAACGTGCCAACAGTTCGGCGGTCAGATCCGTCAGCCGCGACGGGGTGAACTGCTGGCTGCGACTCTCATAGCGGGCCAGCTCATCCAGCAACTCCTCCAGTAGATCGGCCACGTGGTGCAGCTGTGCCTGGCGGGCACGCGCCACCAGCCGATGCCACACGCCCCGCAGCTGCCGATGCCCAGCCTCGGCGCCGACGCGGATCAATTCCAGGGCAGCCTGCCGCACCGAGCCGATGATCTTCGAATCTGGTTGCCATCGGTCCCCGGGCGTCGCGCGCAACCCGGTCTCCCCGAAGGGCCGACCCTCGGCGGCCCGGGCAGCTACGGCGACGTGCACGCAGGGATCGGGGTCGCGGCAGGTGCAGCGCACATAGTTGAGGTCCGCGCCCAGCAAAAACCGCACCGACACCGGGGTCGGGTGGTGAATCCGCACCACCGTCACCCCACGTACCTGACCTATATGGGCCAGTAACCCGGCAGCTGCGATCTCATCGGCGCGACGCAACGCAGCCGGACTGAGCCGGGTAGCCAACACCTCACGGCTCAGCGAAGCCGGGTCAAAGGTCCGCTCCGATGACTCAGGAGCCAGCACCCCTGGGTTAGCCTCGGCAGCAGATTGGGTTTCGGCTTGCGGCTCGGTGGGGAACTCGCTGGGTGAGTGGTCCGGCTCGGACGCCGACTGCGGACTAGTTTCAGCTGCCCCATCGTCGTGGCTGGACTGGTAGTGCAGCACCGCCCGCACGATGTGTCGGCAGTTCGTCGCAGCCAGGCAGGTGCAGGTCCATTCACTGAAGGGACGGTTAGCAAACAGCACACAACTGGTGTCGTCGTCGGCGGAGATGGTCAGTGTCCCATCCTCGGCCTGGGATACGGTGAAACTTGCCTTAGCCAACTCCTTACGGGCGCGCCGCAGCGTCCCCTTGTTGGTGAGGTCAGCCAGCACCTCATCGGTCAGGGCCAACAGATCTGGACGGCTCATTTCATGACCTCCGCCACCCAATTGGCCAATTCGTGTGGGGTCATCACACCCACCTGGGCGCCGCGCGCGGCCAACCTCGCCCCCAACTGGGCGTCGAAGCTGGCGGTACCGCAGTCGCAAAGCGCACCCAGCACCAGCACCTTGGTGCCGCTGCCAACCATTCGGGTCACGCAGTTGACTAGCTGGGTTTCGGAGCCGCCTTCGTATAGATCGGTGATCAGCACCACCATGGCGCGACGCGGCGTGGTGATCAGCTGCTCGGCGTAGCGCATGGCCTTGGCAATATCGGTTCCGCCGCCGAGCTGCACCTTCATGAGGGTCTCCACCGGATCGGTGATCTCAGAGGTGAGGTCCACCACGGAGGTATCGAAGGCGATGAGGTGGTTGGTCAGCGCCGGAACGGAATAGAAGATGGAGGCAGTCACGGCGGCATGAATCACCGAACTCGTCATAGAACCGGACTGATCCACCGCGACGATGAACTGCCACTTCTCTGACTGCCGCCGGGTTCGGGAATAGAAGATCGGCTCTGAGATCACCAGCTGCTTGGTATCGGCTGAGTAATTCTTCAAGTTGGCGCGGATGGTGCGTTTCGGATCAAAGTTGGCCGCCACCTTGTAGAAACTGCGACGGTTTGGGTCGCGGCGACCGGTCAGGGTGCGTCGGATAGTGGGGCGCAGTTTCTCCACCAGCTGCTTCACCACCCGGCTGACGATGGTTCGAGCTGCGGCCAGGACATCGGCATTCATCAGGTGTTTGGTCTTGAGGATCGCCCCCAGTAGCGCCTCAGAAGGCTCAACCCGCTCTAGCAACTCTTTGTTGGTGACCATCTCCATCATCTGATACCGCTCCAAGGCGTCAGCCTCGATGGTGCGGATGGTGCGTTTCGGAAATAGCTCGTGCACCTGGTTGATCCAGTCTGGCACGGTCAAGGTGCTGGGCCCATCACCCCCGGCAGCGCCGGTGGACTCGCGGTCGTAGAGGAACCCTAGAGCCTCCGATTGGGCTTCGGCTCGGCCGTCGATTTCCCCCATATTCTCGGAGCCTCGCCCCAGCATGAGACGCCATCGGGTGATGCGGTCAACCATGTCGAGCTCCGAGGAAACGTTGAATGGCTGCCACCGTAGCAGCCTCGAATTGGGCGATGGCTGCGGCATCTTCAGCCGAGCCGGAGAAGGCCATCAATGCCGTGGCGGCATCATCACCGAGGACCACATCAGCCACCTGGGATCGTTCCCGCATGGTGTAGCGGCTGAACGCCCGCCGCAGCCCAGGTAAGGCAGTGAAATAGTCCTCGTCGCTGAGTGCCGTCACCAACTGATCTAGCCGACGGATCGCGACTGGGCGACGCAGCGCCGCCTCACGCGCCACCCCCAACAATCCAGCGATGAAATCGCCCAGCAATTCGGGCTTGGCGATGAGCCCCATTTCCTCGGCGATCTCCTCATCGCTGTGGGCCCCGGCCAGCCATTGGGCCCCGAGCGCTGCGCCGCGCACCGTCGGGGCCTGGTTGTGGTCCGCCACCACCTGAGCCAGGGCTTCGTGGAAGCCCGAGATGTCGAAACCCAGCTCGTGGCCCACCCGTTCGGCGCTGTCGGTGAGCTGGCTGACCGCTGTGATGAAGTCCTCCAGGTCTGGGCCCTCAGGCAATGGGGTTAGTCGTTCCAACAGCCGTACTGCTCGGTCGAAGGCGGTGCTCAGCAGGCTGCCCAAGTCCGCGCGCCCCGTCGCCCGCAGGATGGGGTCGTAGCGGAACAACCGCATCAACACCCCCACCGCGGAGCCGACGCGCATGATGTCGGTGCTGGTGGCCAGCAGCGTTTCGGTTCGAGCTTGGAGGCTCGTCGATAGTTGCTGCACCCCGCATAGGGCGGCCTCCAGCACCAAGGCGGCAGCGGCTGCGGGATCGGGGGTGATGTCGGCGGCTTCAGCCAATAGCCGGGAGGTAACGGCTTGATCTCTGGTGCCGCCGAACCGGGCTGCCTCCACCAATGCGCCTTCATAGGCGGGGGACCAGGTCAACAGCCAACGCTCGATGCCGTCGTCATCGGCGGTTTGGGTTAGCTGAAACCCGGGGACCTCCAGCACCTTTAAACTGTGT
>JBHAEB010000096.1:0-35320 GCA_041855345.1 Arachnia sp. | reverse complement strand
GCGTCGTGAATAGCGGTCACCTGGGGGACACCGACGCCAGCCACCACACGCGTGGTGCAGATCGATCCGGGCCCAACCCCCACCTTGACGCCATCAGCCCCAGCCTCCACGAGGGCTCGGGCACCAGCATAGGTAGCGACATTGCCGCCGATGATGTCGACTCCAACCGTTGCTGGGTCGGCCTTCAACCGGCGGATCATGTCCACCACGCCCCGAGAGTGTCCGTGGGCGGTGTCCACGATGATGCAGTCAACCCCCTGCTCCACCAGCGCCATTGCGCGCTCCCAGGCATCGCCGAAGAAACCGACGGCCGCACCCACCCGCAGTCGACCCTCCGGGTCCTTAGCTGCGTTGGGGTATTTATCGGCTTTCACGAAATCTTTCAGCGTGATCAGGCCCTTCAGATGGCCTTGGTTGTCGACGATGGGTAACTTCTCGATCTTGTTCTTTGCCATCAGCCCCAGCGCATCCTCATTGGAGATACCCACTGGAGCGGTCACTAACGGCGCAGGGGTCATGACCTCACGCACAGGACGGTTACCGTCGTCTTCAAATCGCAGATCACGGTTAGTGATGATGCCAACTAGGGTGTTGTCCGCGTCGACAACGGGCACCCCCGAGATCCGGTATTGGGAGCAGACTTCGTCAACCTCCAGCAGGGTGGCATCTGGGCCGATGGTCACCGGCTGGGTCACCATGCCGGCTTCCGAGCGCTTCACTTGATCCACCATCCGCGCCTGGTCCTCAATGCTGAGGTTGCGATGCACGATGCCGATACCACCCTCCCGAGCCATGGCGATAGCCATCCGAGTCTCGGTGACGGTATCCATCGCAGCCGATGCCAGCGGGATGTTGAGCCGGATATTGCGGCTGAATTGGGTGGAGGTGTTGGCCTCAGAGGGGATGACATCAGATTCGTTGGGCTGTAACAGCACATCGTCGAAGGTCAGTCCCAGCGCCTCAAATGGGCTCGGCACACCAGCAGGGGTCAAGTTGGCCATAGATTTCTCCTCCCAATATGCACTGGTGAACGCAACTCTATCGTGAGCTATTCCGTCCCCCTGGCAGATGCCAGCCGAGCCACAGCGAAACGATCCGTACCGCCGCCACCGCCACAGCTGTGACCATCATCCCGACGATCCCCACCCCGTCTTGAGCCATCACCACGATCATCAGACCGCCAAGAAAGGCAGGCACGACGTAGAGCCGGGATCGTTTGCGGAACACGATAGGCACTTCATTGGACAGCACATCGCGCACGATCCCACCGCCAACCCCGGTGATAGTGCCCACCAGAGCAGCCGCGATCGGATGCAGCCCAAAGGCTAAGGCCTTCAGCGCCCCATCAACAACGAACATCCCCAGTCCGATAGCGTCAAAGACCAGCAGCGGTCGGCGCAACCGATCCTCCTTGTTGACCACCAGGATCACCACCGCAGCGCTGGCAACAGCCAGTCCCAGCATCCACAAATCCACCAGAGCTGCGGCTGGCAGCGCACCGATAATGACGTCGCGGGTCATACCCCCACCTAGCGCCGTCACCACCGCCAGGGTGAGGATCCCCACCACATCAAAATCCTTGCGGGTAGCGGCCAGCGCCCCGGATACCGCGGCAGCGATAATCCCAATCCCCGACAACAGCAATCGAGCTACCAGCTCCATTTCCTCGCCCACAACGGTTAATTCTAAATCCCAATCAATGCGTAGGTCGCGGACCAACACGACAGCCTAGGGGTCGCGAATGAAGCCAAATTGAAACGTTATAGAGTTAATGTCACGGCCCACAGCCAATGCCAGAGGAGGACCCATGACACGCGTACCGGCTCGCGGAATCGACTACGGCATCCCCGCTGAGAAACAGTGGAGTTACGGCCAGACCCCTTGGCGCGATATCCCACCATGCCCACCCTGCGCCCGGGTCATCGTCGACAACGACTTCGCCGGGGATCCTGATGATCTCTACCAACTGGTTCATCATCTGCTCTCACCAAGCGTCAAAATCGTTGGCGTCGTGGCCTCACATCTGCGGGCCAATGACCCCAGCACCGATTCCCCGCACACGGCAACCGACGCCGAAGCCATCGCCTTAGATCTCTTCGCCCGCATGGGCTGCACCTCTACCGAACTGGTCTGGCGAGGCGCCGAGACAGCCATGCCTGATCCGAGCACCCCGGTGGATTCCCCAGCGGCACAGCAGATCATCGCCGAAGCCCTCAAGAACGACGACCTCCCGTTGTATTACTGCGCTGGCGGCGGCCTGACCGATCTGGCATCTGCGATCTTGCTGGAACCCGAAGTAGCAAAACGGTTAACCCTAGTATGGGTGGGCGGCCCAGAGTATGTCGGGCTAGCCGATCCCCCACCTGGACATATGCCCATCGAGTACAACCTCATGATCGATATCAACTCAGGGCGGGCATGTTTCGACGCCCAGGACCTCACCATCTGGCAGGTGCCGCGTAATACCTACCGCCAGGTCATCGTCGCTGAATCCGAGCTGCGCATCCGAATCGGAAACACCGGCCCGCTGGGGCGATACATGTTCTCCGAGATCAAGGAACTCCTTGATAGCTGCCACCGCGACACCGGGCACCCCATCACCGGCGGCTATGACCTTGGTGACAATGCCTTAATCCTGCTGACCGCCCTGCAAACAGTCTTCGAGGCTGATACCTCGTCCTGCCGGTGGCTGACCAAGCCAACCCCGCGAATCATGGCCTCCGGGGACTATCGCCCAATGGCTGAAACCCGCCCCATGCGGATCTACACCCAGCTCGATGTGCGGCTCCTCGTCGAGGATCTATGTCTGAAGATCCAAGAGTTCGCACAATGGCAAGCCTCAATTGATCACAAATCGATGACAGTTTCCCACTTGGACTAGCAATCTCCGCCTCGCGCGGTATGGTAATCACACACAATGAAAGCGCTCTCACAGGTCCAGTGCTAGGGCCCTGGGAGTTGAGGTAACGAACAAAGGAGTCACCGTGACCACCAGCTGGAAAAAGGCAGTCTTGGCTGCCGGACTCGGCATGAGTTTGCTCCTGTCCGCCTGTGGCGGCGGCGCGGGCAACAGCCAGAGTTCCGGCGGAGCCTCAGACGCAGCTTCAGGCGGCGCCGCCGCTGGCGACGGCGGGCAGATCACGCTTACCGTCTCAGTGTTTAACGACTTTGGCTACGAGGCCTTGTACAAGGAGTACATGGAACTCAATCCGAACATCAAGATTGAGGAGAAGCGCACCCCATCGGGTCAGAACGCTCGTGAATACCTCAGCACCCAGCTCGCTGCTGGTTCCGGACTGGCCGACATCGAAGCTGTCGAGGGCGACTGGATGCCTGAGGTGATCTTGTATGAAGATCGCTGGGTTGATCTGACCGACCCCGCGCTCGAGGGCCGCTGGCTGGATTGGAAGGCCGCTAAGGCCACCACCGCCGATGGCAAGCTGCTGGGCTATGGCACCGACTCCGCACCCAACGCCTTGTGCTACCGCACCGACGCATTCGCCGCCGCCGGGCTGCCCACTGACCGCAATGAGGTAGCCGCGCTGCTTCAGGGCGACTGGGCCAATTACTTCAAGGTAGGCCAGGACTTCGTTGCCAAGAGCAACGGCATGGCCTGGTTCGACTCCAGCACCACCGTCTTCCAGGGCATGATCTCGCAGTTGCCCAACGCCTTCGAAAACAGCGACGGCACCCCGATCCCACTGGACCAGAACACCGAGATCAAGAAGGTCTACGACCTGCTCTCCGCCAATATCAACCTGTCCGCGCACCTGAAGGCCTGGGAGACCGACTGGAACGCATCCTTCGCCGATCCCAAGTTCGCCACCATCGCCTGCCCAAGCTGGATGGCTGGCTACATTGAGCAGCAGGCCGCAGGCACCACGGGCTGGGACATCGCCCCAGTCTTCCCCGGCGGTGGCAGCAACTCGGGTGGTTCCTTCCTGATGGTTTCGCAGGAGTCCCAGCACCAGGAAGAGGCCAAGAAGCTGGCTGCCTGGCTCACCGCACCCGAGCAGCAGCTGAAGACCTTTGCCTCCCATGGGATGTTCCCCAGCGTCGTCGAAGCTTTGGAGTCGCCAGAGTTGACCGCTCAGACCAACGAGTTCTTCAACAACGCCCCCACCGGTGAGATCTTCGCCAAGCAGGCCGAGGCGATCACGATCCAGCCGTTCACGGGTGAGTACTACGGCCAGATCCGCGATGTCGTCGGCCAGGCCCTAGACCGGGTGGACTCCGGACAGTCCGACGCAGCCACCTCATGGCAGAAGGCGCTAGAGGACTACAAGGCCCTAGGGCTTGGGTAGAACTCAGTAAACGGTGAGGCACCTTCGGGTGCCTCACCTCAAGTTAGGGATCCAAGAAGATGAACGTGGCCATGAGGGCATCAATGCCACGTGATCGTCGACACCATTTCTCGTTCAAGGAGGAGGGCCTTGAGCCGCTCGAACTACCAGAAGCAGCCTGGGACTAACCCGTTGCCCAGCCCGCAGGCTCGGCAGGAGGGCGCCCCCGCGAACCCAAGCCAGCGGGACGAGCAGCCGACCACACGACTCAACAATCGCGCCACCCTAATTGGCCCCATCATCGTCGCCGTGAGTGCGCTGTTAGCCGCGGCGGGCTCCATCGTTTCGTGGTTGGCGGTGAAGGCCCCCGGGTTTAGCTCGATCCCGACCCTGGAGGCCAACGTATTCGTCACCGTGGTCTGCTCGTTCTTGGCGCTTGGGCTCTCTGTCCTCACGCTACCGCTGCGTGAGGTGCGCTCCCTGAAGTGGGCACTGTTGCCCGCAGCGGTGCCGACCTTGGTGAACCTGATCACCATCGTCTTCGATTACGCGTTGATCGAGGCCACAGGTGGCTTTGGTGAACTCGTCGGGTTGGGCATCTCCTTGGGATGGGGGCTCATTGTCGTAACGGTCTTCTCCCTGGCGGCGATAGTAGGCGCAGTGGCGCACTTCGTTATGGCCCCGGACTATATTCCTGGTTCCGGGTTCTGGAGCAGGTTAGATGTCAAGGCCAGCCCATATCTTTACGTGGCACCCTTCTTCATCGTATTCCTGATCACTGGGCTGTACCCCATGCTGTATACCGCCTGGGTGGCGGTGCACGATTGGCATCTGGTGAAGGGCGATCAGGGCTTTGTTGGCTTAGAGAATTTCGCCAATGTATTGGGCCAGCCCCGATTCTGGCAGGCCTTGGGTAACACGCTTTCCATCTTTGTGCTTTCCATGATCCCGCAGGTGATCGCAGCGATCTTCATCGCCGCTGTGCTGGATGCGAATCTGCGGGCCAAGACGCTATGGCGGATGGGGGTGCTGCTTCCCTATGTGGTCACCCCCATCGCTGTCTCGCTCATCTTCGGCAAGCTTTTTGCTGATCAGTTTGGACTGGTCAACGCCGCGTTGACCGCAGTTGGTTGGGAACCCATCGGCTGGCACGTGGACTCCTTCGCAGCCCACTTCGCCATCTCCTGCATGGTGAACTTCCGCTGGACCGGCTACACCACCTTGATCATCCTGGCGGCCATGCAGGCAATCCCACGCGACCTCTACGAGGCGGCCATCATCGACGGGGCCAGCCGAGTCAAGCGGTTCTTCTTCGTCACCATCCCGATGCTGCGCCCCACGCTGATCTTCGTGGTGCTGACCTCCACCATCGGCGGCTTGCAGATCTTCGACGAGGCTCGGGGCTTCAACTCCTCTGGTGATGGTGGCCCGGATCGACAATGGATGACACTGACCATGTACCTCTATGAGATGGGCTGGGGCAATACGAGAGACTTCGGCCGGGCCGCCGCCATCGCTTGGCTGCTGTTCCTATTGGTCATCGCATTCGCATCGATCAACTACCTGATCACCCGCAGCATCTCTTCAGACGAGACCAAGAAGAGGAAGGTCAAGGCATGAGCAACGACATGTCGGCGCCAGCCGTCGAACAATTCGCAGGCAAGGGTGCAGCTCGGGCCGTCCGGGCCCGCGCCATCCGACGCGGGGAACTGCCCAAGTCTCGTGGCGCTGCCTTCGGGGTGGATCGTCGCCCCGGATGGCTCACCTATCTGCTGCTCACGGTGATCGTGCTGGTTTCTGCCTTCCCGCTGTACTACGCCTTCCTGCTGGCCTCCTCCGATGCGATCACTATCGCGCAGAACCCCATGCCCTCACTGATTCCCCAGGGCAATCTGTTGGAGAACCTCAATCGGGTGGTGACCTCCAACATCCCCATCTGGCATGCCATCACGAACTCCGTCATCGTGGCAGTGGTGACCTCCGTCTCCGTCATGGTGTTTTCCACCCTGGCTGGGTTCGCCTTCGCGAAACTGCGCTTTAAGGGCAGCAACCCCCTGCTGCTGTTCATCATCGCCACCATGGCGCTGCCGGCGCAGCTCAGCGTCGTACCACTATTCATCATGATGGCTGAGCTCGAATGGATCGGCCAGCTGCAAGCCGTGATCGTGCCCGGACTGACCTCAGCCTTCGGTGTTTTCTGGATGACCCAGTACCTGCGCGGGGCGCTGCCCTACGAACTGGTGGAGGCCGCCCGCGTAGATGGCTGCAACATGATCCGGGTGTTTCGACATGTGGCCCTGCCCGCGGCCCGGCCAGCCATGGCGATGCTGGGTATGTTCACCTTCATCGGCTCTTGGACCAGCTTCTTCGGGCCATTCATCTTCCTAGGATCACGGAACCCGACGTTGCCCGTGGCTCTCAGCCTGCTGCAAGGTCGCTACTTCCAGGACTACTCGTTGATCATGTCTGGAGTCTTAATCACCACCGTGCCACTGATCGTGCTGTTCTTCTTCGCTGGACGCCAGCTGGTCTCCGGCATCATGCAAGGAGCTGTTAAAGGATGAAACTGCGTTTCCCCGACAATTTCCTTTTCGGGGCCGCGACTGCGGCCTTCCAAATTGAAGGAGGTAATCCCGACGACGGGCGTGGCTGGTCGATCTGGGACGAGTTCTGCGCTACCCCCGGCCGTATTCTCGACGGCTCCACCGGACAGGTAGCCTGCGACCACTACAACCGGATGCCTGAGGATGTGGCGCTGATGAAGAGCCTCAACCTCGATGCCTACCGCTTCTCCACATCCTTCGCACGGGTCTGTCCCGACGGTGTGAGCTACAACCCCAAGGGGGTGGATTTCTACTCGCGACTGGTTGACGAGCTGCTCGCGGCTGGCATCAAACCGTGGCTGACCCTTTACCACTGGGACCTCCCCCAGGCCCTCCAAGACAAAGGTGGCTGGGCCAACCGAGACACCTCCTACCGATTCGCCGACTATGCCGCCCATCTGGTGCAGGCATTGGGCGACCGCGTGGACGTGTGGACCACCCTCAACGAGGCCTGGTGCTCCTCCTTCCTGTCCTATGCCGGCGGGGTTCACGCCCCCGGTCATGTCAGTCCCCGTGAAGCCGTCGACGCGGCTCACCACCTGTTGCTGGCCCACGGGCTAGGGATGCAGGTATTGCGCGAGGCACCAGGTGATCTCACCTTGGGCATCACCGTCAACACCAGTTACTCCCATCCCGCCGATCCCAACAATCCCGCAGATATCGAGGCTGTGGCCAAGATCGATGCCGGTTTCATGGGTGTCTTCCTCGACCCGATCTTCAAGGGACACTACCCTGCCAAGGCGCTGGAATTCATGGGTCCCCACGGGCTAGGTGAAGCGGTCCGCGACGGGGACATGGAGTTGATCAGCGCCCCCATTGATATCTTGGGGGTCAACTTCTACAACGGCGCCGCCCACACCCACGACCCAGCTGGGAAACGGGAGGAGATCATGGATGAGCATGGCCATGTCAGCTCCCAATCCATGGTGGGTGCCGAAGATATCCGCCCCGTGCCCCGCGGCCTACCGATGACCTCCATGGGCTGGGAGGTTGGCGCAGACGACCTGCGGTTGATGCTGGAGCGGATTCACCGCGAGTACACCGGCCCGGCGGGGATCCCGATGGTGATCACTGAGAACGGTGCCGCCTACCGCGACCAGCCTGACGAGTCCGGATATGTCGACGACACCGCCGACCGGCTGGCCTATATCCGCGACCATCTCGTGGCTGCGCACCAGGCAATCAGCAATGGCGTCGATCTACGCGGCTACCTGGTGTGGTCGCTGCTGGATAATTTCGAATGGGCCATGGGATATACCGAACGGTTCGGTATCGTGCGCGTCGACTACGACACCTTGAAGCGCATTCCCAAGGCAAGTGCGCTGTGGTATGCCGAAGTGGCACGCACCCGTGAGTTAACCGTCGAATAGCCATGCGCACCCTCTTCCTGGGCGGTCCCGGAAATATCTCCGAATCCACCATTTCGAGGCTGCTCGCAGCTGGCCGCGAGGTTACAGTCCTCAAACGCACAGCAGGTGGCCTATTTGGGCTCGATGGCCGCATCGAGGTGGTACTGGGTGATCGGGACGATGAAAACTGTCTCACCCGCACGATTACCCAGTCACGCCCGGACTTGATAGTCGATGCCACCTGCTTCAATCCAGCTCAGGCTGAGGTGGTGATCCGGGTCTTGAGCCGGTTGCCTTGTCCGCGTCTGGTCTTCATCAGCACCGCCGATGTCTATGGCTATCCGTTATCTCGGTTGCCGATGCGCGAAGACGATCCTTGGCATCCGCCGCGCGGAGAATACGCACTCAATAAGGCGATTATTGAGCGGCGCTACCGCGACGCCTTAACTGAACTCGGTATTGGCCTGACGATTATCCGGCCCGGATATTCACTGGGAAAGACCTTCGCGCTCAGCGCCTTCAGCGTCGACGGTGGGGCCCGGTTAGCGGCACGGATTCGCGCCGGACTACCGGTGTACTCCCCCGGCGATGGCACCACCCTCATCGACGCTGGTGCAGCCTTTAACACCGGGGCAATGATCGCCCGAATCTGCCTGGATGAGGATGCCAATGGTGAGGCCTTTACCTGCGGTCATGACCGGGCGGTGACCTATGACGACTATCTGGGGGCCTTCGCTGAAGCGTTAGGCACCAAGGCTTCAATCGTGCATATCCCCACCGATTTCATGATGTCTCTTGGTGCGGCGGAGGTTGCATCTAGCTTGCTGCCTGAGTTATCCCGATTCCACCTGTATTTCTCTGTAGACAAGTTCAAGGCGTGGTATCCCGATTTCTGCTGGGAATGGTCGTTGACCGACGCCGTCACGGATTTCGTCACCTATCAGGACAGTATCGGTGGTCTCGATCACGCCCTAGAGCCGGGTTTTGAGGATCGTGTGGTGACAGCCTGGGTTGAAGCCCAGGATGAATTGAAGTCCCGCATCTTGGCTGGAATCAAGCACAGCACGTCGCCCTAGGGTGCCTCGCTGTCAATCGTGGCGGCTTTCACACGAGTCGACGACCCTTCCTTGGGTTGCCCCTCAGCGGCTTCTGTGAGGGAGCAAAGCCACTCGATGACTAATCTCAGGCTCACTGGCCCGATCTTTAGATCGAGGATCTTCTCAAGGTGGGCCTGAGGTGCCGAGACAACTGTCATCGCCCCGGCTCCTCCTATGGCCCCACCAATTCCGGCTGCGGCCCGCCTATATCGGGCTACTCACCGTCGGGGCGCTTGCGCCACCCCTGCCCGCCGAGCTGCCACGGATGCGAACCCTCCAATGGCCGGTAGTTGATGCCCGCTGCCGCTAACCGCTCAAGATGCCGAGCTAGGCGGAGTTCGAAGGCCTCGAAATTCCTCCCGCTGGGATCCGACCAGGCCACCTCAGCCAGCGCACAGCCTCTGGGCCAAGCGGCATATTGCACTGCCCGGTAGCTCGGCAGGAATTCCGACCACAGCTGGAACTGGGTTCCCAGCACTCGCGCAGCAGCCAAATCATCGAGACCAGCGACAGGATCGAAGCTGTAGGCCTTCTCGACGGTGGTGATATCGCCTTGGGCGTAGGGTTCCTCACGCACATCCGACTGGTAGAAATCAAAATAGGTGTGGCTGAACGGGCTCATCACCACATCCATGCCGGAGCGGGCGGCCACTCCACCAGCCTCGACCCCCCGCCAGGATTGGCAGACCATCCCGTCGATGGGGCCGGCATCGATGATCTCATCCCAGCCGATAGCAACCACTCCCCGCTCGGCCAGCCAGTCACGCATATGGAGGGTAAACCAGCGCTGGATCTGGGAGGCATCCTCGACCCCCACCCGTTGGGCAACCTCAGGTGCCGCCTCCCAATGGGTGGTGGGCACCTCGTCGCCACCGATGTGGACATAGCGGGCACCCGTCGCCTCGATGACCTCGCTCCAGATGTGGTGGACGAAATCCATGGCCTCGGGGGTGAAGTTCAACACATTGTCAAAGATCGTCGGATAGTGCGCCACCCCGTCGAGGGCTGAGGGGTCGGTGGCGAACTCCGGGTAGGCCGCCAGCAGTGCCGTCGCATGTCCGGGGAAGTCCAGTTCCGGGACGGTCTCGATGCCGAGGCTGCGGGCGTAGTCGGCAACAGCTTTGAGCTGTTTCATCGTGTAATAGCCGCCATGCGGGGTGGCGTCATCGCCCCACACCCGGTTGGAGGTCTTAGTGCGCCACGAGGCCAGTTCCGCCAACCGTGGGTAGCGGTCGGAGGCTACCCGCCAGCCTTGATCGTCGCTGAGGTGCCAATGGAAGACGTTGAGTTTATGGTGAGCCAGCCAGTCGATGAAATGCAGCACATCGTGGACCGGCACGAAATGGCGAGCCGAATCCAGCATCGCGCCGCGACGAGGGAACCTGGGCCAGTCCTCAATGGTTACCGCTCGCAACGCAATAGGTTGGGCCAGCGGGGCGGTGAACAGAGCCGGTGAGGCTAACTGCAGCATGGTTTGTGCCGCCCACCCGGCACCTCGAGGTGACCCTGCGACGATCTGAACGCCTTGGGGGGAAACCACCAGGCGATACTCTTCCTCGCCCATGGTGGCATCCTCGGCAACCGAGATAGCTCCCTGGTCTGCCACGGTCAAAGGCAGCCCCGTCGGCAGGGATAGCGCCCGGCTGACGGCCTGGGCAGCAGCCGCCGGTCCACAGATACTGGTGGTGTGGTCGATGATGAACTCACCGCTATCCCAACTGACACGACGGGGTTCGGGCAATAGTGCGGTCATTGTTTCCTCGCTTCAAACAGCATTGCTTGCTCGGGATGGAAATAGGGCACGGCCAAGCCGACCTCGGCTAGAAAGGCGCCGGTGCTGGTGGCACCCTCGGCTAGCCACGGCGGAGCAATCAGTCCAGCTGGCCCAGTACCGAGGTTCACGGCTTGGACGTGGTATCTGGCTTGGGGGTCGAGACCTGGGAACCTCAGCCGGTCTTGGATCTCGTTGACGGCAAAGCCCACACTGGCAAGGCAATAGAACCCGACGGTAGCGTCGCTGCTCACCACCCCGTGCAGCCACATCGATCCATCACCCACGACATCGCGGACCATGTCACCGGTGAGTAGCTGCTGCCGATTGTTCTTATACCAGGCCACCCATCCGGCCAGTTCCGCCAACTCCTGGTCAGTGGCCTCGGTGAGATCCCATTCGATACCCATATGCCCCCACAGCGCCGTGATGGCACGAAAACTCAGATCGTGGCGACGCGAGGTTGACTGGTTACGTTCACTGGCGATGTGGGTGCCAAGCACCTCTGGCGGCATCAGTTGCATGGTCCAGCGCTGAAGGGACTGGCGCTCTAGGGGGTCAATACAGTCCGAGACCCAAAACCGTTGGGCGTGACAGGCCATTTCTAGATCGATCCGGGCGCCACCGGAGGAACATGATTCGATCTCAAGACCGGGGTGATCGGCGCGCAGCCGGTCCATGATCTCCAACGCTGCTGCGACCTGCGAACCGGCAACTGAGCGCCCTCCTAAGGCCTGCGCTCCGGCATCGATGGTGTCCCGGTTGTGGTCCCATTTGATGTAGTCGATGTGGTAGCGCCGCACCAGGTGGTCCATCCGCTGCCACACTAATTCCTTGGCCTGGGCGATGGTGAGGTTAAGAACCTGCTGATTGCGCCAGGTAATGGGCCAGTTCTGTCCGGCAGCCAGAATCCACTCTGGATGGGCCCTGGCCAATTCGGAATTTGGGCTCACCATTTCGGGCTCAAACCACAACCCAAATTGCATCCCCAAACTGCGCACATGATCGACGATGGGGCCCAAGCCTTCAGGCCACACCGTTGGATCGACGATCCAATCCCCCAGCCCAGCTGTGTCATCGCGACGTCCCAGGAACCAGCCGTCGTCCACGATATAGCGTTCAACACCTAGTTGTGCGGCCAGATCCGCCAAGGCGATGAGCTTGTCCAGGCTGTGATCAAAACCGACCGCCTCCCACACATTCAACGCGACGGGTCGTTGCGGCCCAGGTGCGGCTTCTAGGCCGCGCACATAGCGGTGAAACGGATGTGCCGCCGCATCCAGGCCTTGGCCATGGGTGTAATGCAACATGGGCGAGAGGTGGGTCTGATTCGCACCCAATATCACCTCCCCTGGCTGGAGCAGGCTGCCGCCGCCGAGGAATTGCATTCCCCCGGGCACTCGCTCCACAAAAGCGCGGGAGTTCCCGCCGCTAGCGACATGGAGGCCATAGACCTGGCCGTGGCGGAAGGTGAATCCTTTAGCCCCGCATAGCAGCACTGTGGTGGCATCAAAACCCGGACGGCCACGTCGATGTTCCCGCATATGGGTTCCGGCCGTGACAGCGCGTCGTTGTGGTACTCGCTCTTTTCCCCACCGTCCGGTGAAATCGAGGATCTCATCAGCGCTCAGTGGCACCGGTAGGGCCATAGTGAGACCGGTGAGGTAGTAGGGGCTTTCCTTGATGTTTGTCAGCTTGGTCTGCATCCGAATTGAACCGCCTAGCTCCAGCCAGACGTCGATCTCGGCACGCAGACCCGCATGATCGTCGATCAGATCGAAATGGAGACCACCGGGACCTAGGTCATGGCAGCCATGGGCTAGCACTTTTCCCTCGTAATGCACCTTCGTGGTCTGTAATCGTGGGGACCACGCGGTGCCATCACCTCGGTGGCCTGAAATTCCCGGTTGTCCTGGCCACCCGGTCCATGAGGCAGGCAATATCCCCGGGTCCATCGGGGTATCGGGCACATTGCCGACATACATCCGCTCGACCTGCTTCGGGACAGCCACTACCAGGTCAGCAGCCATGGGACCCAAATCAGGGCCCCAGTGCACCACCGATGGCACACCAGCTGGACCGACATGGATCAACAGTGAGGTGATATCGCTGTGAAGATGAATGACCCAGCTATCCGGGACCTCCATCGTGGTTCCTCCTCTAACTCAGCGTACTCGAGGCTCTAACGACGAGCTCTGGCTTCAAAATCAACGGTTCGGCGGGGGGCTCGCCGTTAAGCTCAGCCAGCACTCGTTCCGTTGCAGCGGTAGCCAGCTCCGCCCACGGGTTAGTCAAGGTGGTTAGCGTAGGTGAGGTCATGTGGGAGATCTCGGCATCGTCGAAACCGATGACCTTCACATCATCGGGTACTCGAAGGCCGCGTTGGGTCAACACCTTGATTGCGGCCACCGCCATGTGGTCTGAGGCGACGAAAAGTCCATCGAAGGCTACGCCGCTATCGAGGAGGGCCGTGGCTTGGGTCCGACCCGAATCTGGATCGTAATTGCCTTCGTGGATCGCCACGGGTTTCAACCCGGCCTCGGCGAGGGCCTCTTCCAAGCCAATGATGCGGTCCCGGCCCGATGCGGTATCGAGATGACCAGTGATGTGTGCGATCCGGCGGCATCCCTGGTCGACGAGATGCTGCCCGGCTAGGCGTCCCCCAAGCCGGTTATCCATGTCCACATAGCGCTGGGCCACACCCTGCCCGGCGGCTCCTTCAGGGATCACGGGACGGCCTAGGAAGACGCAGGGTTTGCCGGCTGCCTCCAGCATCGCAGCCAAACCTTCGTGGTCGTGGTGGGAGATCACGATGCTGGCATCGACGTGACCGCCGAGCAGATGTTCTTTGAATTTGCGCAGATAACCGCCGTAGGACAGATGCATAGCCATGTGCTGGGGGGTGTCCTCCAGCCGCTCTGCAACCGCGGCGACCGAGATCGCGAAATAGGGGTCGTAGAAGACGCGACGATGAGGCTCCGAGGCCACCACCGCGATCATATTTGATCGGCGCGAGGCCAACGACCGGGCCGCATGATTGGGAACATAGCCCAGTTGCTCCACGGCGGCGCGGATCGCTTCCTGGGAGTCGGGATGAACCCGCTGGTCGCCACGAACGGCACGCGATGCCGTCGCCCTGGAAACTCCAGCCACGCGAGCCACATCGTCAAGGGTTGGGGCAATCCTTGATTTCATCACATGGTCCTGTCTCGATTCATCACACCTCACTTGTGAGAGCGCTCCCAAGGTGTGCCTAGGGTACACCTCAGCCCCTGATAATGGGACTAATAACACCTTAAATGCGCGGCCACTCTCAGCACCAACTCCAGGGAGGATCTACGGCAGCACACCGAGCGCCCCACTCCCTTGCGCTTTCAATCACCTCGGGCCCCATCATCTCCCCGAATTGACCTTGATCCCGCCTAACACACCACTGCCGATCCTTCCCTCGACAAGATGTCTCCGGAAGGGTCGGCAGTCGCTGATCCGGTGACTAGCAGGTCAGGCTAAACCTTCACAGCCACGGGGTAGTTGGATTGCGATCCGGCGAATGCGCCATCACTGAGCGGGATCGGCAGCGGGTCTCACGCCTCCAGGAGCCAACCCAGACTGCTCGATAGCGCCCCGCCCAGGCAGGACGGAACTAACCGGTGATCCAGGTGGAATGTCGATCAAACCCGGTGGTATTAGACCAGGACTCGTGGTCCTCCAGCCGTTCCCACCGCTGGTTCTGCTGTTGAATCCGCTGACCAGTCTTGAGCCGGATCTCGTTGTTGTCTATCACCAACCCGGTGGGATTCTCGGTCAGCCGGTAGATATAGGCGTTGACAGCGTCGTGGAATCTGTTGCCAGTGATCTGCAACCCCATCGGCAGCTCTTCCGAATAGGACAGCAGATGGACACCACCCTCGTTCTTATTGGGCCTAGCCTCGAAGCCCCAGCCCACGCCAGCATCCGTGCAGTGATTGCCAGTAAAGGTGCAGTTGGTGTAGCCAGCACCCTCACCCTCGTAAAGCCGTTCCCCAATGACATTGCCCTCGTCATCTCTGATCTGCTGGGCGCGAGACCAGATTTCGAAGGACTGGCTGCACCGGGTGATGCGGTTGCCCCGGATGTGAACATCGGTCCAACCGTGGCGGATCACGGGCTCATACTCGGTCGTCTCGACTACTTGCTCACCTTGGAGGGTGACGGCCACGTCGTAGACATCGGTGATGATGTTGCCCTCAACGAGTACATCGCTGGTATTGATCCACATCTCGACCCCGTTGCCGTAGCGGGTTCCAGCCGGCAAGAACCCCGGCAGTTCGCTGCCGCCGATGTGGCGAATCCGGTTGTTGAGCACCCGCACACCCTGAACATCGACCACCTGCACGCCGTGACCGCCGCATCCGATGAGGTCGAGACCTTCGATAGTGAAGTCGCTCTTCGCCTGGAAGATACGTCCATTGACGGCTGCCCTGACATCACCGCGAAGTGACGGATTAGTGTGACTGTAGACAGTCAAGGTGCCTTGACCAAGATCGCTAAACCAGTCCCAGTCGTTGCTGAGCTCATCGATCGACAGTTTGCGGCCGCCAAAGAGTTCGTTGTTGACCCGCAGCAGGCCGACATTGGTGTCCTGGGTGGAGTGGTTTCCGATATGGGTGCTGAGATCATCTAGTTGCAGTTGCCAGCGATTAGCGCCGAGATGGCGCCAGGCACCTTGCCGGTTGAGCACCTTGTAGGCCATGATCTGCGGGCGAGCCCCTGAGCCATAGGAGCCAAAGGTCAACCTGCCTTGACCTTGCAGCGCGTCGAAGCTGGTGAACTGGCCATAGAATCGGCCACCGGCTTCAAACAAGACACTATCGCCGCGGGTCAGCTCGCCGCTGTCGATGGCCTGTTGCACTCTGGGAATGGTGGCCCAGGCGGTGGCCTGGGAGGTTCCATTGGCAGTATCGCTGCCCTTGTTTGAGACATAGAAGGTCTTAGCTGTAGCCGCCTGCGCAGCCATAGGGATTCCGGCCAACAACCCGACGGCCGGGAGGGCTGCGCCGGCGGTGAGCAGGGTACGACGACGAAGAGACATGTTCACTCCACAACGTTGAGGTATTTGGGTCATCGACGGCGAGGTAGCTATCGACGCAACTCAGCGTAAGAGCGCTCTCACACGGGCTCAAGACGTCCGAATGGAGGACCAGCGTTTACATCTTGACCGCACCTTCGGTCAGCCCAGCGAGGAACTGGCGGCTGCCCACCATGAAAACCAGCAGTAGCGGGGCCACTGCAATAACCGCACTCATCATGAGCATCCCATAGTCTGCACCGTGGGCGGTTTGCAG
Source organism: Arachnia sp. (assembly GCA_041855345.1). GTDB lineage: Bacteria > Actinomycetota > Actinomycetes > Propionibacteriales > Propionibacteriaceae > Arachnia. Next base: position 18,893 of record JBHAEB010000096.1, on the reverse strand, counting down.
CTGGGAAAGCACCACTTGCAAGGTCAACTGGTTGGGGTTGTTCAACACGATGAGCGGCCACATGAAGTCATTCCAGGATCCGATAAAGGTAAAGATCCCAAGAAAGGCCAGTGCCGGCCGAGCCGCAGGCAAGGCCACGTGATAGTACTGCCGGAAAAACCCGCAACCATCAATCGTGGCCGCCTCCAACAGTTCTACATGTACCGCACTGGTGAAATACTGACGCAGCCAGAAAATCCCAAACGCATTCGCAAAGGCTGGGAACATCACCGCCTGCAGCTGACCTACCCAACCGATCTTGCTCATGACCAGAAACAGCGGGATCGTCGAGAGCTGCCCTGGCAAGAGGAAGGTCAGCATGATGATCCCGAACAGCGCATTGCGACCCTTAAATCGATACTTCGCGAAGGCAAAGGCAGCGATTGAGTCAAGGAATAGCACCACCACTGTGACTACGGTGGCGACCAGGAAGGTATTGGCCATGGCGGCGAAAACATTGACCGTGCCGGTGACGGCCTGAAAATTCTCCGCCAATCTGTTTCCTGGTAGCAGTGGCGGCGGGAATTCATAGATAGCGCTTGACCGATGGGAACTCAGCACAAACATCCAGTAGAAGGGGAAACAGGCCAGCACCGCCCCCGCGATGAGGAAAAGATGGCGGCCAATCTCGATGGGACGTAGCCGTAGTCTGCGACGGCTTGCTGTCATGATCGACGCTCCTTCATTGCGAAGAAGTTAATGATGGCGAACACCAAGACGATCGCCACGATTCCCCAAGCGATGGCAGCCCCATAGCCGTACCGGCTCTCTTGGAAGGTCACCGCGTAGAAATACATCACCATCGTCAGCCCAGAGTTGCCCACACCCCCGCTGGTGGCTGCACTGCCGGAATGAGCGCTCGTCATGACCTGGGCTTCAGTGAAGGACTGGAGGGAGCCGATAGTGGACATGATGGTGACGAAGAGAACGATGGGCCGCAACATGGGCAAGGTGATGTGGAAGAACTGTCGCACGGCTCCGGCCCCATCCAATGCAGCCGACTCGTAGACATCCTTGGGAATGGCTTGCAACCCAGCCAAGATAATCAAGGCGTTATAGCCCACGAAGGCCCAAGCGGACAGCGTCGCGATGGCGATCTTGATGCCCCATTCGGTGCGCAGCCAGGGAATGGCATCGACGCCAAAAACACTCAACAGCGCGTTAACCAGCCCAAAGTTGCTGGAGAAGATGGAACTGAACAAGATACCCATGGCCACCATCGAGGTGACATTGGGCAGCAGATAGGCCACCCGGTAGGTATTTGAGAACCGGGTATTGCGGTGCAGAGCCAACGCCACAAGGGTCGCTAGTGTCAGGCATGGCACGGTGGCCATCACCCACAAGATGAGGGTATTGGCCAGCGATTTCCAGAACAATTTGTCGGTGATGAGGTACTCGAAGTTTTTCCATCCCACCATTTCGAAGCCGCCAAGGCCCCGCCAGTTTGTAAACGAGATGAAGGCGGTAAACACGATGGGAGCGGCCGCGAAGAGGGCAAACAGCACATAGTAGGGCGACACTGCCAGATACAGCGGCAGGGAGCGTCGACCCCGCACGCCTAGGGTGCCGAACTCGGGGGATTGAGTGCGGGGCCGACGAGCCATCACAGACTCAGTCCGTTTTGTTCAGCCAGCCTCTTCGCTGCCGCAACCGCATCCTCCCAGGCCAATTCTGGGTCCTTGCCATTGGACTCCACTTCGTCGAGTTCCGCAGTGTAGGGGCCTGCGATTGTGCTGTTGTAGGGATTCTCATACAACGGTCGCACAGTCTTAGCCGCAGCCGCGAATACCTCGCCGCCGACCTGACCACCGAGGAAATCAACACCAGCGCTAAGTTCCGGGGAACTTAACGCCGCCGAATTGGCTGGGAAATTGCCTTTGTCGATATACTCGATGATCTGATTCTCAGCGTTGAGGATATGCAGGATCACCTTGAAAGCTTGTTCAGCATCTTGGGTTCCAGCCGGGATACCTAGGAAGGAGCCGCCGTTATTGGTGGCCTCACCGGGATGGGCGCACACATGCCACTTGCCAGCCGTATCCGGGGCATCCACCATCAGATCTGCGAGATGCCAGGAGGCGCCGAGGTCAGCCGGCAGCTGTCCGTTGGCCACAGCAGCCTGAGAATCAGCAGTGCTGGCCTTAAATCCTCCCGAAATCCCCAGGGTGTGGGCCTTCAATGCGGTATCCCAGGCGTTGCGAATGTGGTCTTGATCACCGATGAAGGTGCCGGTGGGATTGACGAAATTCTTGCCAGATTGCTTAACCATAGTCTCGAAGAGACCGCTGACATATCGCACCAGATAGGTGTCTGGGGCTTTACCCAGCAGTTCCGAACCCAACGCAAAGTACTCATCCCAGGTGCGGATGGCTGCAGCCAGCGCCTCGGGCTCGGAAGGTAGCCCATATTTTTCAAAGATGTCGAAACGATAGAACAGCGCGGTGGGCCCGATATCGATAGGAATGCCGAGTTGACGGCCGTCGACTGCAGTGGCTTGGGCCCACTTCCAGTCGAGATAGTCTCCCTTAGCCTCCTCAGCCCCCAAGGTATTGAGGTCGACGAAGTAATCGGCCTGGGAGGCAAAGAAGGCGATGTCCTCTCCTTTGATTCCAGTGATCGAGGGCAGGCCGCTGCCAGCTTGCAATATGGTGCTCAGTTTCTGTTTGAAATCCCCACCGATGACATCTTGCCGAAGGTTGACCTCTGGGAAGGCCTTGGCGACGGAGTCGAGGACTGGCACGGCAAAGCCCTCGGGCCAGGTCCACAACACCATCTCGGCCGCGCCCTCGGCTGTCGCCCCGCTGTTACCTGGTGCTGCCGTCGAGCAGCCACCGAGTACGGCGGCCAGCGAAAGGGAGCCGCCGATGGCCAACACGCTTCGTCGGGTGATGGATCGCTTGATCATTGTTTCTCCTTAACACGGTGGTTCCGACTCGCGTCGGAGGCTGAGTTGTACGCGGTCGCGTTCCTCGAAATGCAAAGGCCGGCCGTAGCGAATGCGGGTGGCTGCGGCGAGGGCCCCTAGTTCCAATGCTTGCGGGGAATCGAGGCCCTGCAGGATGCCAACAACCAGGCCGGCCAAGAAGGTGTCCCCTGCTCCGGTTGGGTTCCCAGTTACTGGGAAGCCGGGAGCTTCGATGAGTTTGCCCTCAGCTACGGCGACATAGCCTGCAGCCCCGCAGGTGACTACCGCCAATGGCACGCGATTGGCTAGCGCCTTGGCGGCAGCGACGGGCGTTTCAGTGCGGGTATAAGCCTGTGCCTCCATGGCATTGGGGGTGAAGGCATAGCAGCCTTCCAGCTGTCTGAGCACCGCTGGATCCCAGATATTGGTTGGATCGTGGCCGACGTCGGCGAAGATCAGGGCGTCGGTATCTCGAAGCATGGGCATATCGGGGGTCTCCAGCGATGTGGTAACAGCGCGGGTGCCTGGTGGCACCGTAATCACCTCACCAAAGGGCACTGGGGCCGGGCTTCCACCAGTGATCAGCGCCCGGTCCCCATCCCATGGCAAACCGGCAGTAACGGGAAGATCCCAGTCACCGACCCGAAAACAGGCTGTGGTGGCGATGGATTCACGTTCGAGTAAGGACAGTGCAAATTCGGTAACTGCCCCAGTTCCGATGACTGCCGCTACGGCTGCGCTCATTCCGAGGGCACGCACCGCCCGAGCCGTGTTGGCAGCAGCTCCCGGCAGGAGTGCGGCCTGCCCAACCCACTGTTCATGGCCGAGAACAGGTGCATGGCCTAAATCTGGGTACAACACGTCGAGGAAGAGGGTGCCAGCGGCGAGCACGTCAGTATGGGGTGCTGCAAGCAACTGGTCAGCCGTGGTTCCTCCACCGTTGGGTAGCAACAGGCTAGAACTGCGAGAGTTTGAGTGTCAATGGCGTTCTTTGAATGTTTATGAATGTTTTTGTTGCAGATGGCTCGGTGTGCCGGTAGGTTGTGTGGGGTGATCAAAGCCGTCAGGCAGCGCGCCCTCCTGGATCATCTCCAGCATTGCCAGGTGGCCACCACGGATGAGCTCACCGCCTTCCTGGGGGTCTCCGCCGCAACTGTGCGCCGCGACCTGGATGAACTCGTTGCGACTGGACAGGTAGAGCGGATCTTTGGTGGGGCTCGGCTCATCCAACCCGCCGAGAAGGTCGATGATCCCTTCGATGATGTGCTCATGCGCAACACGCCCGCCAAGGTTCGGATCGCGGAATTGGTTGCCCAGCAGATCAACGATGGAGAAACGGTTTTTCTAGAGGCCGGCACCACGACCTACCAAGTCGCTGTGGCAGTAGCGGAGCGAAACCTCACGATCGTCACCAATTCCATCCGAATCGCCGATCTCCTTGCCCCCCAGCCGAGCCTTGAGATCATCATGCTTGGGGGGCAACTCAACCGCGAGTACCGGTGCACCCAAGGCCAAGCCGCGATTGCCGAACTCACCAACTTGATGATCGATGTCACCGTCCTGGGTTGCTCAGGCATCGGTGAGAACGGCATCGTCCGCGACACCGATCCGCGCGAGTGTGAACTCAAACGCATCGCCAGCAGCCATGCTGGTCGTTGCCTGGTGGTGGCTCCCCATGACAAATTCCCGGGGCTTGGGGCTTACTCTGCCCTGCCACTCAGTGAGGTCGACCTGGTTATCACCGATGCGCCACTGCCCCAGGGCTTCCCACCAATGATGACGAAGGTGGTACACCCATGAAACTGACCATCCTTGGGGGTGGCGGCTTCCGCGTCCCGTTGATGTTTCGAACTCTCCTCAACGATCGCAGTGAGCACCCCGTCACCCAGCTGCGGCTATGGGACACCGATACATCGCGGCTGACAGTGATGGCCAACATCCTGGCTGCGATGGCCCAGCAGTACCCCACAGCACCATCAGTGATGATCGCCGAGAATATGGAGCAGGCCATTCTCGGCTCCGATTTTGTCTTTAGCGCCATCCGGGTCGGCGGCACGGCTGGACGCGCCGCCGAGGAGCGGATCGCCAGTTGCTGTGGGGTTTTGGGGCAGGAAACAACAGGCTTCGGGGGGCTCGACTACGCGCTGCGCGGCATCCCCACGGCTGTGGCCATTGCCCAAAGTATTGCGAAGCTGGCGCCACAGGCCTATCTCATCAACTTCACCAACCCGGCCGGGATCATCACCCAGGTCAGTTCCCGGATCCTCGGTGATCGGGTTATCGGGATCTGTGACTCCCCCGTAGGGCTAGCACGCAGGATCCTTGGGGTATTAGCCCGTGATGGGCTGATCAGTGGCGACGCCGCTGCGGCCATGAGTGCTGTCGATGGCCGAGTGCAGCTTGACTATGTGGGGCTCAACCATCTGGGCTGGTTACAGCGACTTCTCGTCGATGGCGTCGATGTGCTGCCGCAGCTCCTGGCTCGCGCTGATCTCATCGACAACTTTGAGGAAGGGCGACTGTTTGGGGTCGAATGGCTGTCGCTGCTGGGCTCAGTCCCCAACGAATATCTTCACTATTACTACTATGCCCGCGAGGCACGTCAGGCCGACACCCAGGTGGAGGCAACCCGCGGTGTCTTCCTCGCCGAACAACAGATGCGTTTCTATCAGCAGGCCGCTACCGCGTCTGGAGCCCAGGCCTATGCCCTGTGGGAGGCCACTCGGCTGCAACGTGAGGAGACTTATATGGCCTCGAATCGGCTGGCGGCAGGGGGCGCGGCCCGGGATCAGGAGGATCTTGAAGCTGGGGGCTATGACCGGGTGGCGTTGGCGGTGATGAAAGCCCTGGCCTTCAACCAGCCCGCCAATCTCATCATCAATACTGTCAACCGTGGCCGGATCCGTTCCTTGGCCGATGAGGATGTCATTGAGGGCCCGTGTCGAGTCGACGCATCGGGGGTGACCGCACTGCCGGTCTCGCCACTACCGGCCCATGCTGTCGGCCTGGTCAATAGCGTCAAATATGCCGAAAATACCGTCATCGAAGCCGCTTTGACGGGCCGCCGAGAACTCGCGTTGAAGGCTTTCGCCCATCATCCGCTCATTGACGGCGTGGGTGTGGCCAGGCGACTCCTGGATGCGGCTTGCGAAGAGTTCCCCGAACTCGGCTACCTGAGGTGAACGATGTATGCCTTCGATGAGATCATGTTGGATCGGGTGGAGCGGGTTACCCAGGATCGGGTACGGCCCCTGATTTACCGCGATGTCGGCACCCTGGAGGTCGCGGCTTGGCAGGTTCCAGGGGAGCCGGTGGCCCCGGTCGAGGCTACACATCAGCCTTTTACCCGCGTTGATCTGCCGCATCGATGGGGTGCGCCGTGGAGTACGTGGTGGTTCCGCCTGGTCGGTCGGGTGCCCGAGGAAGCTGCGGGGCAACGGCTGCGTCTCAATCTGGATTTGGGCTTCGCTGATGCTTGGCCTGGTAATCAGTGCGAGGGGCTGCTATTTAACCGCGACCTACAGGTGATCAAGGCGATCAACTCCCGCAACCGCGATGCCGTGATCGCCGAGGCGGCAGTCCCGGGGACGGAACTCAGTTTCTGGGTGGAGGCGGCAGCGAACCCGGATCTCTTCGCAGCCGGCTGCTCCCCCACCCCGATGGGCGACCGGGAGACGGCACCGACGACGCCGCTGTATGAACTTCGATCAGCGACCTTGCAGCTGCGTGATGAGACCCTTTGGGCGCTATTTCACGATCTTGATGTGTTGTGGGATCTGGCGCGACGTAGCCCGGCTAACACCACTCGACGTGCGGTCATTCTCACTCATCTATCTCGGGCATTGGATGCCCTGTCTCTCCACAACATCGTCGGCACCGCCGCCCAGGCCCGGGAACAGCTGGCCCCAGCGTTGGCTGCCCCCGCCGTCGCCTCCGCCCTCGATGTGACCGCCATCGGCCACGCCCATATCGACTCGGCTTGGCTATGGCCGGTGCGAGAGACCGTGCGTAAGGTCGCACGCACCTTCTCCAATGTTCTCGCGCTGGCTGAGGAATACCCAGATTTTCGGTTCACGGCCACCAGCGCCCAACAATATGCCTGGTTGCTGCAACGACACCCGGATGTGTTTGCCAGAGTTCGGGAGGCTGTCGCTCGGGGACAGTGGTTCCCCGCTGGCGGTATGTGGGTGGAATCGGATGTCAATATGCCTGGCGGGGAGGCCTTGATCCGGCAGTTCGTCCACGGTATTCGCTGGTTCGATCAAGAGTTGGGAGTCCGCAGCCGCACATTATGGTTGCCGGATTCCTTCGGATATCCAGGTAATCTCCCGCAGATTGCGGTGCGCTGCGGCATGAGCGGATTCCTGACCCAAAAACTGTCATGGAATCAGCACAACCAGCCACCACATTCCAGTTTCTGGTGGGAGGGCATCGACGGCTCCCGGATCTTCACCCATTTCCCACCGGTGAATTGTTATGACTCCGAACTCAGCGCTGAGGAATATCTGCGAGCCGTTGACAACTACGCCGAGAAGGGGGTGGCCACGAAACAAGTGATCCCCTTCGGCTATGGCGACGGGGGTGGCGGTCCAACTGCCGCGATGGTGGAGCGAGCACGACGGCTAGCCGACCTTGAGGGGGCGCCTCGGGTCAGCATGGGTGATCCTGATTCCTTCTTTGGGGCTGCGATAGCCGAATATGGAGACCATGCTCCAACCCATGTAGGTGAGTTATATCTGGAATTTCATCGCGGCATCTTCACCTCCCAGCTGGAGATGAAACAGGGCAATCGACGTAGTGAACATGCGCTGCGCGAGATGGAGTTTCTGTGGGCTTTGGCGCGCCTTCAAGGTGCGGTTGAACCAGCCTCGCCGACGAAGCGGTTGTGGCAACTGGTGCTGCTCAATCAGTTCCACGACATCCTGCCCGGTAGCTCCATCGCCTGGGTGCATCGGGTGGCTCGTGCGGAATATGCCCAGATTCTGGCTGAGGTTGAGGATCTTGCCGAACAGGCTGTCGTGGCCCTCGGCGGTGAGGGCCCCTCGGTGCTCAATCCCCATGGCCATCAGCTCAAGGCAGTGCTTCCCCATGACGGTCAATTGCGTTTCATCGTCGCCCCGCCGCTGGCCATCACCTCATTGGCAACTGCCAGCTGTGATCCCGACGCACCGGCTCAGGCCTACCGTGAGGGTGATGCGGTGGTGCTGAGTAACGCGAGGCTGCGGGCCGTTATCTCCGCCGATGGCGCCGTTGAACAAATCACCGATCTGATCCAGCGACGCGACCTGCTGGTGGCCCCGGCCCGGCTGCGTTGTTTTGAGGACTTCCCGAATGCTTTCGACGCCTGGGATATCGAGCGGCACTACCTCAACCCGGGCAATGAGCTGCCGCCACCCATCGCTGAGGATATTGAGATCCTCACCCCTGAGGGGCTTCGAGCCGCAGTGCGCATCACCACCACCGTCGGAGAATCTCCACTGTCCATGGTGGTTTCCCTCGATGCCGATGCTCCCCGCGTGGACTTTGCTGTGAGTGTGGATTGGAATCAGCGGGAGCAGCTCCTCAAAGCCAGTTTCCCGTTAGCTATCCGGGCGCGTGATCATGCCGCGGAGGTGCAGTTTGGTCACATCCGACGCCCGGTCCACGAGAACACCACCTGGGATTATTCCCGGTTCGAGGTTCCTGCTGGGCGTTGGCTGCTCGTCGAGGAGCCCGGATATGGCCTCGCCTTGGTCAACGACTCCAATCACGGCCATGCCGTCGCCCTCTTCCGCGAAGGGGATCAGATCGGCACTCAGGTGTCGCTGTCGTTGATGCGGGCCCCGAATTTCCCAGACCCGGAGGCTGATCGGTCTCAGCGTCACCTCCGGTATTCGTTGGTCCTCGATGCGGATCCCACAGTCGCTGCCCAGGCAGGCTATGACCTCAACCTGCCACCACGGATCGTCGACGCTGCTCCCATCGGGTTTGCGGAATTGCAGCTGCCGGGGGCGCATATCGAGGCGGTGTTCCCAGCGGCGGATGGCTCTGGGGATCTGATCGTGAGGCTATTCGAAGGGGCGGGCCGTAGCACCTCCGGGCAGGTGGTGCTGGCCTTCGATGTCGTGCGGGTGTGGGAGGTGGACCCGCTGGAGCAGGATCTTCCCGGGCAGCAGCGACGCGTCGACAGCTGGGGTAGCCGGGAGGTTCCGATATCGCTCACCCCCTTCAGCATCTGCACGCTACGGATCACCCCTCAAGGACGACTATGAAGTTACTGCTTATCGGTGTTGATGGCCTTCGGTTGGATGTAGCGGTGCCTGCGGCGTTGGCTAATCCGGCCTTTTCAACCCCGGATCATCCCGCTGATCCACGGTTCGCGGCCCAACCTGCACCGGTGGATCGCCCCACGATGCCTGAGGTCTCCACCCCCGCTGCGCCAACGCTGGCTAGGTTGGTTTCCGGTGGTGCGATTCTGCCGGTATGGATGACACCGCCGACGGATTCAGGTCCCGGCTGGTCGAGTTTGCTTACTGGCACCACCCATGAACAGAACAATGTGTGGTGGAACGAATTCGTGGGGCATCGATTGGCGGAATGCCCAGATATCTTGTCTCAGATCTTTTTCGCCAACCCGGCGGCCCGCACCTACGCGGCTGCCACCTGGGAGGCCTTGGTTGGCGGAATGGGCGGGGTCATCCATGAACGCACCGACCAGCAGCGGGCTGGACGTCACCAGTTATTTGTCCCTCGCGATTTCACCCGGGGCTGTGTCAGTGCCGACACCCAAGTGCGTGCCCATGCCACGCAGGTACTCAACCATGATGGCCCGGACGCATCCTTTGTCTACTTTGAGGGGGTAGATGAGGCTGGGCATCGTCATGGGGCGGCTGGCAGCGAATACCGCAACGCAATCGGGGAGGTTGACGAGCATGTCCGAGCATTGGTCAAGGCGGTAGCGGAACGCTATGAAGCTTTGGGTGAGCAGTGGCTAGTAGCGGTGGTCACAGACCACGGGCACAAACCTGAGGGTGGTCACGGCGAGGATGAGGTGGATGTGCGTCGTTCCTTCCTGATTCTGCATCGCTTCGGTGACCCACTTCAGTTGCCTGACCGGCTGATCCGAGAGGGCAACCTGCAGCCCCTCCGAAGCCACGAGGTCACCCCGCTGTTGTTGCAGTTGCTGGGGGTCGAGGGTGGATCCTGGCGGCCTGAGCATGATGTGGGTTCGGTGGTTGATATTCCTTCGGTGGGGCCGACCAGGAATCTGGATTACGAATGGTGAGCTGGGGGGATCCGGTAGGCAGTCCCACCGCCGCGCCGCTGGTCTTGCCGAGCGAGCTGTTGGACGTGGTGCGCGCCCGGGTTGCGGGGGCCGCCGGTGAGCGGGCCGCGGAATTGACGCTCCGGCTGCTGGTAAACACGGCGACCACCACCGTCGATGTGGGTGGCCAGGGGGTGGAGCCATTTGTGATCACCGGTGATATCCCGGCAATGTGGCTGCGCGACTCCTGCCTGCAGCTGGCCGGGTTGCTGCGGCTGATCCCTGACTTCCCGGAGTTGGCCGAGGTCGTCTGTGGCCTGCTGCGTCGGCATTGGCGGATGATTCGCATCGACGCCTATGCCAATGCCTTCAACGCGGAGCCGAATGGGAACCGCTGGGACCATGACCTGCCCGAGCCGGGCCCTTGGGTGTGGGAGCGCAAATGGGAGTTAGACAGTCTGACTTTCCCCCTGGACCTAGCAATTCGGTTGCACCACTTGGGGCATGACGCGTGGCAAAGCCACGACTTCTCGCCCGCCGTGGACACAATCCTTGATCTCGCCCAGACCGAACTAGAACATGACCGGCTCAGCCCCTATCGGTTCACCCGGCCAGGCGCCGGGGACCGCGATACCCTGACCCGCGCCGGGCTGGGTCCCGCCACCACCGCTTGTGGCCTGGTGTTCCAAGGTTTTCGCCCCAGCGACGACGCGTGCGAGCTTGGTTTCAATGTGCCCGGCAATGCCTTCTTCGCCAGCACTCTGACCGCCGTCGCGCCGCTGCTGGAGGCGTCGCAGGCCGTTCGGGCCCAGCAGTTGGCCGCCGGGATTGAGTCGGCCCTGGCAAGGCACGCCATCCTTACCGACTCGGATGGGGAGCGTTACCTCGCCTACGAGGTAGATGGCGCCGGAGGGGCCCTCTTCTTGGACGACGCGAACCTGCCTTCGCTGCTTGGCCTGCCGTATCTGGGGGTGTTGGCCCCCGACGACCCGCTCTATGTGGCGACCAGACGCAAGGTGTTGTCCTCGGCGAATCCGAACTTCGTCACGGGCTCGGCGCTGCGTGGTGTGGGCTCCCCGCATACCCCGGCCGGCTATGTCTGGCCGATCGCGGTGGCGGTGGCGGGACTGACGGCGCTAAAGCGGGAGGAGAAGGTGGCGGCCCTGGAGAGGTTGGCGGCTACCACTGGTGGCACCGGCTGGATGCACGAGGGGGACGATGCCAACGACCCGACACGCTTCACTCGCCCCTGGTTCTCCTGGGCCAACGCCATGTTCGTCGAGCTCGCCCTCGACCTGACCGGTTTCCCTCGTCAGCAGCCGACGCCTCGGAAGTTGTGAGGCGTCACAGCGCCAGGTCCACCACCGCCCGGCCGCGAATCTCACCCGCGCGGAGCACGACGTACTCGGCGTCCGCGTCCTAGATGACGCGGCAGCCCGTGACCGCCATCAAACAACGGCAGAACCATCGGAACCAGGCGCACCCCGTCTCCAATCAACGTCATCCCCCAACCTTGCACGGTCAACCAATTGGGGTTGATCAATACGATGAGCGGCCACATAAAGTCATTCCAGGATCCAATGAAGGTAAAGATCCCAAGAAAGGCCAGTGCCGGCCGAGCCCCAGGCATCGGCGCTTGTCGACACACCAGGCAGAGCCTGCCTGGTTACCTGTAACAGTCAGGCGCGGGTGGCAGCGGTACGGATACCGAGGAAAATCAGGATTGCTCCACCGACAAGGTCGATCCGACCCTTCCAATCGGCCATGCGGAATCTGGCGGATATCTTGGTCAACCCCGTAGACCAGAGGCCAAGCCAGATCGCCATCACGCACATATGCACAGCGGCGAGCATCAACATCGAGGGCACTCCGACCAGGTGCATCGGCACGAATTGTGGCGCCAACGTGAGGTAGACGGTGGCAGCCTTCACGTTGAGCACGTTAGCTAGATACGCCTGCCCCATCTCCTGGGCGACAGGCTTGGAAAGACTACGTGTATGTTCACTGGGTGCCGAGACACGGCTACGCCGCCCGCGCCACAGGAGCAACGCTCCAAGACCCACTAGATAGATCGCGCCAACGAGTCGCAGGACCTGATACACCTCTACAGAGCGCATCACGACCGCAGCGAGCCCCAGACCCGCAAGGAGACCATGGGTGATGATTCCTACGGCGGTCCCCACGATGACAGCCCAGGCACCGCGCCGGTCCCCGACCAGCCCACGTGAACTCACCAACGTGAAGCTGGCGCCGGGAGTCATGACAAGTGGAATCACGGCGACGCCGAAGCCAATGACCGCAGCAACCGAGAGCATCCACTCAGTGTGTCATGACCCAAATGGCCCTGTTGGCCGCCACTGGTGGGACAGGGTGGATGCACGAGGCGGTCGATGCCAACGATCCCACGCCTTTCACCCGAGAGTGGTTGTCGAGGGCCAATACGATGTGGTGTGAACCGGTGTTGGAGGTCTCTGGGTTTCCGTCTTTGAGACTGCCAGCTGTGGTGGGAGCGATCCCGGTACGCTCACCGCGGGGGACCACTCGTTCACACCTATCCCCGGAGGACCCATGGCCCAGCCCACCGCAACTATCGTCGCCGCCCGCGACGCCGCCTTCGCCGCCTTTACCGGCGGATTTCGGCTAGTCGATCTCACCGATGTCCTCGGCCCCGACACCATCTTGTGGCCCGGAGCACCCGCGCTGGCGATTCAGGAGGCTGTCACTCACGAGGCCGGCGGCTATCATGCCCGTATCTTCACCACCTTCGAGCATGCTGGCACCCACTTCGACGCCCCTGAGCATTTCGTACCTGGTGGCGCCGACACTGCAAGCATCCCGATCGATGACTTGGTGGTGCCCGCTGTGGTCATCGACATCACTGAGAAGGCCGCTGTCGAACCCAACGCTGTAATCGAAGTGGCCGATGTGGCGGCCTTCGAGACCCAGCATGGCCGGATCCCAGCGGGGTGCGCGGTGATCATGCGCTCTGGTTGGGCTGAGCGCAAGACCGATGCTGTCAGTTACGCCGGTAGCGACGGCACCACCGATCTGAAGTTCCCAGGCTTTGGCGTGGACGCCACCCAGCTCCTCGTCGAGCGGGGCGTGGTGGGTCTGGGTGTCGACACCTTGGGGATCGATCCCGGCGACAAGCCCGATTTCCCGGTGCACCGGCAGGTGTCCCATCCCGCAGGGCTGTGGCATTTGGAGAACCTCATCAATGTCGATCAGCTGCCGGCCACCGGGTCGGTGATCGCGGTGGGTGTGCCCCGCATCGCGGGCGGCACCGGATTTCCCACCCGCGTATTCGCATTCGTTCCGAAACAGTGAGGTCACTCATGGACTACTCCCCTACCCTGCCGATCATCGACGACGAATCCGCCAGCCCCAGGGTCAAGGCCGTCTTCGACGACATCAAAGCGACCCGGCAGACCGATTTCGTCAACAACTTCTGGCGGATCTTGGCCAACGACCCCGCGAATTTGGAACGCACCTGGGCTGAACTCAAGCAGATCATGGGCCCAGGAACCGAGCTGGACCCCATGATCAAGGAGTTGATCTATGTGGCGGTGTCCACGGTCAACAACTGCACCTACTGTGTCCGCTCCCACACCGCCGCCGCCCGCGCCAAGGGCGCCAGCGACGCGCAATTGGCAGAGCTACAGACCATCGTGGCCGCCGCCAATAAAACCAACCGACTAGCCATCGGGCTGCAGGTGCCCGTCGATGAGGTATTTCGTTAAGGAGGAACCATGGAACTGGGATTGACTGGCAAACGGGCAATCGTCACCGGCGGCTCCAAGGGATTAGGTTTCGCCATCGCGGAGGAACTCGTTGCCGAAGGTGCGCTGGTGCGGATCTGCGCCCGCAACACCGAGGAGGTTGCGGCCGCGGTGGCTCGGTTGGGAGATCAGGCGCAGGGGCAAGTCGTCGATGTCCGGGAACCCGACCAGTTGACTGATTTCATCGCATGGGCCGCCGAATCAATGGGCGGCATCGACATCCTGGTCAACAATGCCGGCGGCGCGCATCCAGGAGATTTCAAGGCATTGACGGACGAGTCGTTGCTGGCTGATTTCAATATCAAGGTGCACAGCTGGTTCCGCGGCGTGAAGGCGGCCCTGCCGTGGCTACGCGCCAGTTCCGCCGCGCGGGTGATCAACATTGGATCGGTATATTCCAGGATGCCGGATTACCGGTTCTTCTCCACCACCGTCAACCGGGCTGCTGGGCTCAATCTCAGCAAGGCCTTGGCTCAGGAGTTAGCCGTCGACGGCATCCTCGTCAACTCGGTCAATATCGGCTGCGTGACCACGCCCCAATGGGCCAATATCCACCAGAAGCGGGCGCCAGAGAAGACCGCGGAGGAATTCTTCGCCGAACTGGCCGCCGACGAGATTCCGCTGGCCCGTTTCGGTGACCCCAAGGAGGTTTCCGCGGTGGTGGCCTTCCTGGCCAGCGACCGGGCAAGTTACATCACCGGAGCCACTATCGATGTGGCTGGCGGCATGGGCCGCTACGCCTAAGGAGATTCTCGTGACGCAATTTCGTATTGAGCAGGTGGCTGGCCGCTCCGAGACAGAGCGGGAGGCGGTGCTTGCGGACCCTGGTTTCGGCTCACAGTTCAGCGATCATCTGGCGCTGATCGACTGGGACAGTGAACAGGGCTGGCATGATCACCGGATCGTCGGATACCAACCCTTCACCCTGGATCCCGCTTCCGCGGTGCTGCACTATGCCCAAGAGGCCTTCGAGGGGCTCAAGGCCTATGCCCATGCCGATGGTTCCATCTGGCGGTTCCGTGCCGAGGTGAACGCAGCCCGCCTCCAGCGATCCTGCCGACGGCTGGCGCTGCCTGAGTTGAGCGTCAAAGACTTCCTCGACGGTATTGATCAGTTGGTGGCGGTGGATCGGCAGTGGGTGCCGAGGGGGAAGGAACAGAGCCTATATCTTCGCCCCTTCATGTTCGCCCGCTCCGAGTTCCTGGCGGTCAAGCCGTCGACAAAGGTCACCTATGCCGTGATCGCTAGCCCATCGGGCAGCTATTTCGGCGGATCTGGGATCACACCGGTGAAAATCTGGTTTACCCGAGAGTTCAGCCGAGCAGCTCCCGGCGGGACTGGTTTCGCCAAATGCGGCGGCAACTACGCGGCCTCAATGATCGCCCAGCAGGAGGCCGAGGCCAACGGATGCAGCCAGGTAGCTTTCCTCGACGCGGTCGAGCACCGCTATGTGGAGGAATTGGGCGGTATGAATGTGTGTGCCCTGACCTCAACTGGTCAGCTAATCACACCAATGCTGACCGATTCCATCCTTGAAGGGGTTACCCGCTCGGCAGTGTTGCGGCTGGCAGCCGATATGGGGTTGGAGGTGCAGGAGCGTCGCCTGACCCAGGAGGAGTTGTACGGCCGCATCGATGATGGTTCGATCACCGAGGTATTTGCCTGCGGCACGGCCGCCATCATTACGCCGGTGGCGAGTTTCAGCGATGCCGAGGGCACTCACCAGGTGGGCGACGGCTCAGTTGGGGCTACCACGCTGGCGCTTCGCACCCAGTTGACCGATATTCAGTATGGGCAGCGCCCTGATCCTTACGGCTGGATGAGGCAGATCGTATGAGCACTTCCCATCAGTTATGGGATGAGTTTCTGGCAGCGGTTGATGACGGTGACCCCACCGTCATCGATCAGCTGCGGGCCAGATATATCGAGGCCTGTCGCAGTGAGGCTGAGGACAGTCCGCAGGGGCAGTCAGCCTTAGCGGACCAACTGGAACGAGTGGCCGCCTTTCCCGTCGATTCCCATGCTGGTGGCAGCTGCGACGATCTCGCCACCGAGTCCATGGAAATCCGCGCGAGGCTGCTGACGGATCCGGGAACCCCGGAATATGTACGGCAGTTCGCGGCTGCCTCCCACCGGTCGGCGGCGCTGCTCAAGTCCTGGAACGATCCACAGGGACAGCAAGAGTTTCTCAGGATCGCCAGTGAGATGTACCGACAGTTAGATAGCCGCAATGACCGGCACGCGTTGAAGGTAGTCCTCTCCGAATATGGGGTGGTGCTGATCGAAGAGGGTCAACTCGACGAGGCGGCAGCTTGCTTGCAGGAGGCGCTGCAACTGGCGCAGGAGCAAGTCGGCCCCGAGGCCACCCCCGAGGAACGCAGTGATGTCGCCGTCGCCCACACCATGTTGGCGCAGCTTGAGGTGGCCCGCGAGGACTGGGATGAAGCTATGAGCCACTACCACATGGCATTGCAGATCGCCCGGCGTGAAGCTCCGGCCATGACCGACCCACGGGTATGGAAAAACCTGGGATCGATGTGCATCAATGCCGCGTGGATCGCTCTCCATCAAGGCGATATGACAACAGCACACGCCCTGGCAACTGAGGGTACCGACCTGCTAGAACCGTTGGGCGACCCGAACCTGGCCGAAGCACTGGAGTTGGCTGCCACCATCCGGACCCAGGCTTCACCCTAGGAAGAATTCGCTGCCTCGGCGATCAGGTCAATCAGGTCCGGGTCATCGAGACACCAGGCAGCGCGGTTGCTCTGTATGGCGGCCATCCGCTCCGCCTTGTCCAGCAGGTGTCGGCCCCAGTGATCAGGGGCACTGTCGGCGAAGGCCCCTAACAGCCGCAGCGTCTGCGCATAGATCGACAAGCACAGCCGGCGTGCGGTCGCGCAGGCGAGGTCATTTATGCCCATCACGCACGTTTGAGCCTAACGCAGTCCCAACGAATCCGTTCTAAGCTATATTGAATGAATCAAAAATATATTCATTCAGGAGTTGTCATGGCCCGCACCCTCATCATCATCGGCATCGTCGTCCTGGTGCTCACCATCTGCGTGGGCATTTTCATCGCGCTGGTTTCACCTTCCGACGCTGGCGATCCCGCCAAGCTCGAACGCACCTTCAGTGCCGAGGAGCAGGCGCGCATCGACTCGATCACGATCACCCACGAGGAGCTCGCCGGGCACGACGGCCAGGAAGGCCGTGCCGCTTGGATCGCGGTCAACGGCATCGTCTACGACGTGACCGAGAAGTGGGCCGATGGCAAACACCATGGCCTCGAGGCAGGACGGGACCATACCGAGAAGTTCGTGGCCTCCGGGCACGCGCAGCAGACCCTCCAGAAGCTTACGGTGGTTGGCATGCTGCTCCCCGGTTAGCATGACCCCATGACTGACCGAGACTCCCTGCTGGCCGCCGCGCGCGCCGAGTTCGCTGAACACGGCTATGCCAAGGCAGGGATGGCGAATATCGCTCGCCGCGCGAAAATCGCCGTGGGCAGTGTCTACAACCTATTCCCATCGAAGCGCGAATTATTCGTTGAGATCTATGCCGCGGAGAACGCCGCATCCAAGGAACGCATCGTCACCGCGATCGACTGGTCCGTCCCCCGCGATGCCATGCTTGCCTTCATCGAGGCAAACCTGCAAGCCCTCCGGGAGAACCGGATCCTCGGCGAATGGGCCGGCACGGCTGTGGGACGGTACTTGCGCGAAGCGACTGGACGCTGCCACCTCCTAGACGAGTTCTATGCGCAGCAGCTTCATCGCTGGCGCGCTGAGGGGAGGGTCCGGCCGGAAGTGACCGACGAGCTGGTCGGCGAGTTATTCGAGGCGGTGTCGCTGATTGACCGCGCGGGTAAGACATCGCCCGAGGCTCTGCGGTTCATCGGCCAGGCCCTCCTCGACCGCATCTTTCTCAAGTGATCGCCGGACTCGGACGACGGGCCGCCCCGCCGCTTGCCCGCGAAGCAACCGGTCGGCGAATGACTCGATGATATTCTGCAGCCCGGCCGAGGCCCCATCTTCGGGTCGTTCGGCGCGGGCGAGGTCGCGGACCACCTGCAGGGCCTGGGCCACGACGCGCCAGTCCCCCGAGAGCCGAGCGATTCGCTGCCCGTGAAGTTCGACCGACGAGGTCACCCATCGCCACTCCACTGCGGTTCCACGGTGGCTTGAAGGCTGACGCCGGTGGCCCTTATATAGGCGAAGAAACGCTCAGTAGACAAGGAAGGCTTGCCATCTTCAATCTCCCACACATAGCGCTGCGATATCCCCAGCTCCTCAGCGAGTTGACGTTGCGTCTTTCCGCTCAGCATGCGCGCCTGCTGCAGGATCCGCCCCAGCGACTGGGGACCGGTGACCTTACCGGTGTACACAGACACTCCTGACTACGATTACGTAGTAACCCCTAGGTGACTACAGATTCGTAGTCAGTAGGACTTGGCCCCGGATGCGAAAGGCCCCCGAAGCCTTACGGCTCGGGGGCCCACGCATCTAAAGGATGAGGATCAGTCCTCGTCCTCGTCCTTCTTCTCCACCACGAGGGTCTCAGTGGTGAGCAGCAAGGAAGCGATGGATGCGGCGTTGGCCAACGCGGAACGGGTAACCTTCACCGGATCAATGACGCCGGCCTCAACCAGGTTCTCGTAGACCCCGCTCTTAGCGTTGTAGCCGAAGCCAGACTCCAGGTCAGCCACCTTGGAAGTGATGACATAGCCAGCTTCGCCACCGTTCTCGGCGATCCAGCGCAACGGCTCCACCACCGCCTTGGCCACGATAGCGGCCCCCACCTTCTCGTCGCCGACGAGATCCAGGTTGCCGTCCAGCACCTTCGCGGCATGGATCAGAGCAGAGCCACCACCGGCGACGATGCCCTCCTCGATAGCCGCACGGGTCGCGGAGACGGCGTCCTCAAT
>JBHAEB010000095.1:0-12461 GCA_041855345.1 Arachnia sp. | reverse complement strand
CACACCACCTGAACCGCCGTCGCACCCGAAGCGGTCCTGACCTCACGCACATACGCAGCCACGAACCACAGGCTAGAACACCCCCGATTAGTGCACACCCCCACACACGAAACCCCTAGCCAACACCACACCACACCCAACAACCACGAAACATGAGCCAAGTCGGGTTATACACCCCACAGGGGCTGGTCTTATCGTGATGCGCCCGTGGTCTAGGGCCAGCACATCGCGGTAAGGCCAGCAAACCGGGGCCATATGCGCGGGGTTGATCAGCCGATACCTAGCAGGTCGCGCATCTCCTCGCGCAACCTCGCCAGTCGAACCGAGGCTGCGAACCGGGCGGCCTCGCCCACCTGGGAGCGCTCGGGCGGCAGCACCACTTCGAGGTAGCACTTCAGCTTCGGTTCCGTGCCGGAGGGGCGGACCACGACGCGGACCTCGTCGGATTCCAGCACCACCGCGTCGGTAGGCGGCAACAGGGCGGAGCCGGGGGCAAGATCGATGAAGCTGACGGGGATCCCCAGCAATGCGGTCGGCGGGTTGGCTCGCAGCCGGGCCATACCCTGCCCAATCAGGCTGAGATCCGCTACTCGGATCGACAGTGCCCCTGTGGCGTAGAGACCCAGCTCAGCGGTCAACTCGTCGAGCTGCTGGGCCAACGAACTGCCTTGGGCCTTCAACTGTGCGGTCAACTCCAGCACCATCAAGGCTGCGGTCAAACCATCCTTGTCTGGCACCGTCGATGCATCGACGCAGTAGCCGATGGCCTCCTCATAACCGAATGCCAGATCCGGAACTCGCCCGATCCACTTGAACCCGGTCAGGGTGACCACATAGTCCCGACCGCGAGCCCTGGCGAGGGCGGCGAGCGCCCGCGACGACACCACAGAGCTGGCCAGCACCCCAGGGGTGCCGCGACGCAACATATGGTCAGCCAAGAGCAGGCCCAGCTCGTCACCGGTCAGCATCCGCCAGCCACCGTCAACCACCGTGGCCACGGCGCAACGATCCGCATCAGGGTCGTTAGCCACCACGATATCGGCGTCTACTTCAGTCGCGAGTTCCAGCGCCAGGTCGATGGCCCCGGTCTCCTCTGGGTTGGGGAAGGCGACGGTGGGGAAGGCCGGATCGGGCTCGGCTTGAGCCGCCACCTCGGCGGGAGCTGGAAACCCAGCTGCCGATGCCAGCGCTCGAATAGCCGTCGCGCCAACCCCATGCATCGCGGTATGGACCCACGACAATTCGCGCGGTGCGTCGGGGTTGATTAGGGATGCCGCGTGCTTCACATAGGCCGTCAGGAGTTCGTCGCCGATCAGCTGGTAGTTCTGGCTGCGGGGTAACTCAGCCAGCCCCGCTACCGGGAAGGACGCGATATGTGTGGCCATCTCAACGTCAGTGGGTGGGATGATCTGCGAGCCGTCACCCAGGTAGACCTTGTAGCCGTTGTCAGCCGCAGGGTTGTGGGAGGCGGTCACGACGATACCTGCTGTGCAGCCCAGGTGCCGGATCCCGAAGGCCACGACGGGGGTGGGCAGGTAGTGCTGCGCCAGTAGGGTCTCGAATCCCGCTCCGGCTAGCAGTTCGGCGCTCTCCCGGGCAAAGGCATCGCTATTGGTGCGGGCGTCGTAGCCGATGAGCACCCGAGAACCTGCGTGGCCATGCTCGGTTAGCCAGGCGCCGATCCCAGCAGCCGCCTGAGCCACCACCACTCGGTTCATTCGGTTCGGTCCTGGTCCCATGGCTCCTCGCAGCCCAGCCGTACCGAAGGTCAATGGGCCGGAGAAAGCGGCTGTGAGTTCAGCTAAGGCCTCGCTTCTGCCAGCGGTGGCGTCGGCTATCAGTCTTTCAAGCTGGGAGCGGGTGGTGGCGTCGGGGTCGGTGGCCAACCATGCTCGGGCAGCTTCGAGCGGACTCACAACGCACCCACGATCCCAGCCAGCAAGGCCGCTAGTCGCGGTCCAGCGTCGCGCCCGGCCTGCAACACCTCGGCGTGATCGAGGTTGGTTTGAGATAAACCTGCGGCGGCATTGGTCACCAGCGACAGCCCAAGCACCTCCAGCCCAGCCTCCCTAGCTGCGATGGTTTCCAGCGTGGTGGACATACCTACGAGATCGCCGCCTAGGATGCCTGCCATTTTCACCTCGGCGGGGGTCTCGTACTGGGGGCCGCGGAATTGGACGTAGACCCCTTCAGGCAGGTGCGGATCGACGGTGTGTGCGAGATCCCGTAGCCGAGGCGAATAGGCCTGAGACATATCGATGAATCTCGCCCCTTCCAGGGGGGTATCGCCGGTGAGGTTGATGTGGTCGCGGATCAGCACGACGGTGCCTGGGGTCCAGGCAGGGTTCAGCCCACCGCAGCCGTTGGTCAGCACCAGCGTGCTGGCACCCCACGCCGCGATAGTCCGCACGCCATGGACGACGGGGGCGGTTCCGCGGCCCTCGTAGTAATGGGTGCGGCCGGTCAGCACTGCTGCGACCTTCCCGCCTGCGGTGCGGATCAGTTTGAGGGATCCACCGTGGCCGCTGACCACAGGTTTGCTGAAGCCCGGTACATCGCCTAATGGGATTTCGCCCAGGGGCTCGCCGAGCTGGTCTGCGCCGCTAGACCAACCGGAGCCCAGAACACAGGCCAGATCGATGCTGTCGAGGTGAAAATAGTTCTTCAAGAAGGCGGCGGCATCGCCCGCCAATTGCTGCGCGGTGCTCATGGCTTCAGCGTAGAGGATGGTGCTGCGGTACATGAGCCAGACGAGGTAGGGCAGCAAGATCTTGTGCCCGCTGGTAGTAGCTGGCAGGCGCTACCTCGCCGGTGTATAGATCCGTCTAGGTGGGGAGTATCCGATTATCGATGTCAGTGGGGGTTTCTGTTGGTGGGTGTTGGCTGTGGGTTTGCGGTTAGTGTTGGTGGTGGTGATTGCGTTCGGTGCTGGTTTGCAGTGTATGCCCCTTTCTGGTTTGGCTGGTGCCCTTTGGGGTCCAACGATCTTACGGCCACTTGTAAGGTTTTCAACGTGGCCTGCTCGTTGGGGAAGTGTCCTTTCGCGCGAAATTGCATGACGGAACCGGGCATTGAGGCTGTCGATCGGGTTTGTTGGACACAGTACCTTGCGGATCTCGATGTCGTGGTCCACCAACGGCACGAACCTTGGTCTAGGCATTGCGCCCAAGTCTGATCATCGCTGGATATGCCTTGCCTCTTGGCAAGGGGTAGTTGTTTATGGTTTTCTCGGTGGTTTCGGTTGTGGGGGCTTGATAGACAGGCTTGAGGTTGGCTGCGGTCTGGGGCCAGTGCCGCCTTGTCTGTGTAGCTGAAGCTGTTAGGCAGCAGATGAGACACAGGTGTGGGCCTTTGCCGCGGGATATACCTGTGGTGGTACTGTCTGGCAGGCCCTTGAGGCCATCACACACCATAAAGAACACACCTCTTTTCGACGCCGCGGTTCTTCATTTCGGTCACACAGTTGAGGTCAGAGCTTTGCCGACCCGTCTATCACCGTGACCGGGCCAGATCCCTCAGCGATGATCGTGATGTTTGTCGAGATCGTCCCTGATCGCAGCATAGTAGGGGTGGATATCGGGCCTGTCCGTCACGGACTTTGACCATG
The DNA here is from genome assembly GCA_041855345.1 of Arachnia sp. Lineage (GTDB taxonomy): Bacteria > Actinomycetota > Actinomycetes > Propionibacteriales > Propionibacteriaceae > Arachnia. The sequence goes on along the minus strand of JBHAEB010000095.1, from coordinate 8,854 downwards.
ATCGCGTTGATGAAGATCGCCGCGTAGATCGGCTCCAACCGGCGGCGTCATCCAGATGTTCATCTCGACACACACCACTGGCCGGTGGTGGGGCTGGTCGTGTTCTTGCTCACGCTGGTGCCGTAGACCTCAACGACATCGGCGGCGACATGTGACCGGTCGTCAACCCCTTGTCGCCAATCAGGCTCAACACCATGGCGTCCATACCCTGATAAGCGGCGTTGATGCTTCTTCACCCATCAAGGCTCGAATGTGCCGTCACGGCCCCCACAGCTGCCTGGATGTCGATCGCGCTGACATCATCTGTGATCACCGTCTTTTTACCTGGTGTCATGACGGGAATGACCCGAGCCACGGCCCACCGGATCATGCTTGGTATAGCCCAGATGCTCGTTCAGTTCCTCATCCCAAGGCAGCCTCGACGAATGTGTGCTGTCAACGCTGTCAACAGCCCATCAGGGCCAGCCGCAGCGATACCAGCATCCTTGGCCTGTCCTACGATCTGGGCAATCGCTTCTGGTTGGACCTCATCCAGCCCAACCGGATCATCTAACAGCGGTACATGAGTCACAGCCTCCAGTGTCGCTGACACACCAGAAAACTCAACCACATCCGGTATTAACCAGGTCATCATGACTCCTTCTGCCCCATACCGAGCAATCAAGCCACCACACCGTTTCTCTGACAGTCCCGCCTCGTCGTCAGATACAAAGCACACCCCGATGGTCGTGTTCATGAGTCCAGAGTGGAATGGCCCCGCTGTCACTGACGATGCTCTCGATCTGAAGGGCGAGGTCCATGTCATACCGGCTGCGTCGAGCACAGTGAAGTGATGGGGCTCGATCGAGCGTCTTCCTCGTCGGCGGGAACCGCAGGTCGCACCGTGCCGCGTCCCCGGAGAGCCAGGTCAGCCTGTCCGACGGCTCGATCGGCCTGTGTTCAAGGCGCAACCGGCGGACGTTCTCGCGGAACCAGGTGATCTACCCTCTCCACCCCACCCGCTCCGCGAGCACCATGGGAGGCATGTCCGGCGTCGCGGCAAGCAGTTGTCGCACCGCAGGTTCGAATGGCGCGAAGGACGTCGGCGCCGCCCGCCGCTCGTACCTCGGAGGCCCGTCCGACGCCACCGCCGACCGCCCGATACCCAACTCCCGCGCGACCTGACGCTCCGGAACACCGTCCGCCACCAGCCGCCGGATCAGAACCACGGAACGAAACCCAGGGCGGTTCACTGCCCAGCGTGCGGGGATAGCTGCCGGCGGCGACGCCGACGATCAGGCCCAGCAGTGGCGCCATTCGCCGCAACTCTCTGATCCGGGAGGACCTCAAAGTGGCAAATCCGCCCATTGGGCCGGGCGGGGAATCTCTCTGATCCGCTTCGCGAAGACTGAGACGAACAACGCCACCACCATCGGGCTGAGCGCGGCCACATATGCGGCAGTGGGACCACAACTTTGCAATGTGACCCCAACCAACAAGGGCGCAAACGCCCCAATACCCACTGACAATGTCGCCAACAGCGCTTGGGCACGCCCCTGCATCGCCGCTGGGGTAGAAGCGAAAAAGTACCCGGCCATGCCCGCGTTGATCGACGGCACCCCCAGGAACGTGAGCACGAGAAGAGCAACGAGCGGAACGCCGCTGTTGAACACGGCTAATCCAGCCATACCGATGGCGAGCCACCCAAACGTCAGAGGTATCAGCAGCCCAGTACGAAGCCGCCTGACCAAGCCGCTCGCCACGATGGCGCCGACAATGACAGAAACACCCGCTGCGGTGGTGAGCAGGCCAGCATCGAGCGCGCGGCCAGTCCGCGCCACAGCATTGAACTGGGTTGTCGTCATCACGCCGCTGACACTGAAGTTGACCGCACCCACCAGCAGCGTCAACAGGATCGCGCGGCGACGACCCTGTAGCCACTTGATTGCCTCTAGCACGAGACTCTTGGCGCCAGCCGTCTTCTCACTGCAGATGGGCGCGATACGCAACGGGCGAATCAGCAGCGCGGAGAGCGCCTGGAGCCCGCCAGCTAGAGCAAGTCCAGCACCAGCCGCGATGCCCAGAAGGTAGCCACCAATTGGGGTGGCTGCGAGCCGCAGCGCCGCATCGCGACCCTCGTTAACAGTAATGGCCTGCGGGTAGCGCTCAACTGTCACCACACTCCGCAAAACAGCATCGCTGGCTTCGCCCAACCATCCACTCGCCAAACCGAACACCACAGCTGCGCCCAGCAGCGCACCAAACGACAAGTGCCCAGACCATCCCAGGATCGCGAGCATGAACAACACGCTCCCGTTGACCACACCGCTGATGACAATCAACCGCTTGCGGTCAAAACGATCAATGATCAGCCCGCCCGGGATAAGGAAAGCCTGGGTAAGCGCAGCCTGAACCGTGCCCACAAGCCCTGCCTGAGCCGCCGATCCTGTGACCATTAGAGCGAGGAGCGGCAGCACAAAGTCTCGCAAACCGGTTGCCGCGGCCGCTGATGAGTCTGACGCCAACCACCAGCGATACGCGGACGAGGTGGGAACTGCTTCGGGAGCTGATCCCACCTCGTCAAAGTCGGGAGCACCTACCATGCTATGCGGAGGATCCGGCACTCGACGGGCCGGAACCCTTGGGTCCCGAGCCCCTCCACGTCGTCGAGATTCAACAACATGAATGCCCTTCTCTCCTCGTCCGACAACGCGAACCGCTCAAGCACATCTTGCATGTCACTGTTGAACTCACTCCGTAAAGCACCGTCGTCAGCAAGACGCTCCAGTAACAATGTGGCGTCTGACGTCACGTCACTCTTCCTTTCTCAAATGCGTTCACCACGCGATCTGCAGAATCCTGCACTCAATGGGTGGCAGCTTCGGGTCCGCGATTGTCTCCAGAATGGAGAGCTCGAGGTCTAGGAACGCTTGCCTTTCCGGCCCGGTCACTTCAGTGAACCGCGCAAGGACGTCTTCACGTCCATACCTGAACTCCTCACGGAATTCCGGATCTGTTGCTAGCCTGTTTAGGATTTCACTGGTCTGATGCATGTAACACCTCCTCTCGATCATTCCTCGTAGTTGACGGCGAGGGCGTAGGACTAGCCATACGGTTCCTTGCAACAACTTCAAGAGCCGACCACACCAGCGGAACCGGGAACTCGGGCGGGACGAACTCGTCAAGCCGAACAACCAAGCTTAAGTAGCGCTCATCTAGGAGTACTAGAAGACGCAGATCAGTGAGTCTCGCGATGGCGTCCGTGATCTCTGTGGCAGCGAAGCCAGCGGCAGTACCCTCATCGGCGATCCGGCGAGGGCTAGCGCCCGCGGCACACGCGGACAGAAGCCACGCGTCGACTCCGGACACGCTGAATCGCCGGGCATCCAGGGGGTCCCGCGTGTCCAGTACCCATAGTTTGCCCTGGAGCGTGGCTCCTACCAAGAATGCCTGAGGGTAAACCGCGTGCCATCTCTTCAGCTCAGCCATCACGCCAGCTACATACCCATGGGGACGCCTTCCGTCTGAGTAGTCGTAGTCGAAGTAGTAGCAGGCGTCGAACACGGAACGCGGATCCGGAGACGAGGAGAGCGCGGCCCAGAGCTCTGTGAAAATCGGATGTGGCCGGACATTTTCAAGTCCGAATTCGTGAGGCGAATTAAACATGGGACTGAAGCGATCCAACCGCACCCATCCGCCTGCCCCATCAATGATCCCCGGCGGCTCCAGATGATATAGGAGAGGAATCAGCGATTCCATCGCGTCATAGTCCTCTGGGCTCTCGTTAGGGAAACCGTAGAGCAGGTTCCAGCCCACACCGACTCCATGTCGAGCGGCGCTGATGAGAACTCGGATGTTCTGGTAGGGGCGCACCCCTTTACGCATCAGCTGCAGCACGTGGGAACTGAGACTCTCGATCCCTGGCTGGATAGCGCGCACACCCGCCTGAGACAACGCTCGGACATCATTGTCGCTGATGTTTGACTTCACTTCATAGAAAATGGTTAGGGGCAGCTTCGCCTCAGCTAGCCTTGGCAAGAGAGAATGGAAATAGCTTCGCTCGATGATCGGGTCGGTGGTGTAAACGAAACGGCCGCCAGCCTCGGCAACAGCCTGGAACTCCTCAAATGCCCTTTCCGCAGACTTACTTGCGAATACAATCTGCTCCCCGTTTAGTCCACAGAACGTGCACTGCTGCGCTTGCCCATACCAGCAGCCGCGTGCTGTCTCAACTGGAATCCACGCTGTGTTGGGTGTCCCAAGCCCCAGCGCCTCACGCTCAACAAACCACTGGTCATACTCGACGCGTGGAAGCGAATCCATGGGCACTGGGGAGACTGCCGGGCCTGCGACGACCCGGCCCGAGTGCCGAGATACTACCCCCGGTAAGCCGACCGTGGAAAGGCCAGAGGTGATGTAGTCGAGCAGCCTCGGGAAGGACTGCTCAGCGTAGCCGCGCACGACGTAGTCCAACTCTGGCACAAGTTCGAGAATCGCGGGTCCCATCGGCCCCTCACAGTGGGACCCGCCCAGGATGATCTCGCCCTGGAAGCCGTGCTCGCGAAGCTTTTTGATCGCGATGATGGTGGGGAACAGTGCGAACACCGCAGTGAGCCCGATGACCTCATAGGAACCAGAGACGATTCGCTGCGCCTCTTCATCGAGGAAACGAGCGAGAGGTCCCGCGACGCGACTCAGAATGTCTCCCAACCGCGCTACGTCGAACACATCTCCCATACGCCGCTGCAGGACATCCATGAGGGGTGGAACATCCAAGGCCGGATTAGCTGCGCGCACAAAAGCAATATCCGTCAAGAGCGAATCATTCGGCGCCCCGCACAGTTCCCTGTAGAGGGAGACTCCGATCGATTGCGCACAGTGGAGGTTGCTGTACACCACATCCACGGCGTGGCCGCCGCTTCGAGCGGCCGAGGCGACAAGACTCAGACCAAGTGACGGCCGGTCATCATTGAGCGGCGGCATCTGAACCAGCGCAATCCGCATGGGCTCTTCTCCTTCTCACGTATCGGGATGCAAGCTCCAGCCCCATTTGCTGAGCCTCATCGAGGTTGAGTAGGTTGACGGTAGAGTTTCGAACGAGCTCGAGACACACACCGCATTGTGAACGCGCGCCACGGATATCGGCTGATAGAACTCTCGCAACCGCGACTGGACCAAGTTCCGCCAGTGCTTGCTGGATAGGGCTGCCCGTGGTTTTCGCGACGATGTCGGCGAGTGAATCAGCAGGAAAACGGCCAACGATATGCTCAGGAATTAGCAAGCCACAGCATCCGTATGCGGTGCCATCGACATCCAAGGTTACGCTTCGCGTCGCTGCGTAACAGGGCCCAGCCAATTGTTCAGGATCGGGTTCTGGCGCCCACACGGCGTCCGGTAGCTCTGCGGCTCGCCCTACCGGAACGAACTGTGAGGCTGCTACTTCGACCCCCTGGCTTGCCCACCACCCGCAGTCAACATCACCCCGATCCGCGCGCTGCAACACTTTGTTCACAGCGACGGGGATCCCGAGCCTTCCAGCGACAGCAACCAGGCGCCTAACTCGCACGATGGGCACAAACTCCTGATGAAAAAGGTCCGCGGATGTCATCAGACTGACGCGTCCGGTATCAGAGAGGAGCCGAAGGCGCGCCTCCACACGATCCGCATCCATAGCCCAGTAGGCGTTTGTCGTAATGCTGACGTCCATTCCCAATGCATGACATTCAGCTACGATGCGGCTCAAGAGCGCGAACCGCGAGAAGGGCTCGCCACCAGTCAGCGAGATCGATCGGATACTCGACAGCGACGAGGCTTGGACGAGAATCTCGCGGATGAGGTCTTCATCCATCCACGCACGTTCCTCTGGCCCACTAGACGTCATACACATGGTGCAGCGAGCCGGGCAGGAACGCGTGAGCACGATCCCGAGAGAGGCCTCTGACGCACTCGCGCAGCCATCCTGCTGCAGGTAACACGGCTCAGGGCCGTGGCCCGTGTTGGCTGGTACGGTGCTTCGCATTGGAGCCTCCCTCCGATATTCTACTACATTCTGTCGGAACAAAGCAGGTCGGGGGGGACTTTCGCGAAACTCCTCAGGGCCGACGTTCAGGGATGGCGGGGTTTGGCTGCTCATCGTGGCCGTCTCGTAGGTAGGTGAGCGGGTTGAAGGGAGATGGCCGCCTGTTCGACGTGCGGCTGGACAGGGTCGAGTTCGTAGGGCGAGGCCACACAGGCGGCGCTGAGCGTGTTCTGTTGATGCTGCTGATTCCCGACCCAGGTGATGAATCTCGGCAGGATCGCCAACAGCAGCGCGACGACCCCGATGATCGCGACCACTACGGGCAACACTGTGGTGCTGGACACGGCGCTGATGACCGCTGCCGTTGCGCTGCGCACCATCACGGTCGCGGCTCGCGCTGTGGCAGCGGTGGCGGTGCGGACTCGGTGTGCAGCTGCGGTACCCCTGCGAATCCCGGCCCCTCCTGCGCGTTTGAGCACGTGCCTTCCTCTCGATGCGGCTGTACCGGTGAGCCGGACACCCCGGCTGGCGGCACGGCCGGTGAGGCGGGCGCCTCTGACCGCACCGACTGCGGTGTAGCGGTCCGCGCCCGCGTGGAGGCACTCATCGCCAGCATCAGCAGCGGGGTCCCCGGCATCCTACGTGAGGTCATCACCCTCGGCCGCACCCTGAAGAAGTGGGCTACCGACGTGCTCGCCTACTTCGAATGCCCCGGCACGTCGAATGGCCCTACCGAAGCGCTGAATGGCCGACTCGAACACCTCCGCGGTTGTGCCCTGGGGTTCAGGAGCCTCACCCACTACATCGCCCGCAGCCTCCTCAAGACCGGCGGCTTCAGACCCCAACTACACCCTGCATTGTGAAGAGCCCGGGCGCTGGACACCGGCCAATTTGGCTACATCGGCGAGGGACAGCGTTGGCTGCGAACTAGCCATGGCTCCTCCTCACTCAAGATGGTATAGCGCAAGACTACGACACAAGACATGTCGCTATTCATATTCACACTGATAAGAGGACTTATCAGTGTTCACGATTGCTCACTAGTGAAGCGCCCTGGGTTTTGTTCCGGTGGCTTATGTGGGCGTCAGGGTTGACGTTTTTCGTTGATGGTACAGGGTTTCGACTTCGTGGGGGGTGTGGTGAGCGCGGGTCTCGTGGAGGCTGTGGTTGTTCCACCAGCCGACTCAGCACATGGTGTGGAACTCGACCTCGGTGATGCTGGGCCAGGAGTTTCTGGCGTGGATGAGTTCGGTCTTGTAGAGCCCGTTGACCGTCTCTGCCAGGGTGTTGTCGTAGGAGTCGCCTCGGGACCCGACGGAGGCTTGGATCCCGGCTTTGGTCAGGCGCTGGGTGTAGCGCTTGGACATGTACTGGCGCCCACGATCGCTGTGATGGATCAGGCCGTGGAAGGCCTGATCCCGCGCGGTGACCAGAGCATGTTCGAGGGCTTCCAAGGGAGGGGCCTCGGTCGTCATGGTCGAGCGGGTGGACCAGCCAGCGATCCGACGGGAGAACGCGTCGATCATGAACGCGGTGTAACACCAGCCCGCAGTGGTGCGTACATAGGTTATGTCGGCCACCCACAACTGGTTCGGGGCATCAGTTGTGAAACTGCGCCGGACCAGATCGGGCCGTGACGCAGCAGCAGATGCGGGGGTTGTGGTGCGGCAGCGGCGTCCCCGCACCACCCCGGCGAGGCCTGCCATACGCATCAACCGGGCGATCTGGTCCCTGCTGACCTGCCAACCCGCCCGACGCATCGCATGCCACATCTTTCGTACCCCGTAGACGCTGTAGTTGGCTGCATGGATCCGTTTCAGCTCGCCGACGAGGACCTCGTCACGCAGCGCCCTGGCGCTGGGAGCGCGGCGTTTCGCGGCCCGGTACCCGCGCGAGCTGATGAACCGACCCTCGGTGTCCTGCAACGTGGTGCAGAAGGTACTCGACCCCGAACTGATCGCGATAGGTGTCGATGTAGGCGATCATCTCGTCGAGGGGCGGTCGAGCTCTGCGGCGAAAAACGCCGACGCGGTCTTCAAGATCTCGTTGACCCGTCGCAACTCGGCGTTCTCCCGCCTCAGCCGTTTGACCTTAGCAGCCGCATCCGAAGTCACCCTCGTGTGGGTCCCGGCGTCGATATCAGCCTGCTCGATCCACCGCTGCAACGTTGCTGACGAGATGCTCAATTTCGGCGCGATATCACGCACCGCCCGATACCGGCTGACCCCTCCCTCCTGCCCGATACGGTCGCGCACCATCCGCACCGCCCGAACACGGAACGATTCTGGATACTTCCTTGGCATGATCCAATCCTCTCAATAACAGATCGGAACCAAACCCAGGACGGTTCAGTCTTCAGCGTCGCTGACACACCAGAAGACTCAACCACATTCGGTGTTAACTCGGTCATCATGACTCCTTCTGCCCCATACGGGGCAATCGAGCCACTTACACCGTTTCTCTGACGGTCCCGTCCCCACCAGTCACAGATGTGTTGGGGTCTGTCCGGTAAACGGTGTGTGGGATCCGGCGGTTTTCATTCGTGGGTGGTTTTCTCGAACCGTCCGGAGAAGGTGATCGGATGCGCGTTCAGCGCGGGCTTCCACCTCATCATCCAGCGTGTCCTTCCGCCGCCAGTCGGGTCAAGCGACCGCGTGACGAGATACAGGCACTTGATCGCGGCGGCCTCATTCGGGAAGTGCCCGCGCGCCCGGACGGCCCGCCTGTATCGGGCGTTGATTGACTCGATCGCGTTGGTGGTGCAGATCACCCGCCGGATCTCGACGTCGTACTCGAGGAACGGCACGAACTCCGCCCAGGAGCTGCGCCAGAGATGCACGATCGCCGGGTACCTCT
>JBHAEB010000094.1:0-6872 GCA_041855345.1 Arachnia sp. | reverse complement strand
CGGCCGCGCCCCATATGGGTCGACCCCCTCGCTCAATCATCGCGGGCTTGCCGCGGAATCTGTCAGTTAACTCGTGGGGCGAAGCCTACCCGAGTCCGTCACGTTGCTCAAAGCACCCCCCCACCCCAGGTAGGCTGGGCTCGCTGAATTGCTGCACGATCGGAGACTCATGGGCAAGATCATCTACACCCTCACCGACGAGGCCCCCATGCTGGCCACCTACTCATTTCTGCCCGTGGTTAAGGCCTATGGATCAGTGGCTGGCGTGGAGGTAGCCACCCGGGATATCTCGTTGGCCGGGCGTATTCTGGCCCAGTTCGCAGACCAGCTCCCGCCCGAGCAGCAGGTCGCCGACGCCCTCACAGAACTCGGCGAACTCGCGAAAACCCCACAGGCTGCCATCATCAAGCTGCCCAATATCTCGGCCTCACTGCCGCAACTCAAGGCCGCCATCGCTGAGCTTCAAGGCTTGGGATATGCCATCCCCAACTATCCGGAGGACCCCACCACCGAGGAAGAGCGTGAGATCCGCACCCGATACGACCGGGTCAAGGGGTCAGCGGTCAACCCGGTGTTGCGGGAGGGAAACTCGGACCGCAGAGCCCCCGAGTCGGTGAAGAGCTATGCCCGAGCCAATCCCCACTCCATGGGGCCGTGGTCCCCTCACTCACGCAGCCGCGTCGCCACCATGTCGGCCGGGGATTTCCGAAACAACGAACAGTCCGTCGTGGTTCCCGCAGCCGATACCCTCAGCATCCGCCATATCGCTGCTGATGGTTCTGAAAGGTTGCTGAAACCTGCTCTGCCGGTCCTGGCCGGGGAGGTTGTCGACGCCACGGTGATGCGTGCCGCCGCCCTCGATCAGTTCTTGGCCGAGCAGGTCAGCATCGCCAAGGATCAGGGCCTGCTGTTCTCGGTTCACCTCAAGGCCACCATGATGAAGGTCTCGGATCCGGTGATCTTTGGCCATGTCATCAAGGCCTTCTTCGCCCCGGTCTTTGATCGCTTCGGTGAGGAGTTGGCTGCTGCCGGACTCAGCGCCAACGACGGTCTTGGCGCGATCCTGGCCGGGCTCGATGCGATACCCAATGGGGCTGAGATTCGCGACGCCTTCGCGGACGCCCTAGCTGAGGGCCCAGGATTAGCGATGGTGAACTCCGACAAGGGAATCACCAACCTCCACGTGCCCTCAGATGTCATCGTCGATGCCTCCATGCCCGCGATGATCCGCGCCTCCGGGCAGATGTGGGGCCCTGACGGCCAGCAAGCCGACACCCTGGCGGTCCTACCGGATTCCTCCTATGCCGGGGTTTATCAAGCGGTGATTGAGGACTGTAAGGCCCACGGCGCCTACGATCCACGCACCATGGGAACGGTCCCAAATGTTGGGCTCATGGCTCAGAAGGCTGAGGAATACGGTTCCCATGACAAGACCTTCATCATCGATACCCCTGGTCGCGTCGAGGTTGTCGACTCCCACGGCAGGGTTCTGATGAGCCACGAGGTGGCCGTCGGTGATATCTGGCGGGCCTGTCAAACCAAGGACGCCCCGATCCGCGACTGGGTGAAACTGGCGGTCACCCGCGCCAGGGCCACAGGCTGGCTCACCGTGTTCTGGCTGGATGAGGCTCGCGCCCACGACAACAACCTGCGCACCAAAGTGGAGACATACCTGGCCGAGCACGACACTGAGGGACTGGACATCCGCATCCTCAGCCCAGTGGAAGCCACGAAGCTGACTCTGGAGCGGATCCGTCGCGGCGAGAACACCATTTCCGTGACCGGCAATGTGCTGCGCGACTACCTGACCGATCTGTTCCCGATCCTTGAGTTGGGCACCTCAGCCAAGATGCTGTCAATCGTGCCGCTCATGGCGGGCGGTGGGTTGTTCGAAACCGGTGCGGGCGGTTCTGCCCCGAAGCATGTGCAGCAGCTCGTCGCCGAAAACTATCTGCGTTGGGACTCCTTGGGTGAGTTCCTTGCCCTGGCCGCTTGCCTGGAACATCTCGCTAGCACCGAGCACAACCCCAAGGCAGGGGTGTTGGCTGCCTCCTTGGATCGGGCGACTGGCCGTTTCCTGGCGGAGGATAAGTCCCCCACTCGCCGCCTGGGAGGCACCGACAACCGGGGATCGCACTACTGGCTGGCACGGTTCTGGGCCGAGGAGTTGGCAGCCCAAACCGAGGATGCGGAACTGGCGGCGGCCTTCGCTCCGGTTGCTCGCACCTTGGTTGAGGCTGAGGAAGGGATCGTCGCTGAGTTGCTTGCGGTGCAGGGTTCCCCGGCCGATATCGGCGGCTACTACCGCCCCGACGAGGCCAAGGCAGCTGCGGTCATGCGGCCTTCAGCCACCTTCAACAAGGTCATCGACCGGATCTGAGGGATCCCGGATCTGATCACCATCGGCGCCTTGCATGAGACCCCTCTCATGCGTTTGTCACCGTGATTTCCCAGGGCCTGGCCAGGGTGGAAGTCATGGATATCTCATTGCTTCTGGGACAGGCCACCGCCGTGCTCACCAGCGCATTGCGGACCATGACACAGCCGCTGAGGCCTGAGATGCGCGACGGCGGCGTCGGCTTCAGCAACGTCGCGTCGCCTATCGCTGCGCGACGCGAGGCCGGGCTGACTTCCTTGGTTGTCCTCACGACGGTGAGCGGACCCGACGGTAAGGGGGTGAGGTGATGTCAATCCTGATTACCGGCGCTTCCGGTCCCACCGGGGCTAGCCTCATAGATCAATGTGTGGCCCGTGGTATCGAGGTCATCGGTTGCGATACCTCACCGCGTGAGCGTGGCGACGGGGTTGAGATCCTTGCCGCCCACCCTGCCCATCACCCCGACTATCTTCATCAGCTGTGTTCGATGATTGAGGACCATGGCATCGTCACGGTCATCCCGACCAGCTGTGAGGAATTACCGATTCTGGCCAGGGCAAACTTGGCGCGGGTCGTCGTGGCTTCTCCTCGAGCCGTCGACATCGCCAATGACAAGTGGCTCACCACTCAATGCTTGGCCCAAGCCGAGGTTGCGGTGCCCCGAACTATCCGGGCAGAGGATGCCAACGGCGATCTGTTGGCAGATTTAGGTACACCGGTGCTGTCCAAACCCCGCATCGCTCGCGGAGGCCGAGGGGTGCGGCTGCATCACTGCCACAACGACGCGCCGACAGCGCCTGGGTTGGTAATCAGCGAGTTCATTCCTGGGGCGGAATACTGCGCTCAGGTGTTGCGATTGGCTGGCCGAACCCGGGTCGTGGTGTTGCGGAAACTCAGCCTGCGAGAAGGGCTAATCGGAACCGCCGAGAAGGTAGTCCGGGTCTGCGATCCAGATATCGCCCAGCTGGCCTACCAAGCCTGCGTCGCCATCGGCATTTGCGGCCCGGCTGACCTCGACATTCGTCGCCGCGACGATGGCACGCCAGTGGTGTTGGAGGTCAACGCCCGATTCGGCTCCCAAAGCGCCCACGCCCCTGAGATTCTCAGTGGGGTATTACGCGCCTACTGCCCGCGGTCACAGGTCGGTTCCAGCAATCGATGACCACACCAGGCACAATATGGGCCATGTCCGCTCAGAACAAGCGAGGAATCAGCCTAGGGGTGCGTATCACCTCCGCCATGGTGATTCTGGCTGCCCTGGTGCTGGCAACCTCCGGGGCCGTGCTCTATCTACTGGAACGCGGCACCGCACATGATCGGGTTGACGACACCCTGACGGCTGCGGTGGAGGAGGTCCACGCCCTCATGGACACTGGCGTCGACCCTGAAACCGGCCAACCCTTCGCGTCAGTACGGGCGTTCCTCCGCACCTATCTGAGCCGTACCGTTATGGAATCCACCGAATCCGAGATCGGTTATGTGGGAACCATCGCCGCCATCGTCGCCCCCGAGGATGTGAACCTACGTCCTGAAACGGATCCTGAGCTGACGGCTGAGCTGGAGAAGTGGGTAGAAGGTGACCGCACCATCATGGGCACCACCCACACCTCGGTCACCACCTGGCGTTGGGTGGTGGTTCCGGTGGTCTATCCCACCGAGGTCGGTGCTGTGGTTCGGGTCATCGATATTGAAGCCGAGCTGGCTCCCCTGGGTCGTTCTGTGCTGTTTTACGGCGCCAGCGCGGCGATGATTCTGTTGGCAGCTGTGGTGGTGTCGATATTGACCATTAAGCGACTGCTGCGTCCCATTGAGAAGCTTCGCGACGCTGCGGAGAGTATCGATCGCCGTGACCTGTCGGCTCGGGTCCCGGTCCGCGGAAATGACGATCTGACCCGGCTATCGCTGGCGATGAATCAGATGCTTGACCGCGTTGAGGATGCAATGACCGCGCAGAAGGAACTGCTCAGCGATGTCGGCCACGAGTTACGTACCCCGATCACGATCGTGCGCGGGCATCTGGAGCTCGTCGACGCGACCGACCCGGCGGATGTGGAAAGCACCAATCGGTTGGCCATTGGCGAATTGGATCGGATGGGGTCACTACTCAACGATTTGATTCTGCTGGCGGCTGCCCGAGAGGCGGACTTCGTGACCCCGGTTACCACCTCCGTGGCTGAGTTGGTAGCTGAAACCTTCGACAAGGCGCGGGCCCTGGGCAATCGGCAGTGGCGGTTGGGTAATCTCGTCGACATTGATGTGATGCTCGATCCGGTTCGGATCACTCAGGCGGTGCTGCAACTGGCGAATAACGCTGTCAAATACTCAGCCGAGGGCAGCGCCATCATGATTGATTCCCAACTGGTTGGGCAGGAGCTAGGGATCAGCGTGCGCGATCAAGGGGTCGGCATTCCCGAAGCGGAGCTGGAGACGATCCGGCAACGGTTCGCCCGAGCTGAGAGTGCCCATCTCCATGCGAAGGGCTCCGGTTTGGGTCTGAGCATCGTTGAGTCCATCGTCGCGGGACATAATGGGCGACTCGATATCGTCTCCACTGTCGGGGTGGGTTCGGTCTTTACTATCGTGATTCCCACGGTTCAGCCCGAAGGAGAGCAGCCTTGAGCACTATCTTGATCGTCGAAGACGAACCCCAGATCGCCGCTTTCGTCGCTAAGGGTCTCAAATCGGCGGGGATGAGTAGCGCCCATGCCCCTACCGGAGCCCAAGCGGTGGATTTGGCAACCTACGGCGAGTTTGATCTGATCTTGCTGGATGTTGGCCTGCCGGATTTGGACGGTTTCGAGGTGTTGCGTCGCATCAGAGGGGCAGGTATCGCCACCCCGATCATCATGCTCACGGCTCGGAAAACGGTCTCGGACCGGATAGCGGGATTGGAGGGCGGCGCCGACGACTACGTCGGGAAGCCTTTCAGTTTCGAGGAATTGCTGCTGCGGATCCGGCTGCGGCTAAGACGCGAAACCACTTTGGAGACTACGGGCGCTGTGCTCAGCCACGACGGCATCACCTTGGATCTGCGATCGCGCCAGCTCACTGTCGACGGCCACACCATGGACCTATCGGCCAGGGAATTTTCCCTAGCCGAGACCTTCTTGCGGAATCCGGAGCAGGTGCTGACCCGGGAGCAGTTACTCAGCCACGCCTGGGGCTACGACGCCGACCCGGAATCCAATGTGGTGGATGTCTATGTGCGTCACCTGCGAACCAAACTCGGAAAGGACCGCATCGAAACGGTCCGCGGTCTCGGCTACAGGCTCGTATAGCCGAGACCACGCAATACCGCACCCAACCAACGACACCGCCTCGGCTACAAGCTCGTATAGCCGAGACCACGCAATACCGCACCCAACCAACGACACCGCCTCGGCAACAGGCTCGTATAGCCAAGACCGCGCAACACCGCACCCAACCAACAACACCGCCTCGGCTACCGATTGTTGCCGGCAGGTTCAGCCGTCGCTGTCGTCGCCTTCCTCAGCGTCGTCGCTGCTGTCTGACTCGCTGCTACCGCTGTTGTCAGAGTCATCGCTGCCGTTGTTGCCGGAGTCATCATCTGTATCGGTGGCGACGGTTCCGGAATCATCGGAGTCGTCATCGGTGGTGGTTCCTGAGCCGCCGGTGTTGGCTGAACCGCCGCTGGTGTTGGCGGCCTGCGTGGTGGCGGCCGGAGCGGGGGTGGCGTCGTCTTCTAGATCCTCGGCCTCGGCGGGCTGCGCCGTGGTGACGGTGCTGGGCTCCACCGCTTCAGGTGCGGAGGATGCGGTGGCTGAGATGGCTGGGCCGAGGTCCTCTGGGGCGCCATCAGGGTGGGAGGCCAATGCCAGCGCCATCAGCAGACCGCCACTGCCCAGAATGAGCACTGCTAAGGATGCCCCGAGCAGGGCGGGAATGCGCTTCATCTCAACTCCTATTGGCTCGACGGGTCAATGAGACCACCCAGGGGTGAAAGAACAGCACAGCTAAGATGAGAATTGACTCATATTTTAGATGAGTTCGGCGGCGCCAGCCCCTACGTGATCCTCGATTCTACCGAGCACCCAGGCCTCAAGACCGCGTCCAGCCAAGAATGTGATGGCCTCGTCGACGCTGTTTTCCGGTAGCACCGCCACCATCCCAACCCCCATATTCAAGGTGGCTTCGATATCGGGCTGGCTGATCTGACCCAGTTGCTGCACCAGCTGGAAGATCGCAGGCGGGGTCCAGGAGTCGCGACGCAGTACCGCCTTCTTGCCCTCGGGGATCACCCGAGCGAGGTTGTTGGCTAGCCCCCCTCCGGTGATGTGGCTGAAGGCGTGGCATTCGACGGTGCGGATGAGATTCAACACGTCGAGGGCATAGACCTTGGTGGGGGTCAGCAGCTCGTCGCCGAGGGTTTGCCCAAGCTCTGGAACCTCACGGTCCAGCGCCCAACCGGCTTGGCTGAAAAACACATGGCGCACCAGCGAATAGCCATTGGAATGCAGCCCGGAGGAGGCCATTG
>JBHAEB010000093.1:0-12638 GCA_041855345.1 Arachnia sp. | reverse complement strand
TCGAAGACGCCCTCGCCATAGATCTTCATGGGTACTCAGCGTAGTGAGAGCCCGAGGACTGCATCGCTTGCCGTTGTAGGCGTCAATCGGCGACGATACCCCAGGCGAGTAGATGGGGGCCGCATTCCTTTGCTCCGGGGGTGGCGCTGAGACGTTCAGCGGCCAGGAGTGCCGCCTGGTGAAGCTCCTCGTCACCGGGGGCAACAAATTCCAGCGTGAGTCCCATCGGTCCTTCGACGCAGACCGACTCCACAGCGCTGAGCTTCACTTGGCGCAGTTCACCCTCCAGTTCCAGGCTGGTGTGGAAGTGCGCGGCGGGGAAGAAACCGGAACCGTCCCAGTCGCCATCGTTGATGAGTCTCAGTTCCCGGATGGAGGCTGGCTCTTCCGACCCAGCGAGCAGATCTGACCCGACGGCGCTGAACCGGGTGATTGCCGCTGCGAAGACCATCCCGCCGGGCCGCACCACCCGAGTTGCTTCGCGAAGGGCGGCCAAGCGGTCCTCAACAGCGCGGAGGTGGTAGAGCGGGCCCAGCAGCAGTGCGGCGTCGAAGCTGTCGTCGGCGAAGTCAAGTTGTCGAGCATCCCCGACCTGGGCCGTAAAGGTCCCGATCCGAGCGGCCCTCTCAACCTGGGAGCCGACGGGGTCGATCAGGGTTACCTCGTGACCATCATCGGCCAGCCAGGCGGCGTGAATCCCCGTCGCCCCACCGATATCCAGAACTCGAGATGCCGGGGAAAGCCGCTCCCGGAGCAGGGATTGCATCCGCTCGAACTCCACCCGGCCGGCGGCACTGAGATCGGTCAGGCGCGAATCCTCATCAATCTCGGTGTAGAACTGCTGAATCAAAGCATCAATGCTGGCTTGAGACATGGCAGTCTTTCTCTTCGGATCTCACAGGTGCGGCCGTTGCGGTTCAGGCGTCGTCTCACGAGCCAGCATCTCCCGCTGTAACTCACGTAGCCAGGCGGTGTCCATGAATTCCACCATGGCCCGCAGCTGCCGTTCGGAGAAGGCCTTTGGAGTGGCGGTGAACAGGATCTCACCCCTGGTCAGTGCTCGTTGACGGACTACCGGGCCCGCCCTGTCGAGGTCCATGATGTCTAGGTGGTCGGTTCGGAATCTCCGTCCCAAGGCGTCGATGGTGGCCAGCAAATCTCGTGGGGCATCGGCCTCGAAGGCAAGGGCCAAGTCGATGTCTCGAGGGGAGGGATTCGTGACGGCGCTGCCGAATAACACCAGCAACTCGACGTGGTGGCTTTGGCACAGTTCAGCGAGCGAGCCGGTTGAGGCGGCGGCTCGGATCGCTTCAAGCGCCTGGCGGGTGTCCATGGGACAAGTCTATGGTTCAGTTCCTCGTGGGCGGTATCGAATCCCCACTGGACAGGCGGCAGGTGGCGGTGCCGGAGGGGAACCGGTGGCGGTTTCGAGCCACCAGGTCATAGAGCCTCTCGCTGAGCCAGGCCACTCCAGGCAAGCACATGAGGCCACCTAGAACGGGCCAGGGGACCCGCGAAACGCGCAGGATCTGGGCGACGGCGGCTGCGCCCGCGTAAACACTGCGGCCTTGGACGACGTGCAACCGTTCTTGGCACTGAACTGGTGTGAGCCCGAACTTTGTCACCGCCACCGACTGCCACGCCGTCGCCTCACAATCGGCCCGGAATACCCGGCCTTGAGCCACCCCAACCGACCAGGTGCAAAAGCCGCAGTCGGCGTCGTAGAGCACCAGCAACTTCATGCCTTGACATTACTCGGTGGCCGAGAGATGCGCGTTGTGTGTTGCTGGCAGAATCGGGTCATGCGGATTGCTCAGTTGGCCAACTTCGTCGGCCCCACATCGGGGGGTATGAAGGTGGTCATTGACCAACTCGGTGCCGGGTATGTGGCCGCCGGGCATGAGCGGATTTTCGTGCGCCCCGGGCCTCGCGACGCCATCACCGAGACCGAGGCGGGGATTGAGGTGGAGGTGCGTGCTCCAAGGCTCACCCCGCAGTACCGCATGATCGCCAAACCGTGGCGGGCGCTGGATGTGCTGGATCGGTTCCGTCCAGACGTGGTGGAGGTCTCCGATAAATGGACCCTGTCCCCGGTGGGCAGGTGGGCGCGTAAACGCAACGTCGGCTCGGTGCTGTTCAGTCACGAGCGCCTTTCAGACATGCTGGCGATGTGGATTCGCCGCGGTTTCGGGGTGGAGACGGCCGTCGGAGCGCTCAACCGACGCCTCGCCCGCGAATTCGACGCGGTGGTGGTCACCAGCCAGTTCGCCGCCGATGAGTTCGACAACACCGGTGCCAACCTGGAGCTGGTGCCGCTTGGGGTAGATCTCGAAACCTTCCACCCTGATAAGGGCAGCCCCGCCGATGATGGGGTGTTGAAGCTAACCTACGTCGGACGGCTGAGCCACGAGAAGAGCCCGCAGTTGGCGGTGGCTACCGCTGCAGAGTTGCACCGCCGGGGGCATCGGATCCGAATGGACTGCTACGGCACCGGCCCCGACCAGGCCGAACTGGAAGCTATCGCGGGGGAGGCCCCAGTCCACTTCCACGGTTTCGTCGCCAGCCGTGACCAGCTGGCCCGCCATATCGCTGCGGCGGATATCTCCTTTTCCGTGTGCCCTGCAGAGACCTTCGGGCTCGCTGTCCTTGAGGCCTTGGCTTGTGGCACCCCCGTTGTCACGTCCAACCGTGGCGGGGCCTGGGAGCTGGTGGACGCCACCTCAGGGGCCTGCGCCCCACCCGAACCGACGCTTCTAGCCGATGCCGTGGAGACGCTGCTGCCCCGGCTGGGTACTGAACTGCGGGCAGCTGCCCGCAGACGGGCCGAGCAGTACCCCTGGAGCACGGCCATTGACCGGATGCTGAAACTGCACACCACACTGGCCAGCGAGGTGCCCTACCGCTCCTTGCATGGATTCGTCAGGAGGAAGCCATGAGGTGTAAAACTCGATGCGCACTGCTTGGTCTCGGGATGGCGGCGACGCTGCCTGTGGCACTGGCCGCACCGGCAGCCACTGATCCGCAGCCAGAGTGCACTGTCGAAGCCCTAGCCGACAAGCTGCGTGCCACGGGAGCCACGGACCTCGAACTGGTGAACCTTGCTATCAAGACTGTCGCTTCGTCCTACACCCACGACTCGGCCTGGCACCTGTGGGAGACCCCAGCCGCGTCGTTGCGCAGTGGGCGCGGCTGGAGCCACCAATACAACACCGTGCTGCTGCTGGTGCTGCGGCAGCTCGGTTTCCACGCCCGGATGGTGCAGGCCGCCCGAGTGCGTGGCTTTCCCCACCCGTGGTGGTATGTCGGCCACGCCTGGGTGAAGGTCACTATCAACGGTCGTCGCTACGATGCCTGTGCATCTCGCAGCAGCAACCGTGTTGGCGATGTCGGGTTCGTGCCGCTGACCCCCGAGATTCGATTCCGCCGGGTGACCCGCTGGGCGATGGGATTAGGTATCGCACCCTTCGTCGTGGTCGCGGTGTGGCGTGCCTGGCTATCAGGCAACCCAGTACCCGAGTGGCTCTACCGGAGGCGTTCCGATGGTTAGTAGATGGCTAAGGGCCGAGATGACCTTGGTCGGCTACACCCACCGGTGAGTTGTCAGACAGGTTGAGGCGCGTGAAGGGACACGGCTGCTGTGGGTGTCACGATGCGGAACTCATGATCCTGCGCGGCGACGACGAGTTGGAGTGTGGTGAGTGGAACCCCACTTCGGTAGGGGGTTTGGAACAACCGTGCCCACCGGGAAGTCGATGGCGTTGATATTGAGGACTCGGCCCGATGACGGTGCTGTGGGTCAGATATATCGGGCTGCTTCCAGCGGGATATGGAGAATCTGCAGGGCAGGGTTGAGATCGGCAAGGGCCTGAAGTTCTGTGGCTGTCAGGCAGGTTCCCCGCAGGATCAGGCGTGAAAGTCGGCGACCAGCAGGAGAGTCCACGAGAGCCTGGAAATCCTCGAAGCTGGCACCCCGCTCATAGTCCTCAGCCCCATCCATCATCGCCGACCCGGGGTTCTCCGTATAGTCGAGAGTCGCCAGCTCGCAGAACCGTGAACTGGCAGCGAGATTGCCGATAAAACCTTCGTGGCTCATACCGCATTGGATGCGAAGCCGAGAAAGCCCATGTCGAGGGCCCTCGGTAAAGTTCCGGTTGGGGGCCGAAGGGAGGATCAGTGCGGCCAAGGCAGGCATCCTGATCAGCAGGGCCGCGATGGTTCCAGCCTCGCTATAGAAATCCTGCTGCGAGGAGATGATGCTCGTATTGTGGTCCCCACCATCGGTGAGCCCCACCTCGAAGTGACGCAGCGCCGGGAATGCCACATCAGTGGCCAGCAACCGGCTGAAATCCCACGCCTTGATCCCATTGGCCCCCTCATCTGGGGCGCTGAACCTTAAGGAACGTATCCGTTGTGCGTGCTCAGGGAGGCTGAGCCAGGTGAGGAAGGCAGCCAATGGGAAGTTGGCCTCGTCGTCGGTGATATCGGCTGGCTGCTGGGGAAACTCGTCATAAGAATCCCCGTGAAAACGTACATCTAACAGGCCATCACTGAGCGAAAACTCCACTTTGGCCAGGTATTCGTTATCGATGGTCGGATCCATGTCCAGGGTCTCTGCCTGGAACTGATGAATTCTGGCTTGCAAGTCCAGCAAGGGACTCAGGATCGATGTCATGAAAGGTTCCATCAGGTGGCTTCTTTCCAACTGCGCGCCAGATCGAGGTGTCGTGCTCTATGGTGACAGGCCGTAGCGCTGCCATGGCCTGTCACCACGTTTGAGCTGCCGCGTTATCTAGAACTGGCCAGCTGTGGCCTTGGCGAAGCGCTCAGCGACATCGGCCCAGTTGACGACATTCCACCAGGCGTTGACGTAGTCGCCCTTGACGTTCTTGTACTGCAGGTAGAAGGCGTGCTCCCACATGTCGAGCTGCAGTAGCGGGAGCTGCCCGACCGGCAGATTCCCCTGCTGGTCGTAGAGCTGGTTGATATTGAGGCGACGGCCCAGGGTGTCGAAGACCAGCATCGACCAGCCGGAACCCTGAATACCGTTGGCGACAGCGTTGAATTGCTTCTGGAATCCGTCGAAATCACCAAAGAACTCATCGATGGCGGCAGCCAGCTCGCCCTCGGGGCGACCGCCACCATTGGGGGACATGTTCTTCCAGAAGGTGGAGTGGTTGATGTGACCGCCCAGATGGAAAGCCAGATCCTTTTCCAGCTTGTTGATGGCGCCGAAGTTGCCGGTGGCGCGAGCCTCGGCCAGCTGCTCCAGGGCGGCATTAGCACCAGCGACGTAGGCGGCGTGGTGCTTGCTGTGATGCAACTCCATGATCTCCGGCGCGATATGCGGGGCTAGGGCGCCGTAGTCGTAATCGAGATCAGGCAGGACATAGGTCATGGGGTTCTCCTTGTGATTGTTGGCGCCACGGCGCCGATAAGAATCATCCTATGCCGTGCTCCAAGGGGGCAGGCAATAGTCGCTCACGGCTGGCAGTTGCGACTGACCTGCAACACCCTGAACCCTTTCGCAGAAGCCAGCTTTCTGGTGGGCCATCCCTGATCGGTGAGCCAGGCCGTTAAGGAATCAGCTCCCAGATGTTTGCCCACCACCAGGTAGGCCACCCCCTGAGGAGCTAGCCGGTCAAGCCAGGTCAGTAATAAATCGTGCAGGGCCTGCTTGCCGATCCGAATCGGCGGATTTGACCAGATTTCGTCATAGATGGCGTCCCCAAGCTCGGATGTGCGTACCCGGTCGGCTACTCCAGCTCGCTCAGCGTTCAGTCGGGTCAAGGCGATGGCTTTGTCGTTGACATCCACCGCATCCACGGTGACCTGGGGGCTGCTGGCAGCCAAAGCGACGGCGATGGGACCGAACCCGCACCCCAAATCCAACACATGCCCGCGCTGTGGGGGCGCGACAGTGCGCAACAGTACCGCTGTTCCCGGGTCCAACCGCGACCCGGAGAACACCCCAGAGGCGGTAGTGAAGGTGAACTCGCGGCCAAAAATGGTGGCGGTGATCTCGCGCGTGACCATCGGGGTGTCGTCGTTGGTGAAATAGTGGCTCATGATTCCTCCAGACTCCGCATGGCTCGGGCTTCTACCGCGCGGGATGCCAGTTCATCATCAGTGGGGTAGCCCACCTCCTCCAACACCAGGCCGTGTGGCGGCATCAGCGGGATCTCACCGCAGCGTCGGTCCGAAACTGCCACCCGCTCCAGCCACGCCAGGTTCCGTTTGGCCCCACCCACCACAGTGAGCCCACCCACCAAGGCACGCACCATCGAGTGGCAGAAAGCATCAGCTAGCAGATGCACCTCGATCACCCCGTCGTTGCGCTGGGTGACGGTGAACTCACGGAGCTCGCGGATCGTGGTGGCGCCGTCTCGGGGTTTACAGAACGGTGCGAAATCGCGCAGGCCCAGCAGCAACTGGGTGGCGGCCTGCATCGTGTTGATGTCGACTGGATGGCGTAGCTGAGTGACCTGCCTACGCAGCAACGGATCCAACACCTGATCGCTGCCGATCAGCCGGTAGCAGTAACGCCGCCACAGGGCGGAGAACCGTGCGTCGAAGCCTGCCGCGGCAATGGTGATATCACGCACAGCGATGTCATCAGGGCAAATCCGACGCAGCCGCCGCAGTAGATCACAAGGAGCAAGCTCCGGGCTGTCAAGATCGACATGAGCCACCTGGCCTCGGGCATGGACTCCGGCGTCGGTGCGGCCTGCCACCGTCAACTTCGGTGGCGCTATCCGAAGTAGCTTCCCTAAACAGTCTTCAAGCTCTCCCTGCACGGTTCGCAGCCCTGGCTGGGAGGCCCAACCGTGGAAAAGCCCGCCGTCATAGGCCAGGTCGATGCGATGGCGGATCATGGTAGCCGCCGATAACACAAATCGAATACCTGACGTCCGGCAGCCAAACCCCGTGCCTCATATTTCGTCACCGGACGTTCCTCATAACGTGGTGCCCAGCCCCCATACACATTCTCAAATAGGGGATGGTTGTCGAGGATTTCCCGCTGCCATAGCGCGTAGTCCTCCCAGTCAGTGGCCAATCGCCATAGCCCATTGGGGGCCAATTTGGCAGCCACCACATCAGCAAAGGAGGTTGAGATCAGCCGACGTTTGTGGTGCCGAGTCTTGTGCCAAGGATCTGCAAAAAAAGTCCACAATTCTGCCACTGCGCTATCAGCGAACAGGGTCTCTAATCCTTGAGCCCCATCAACTAGCGCAATGCGGACGTTGTTGAGGTTCTCCCGTGCGAGTTTTCCCAGGATGGAAGCCGCAGCTGGGGCGAATACTTCGAAGGCGACGACATCCTGCTGGGGACGGGCAGCTGCCATCGGCACCAGGGAATCTCCAGCACCGGGGCCAATCTCGACGATTCTCGGGGCTGAGCGGCCAAAGATCTCGTCCCAATCTAGGGTCGCGGTGGCAGATACGGAGGTGGAGAGCTCGCCGGAGGGTACCTCGACCACAAACCGGTCCTTGTGGCGCTGCCAGGCCAAGGTCTGCGATTCGTTCATGCGGGCGCTGCGTCGCACAAAACTGACGACGCTGCGGTGGGGGCGCTGAGGTCTCACTCGGTGATGATATCTGCCAGGTTATGGATTTTGCTGTGGCTGAACTCTGGGCGGAGTAGATTGCAGCACAGCTGCGGCGAAGCAGGAATCCGGTGAGACTCCGGAACGGTCGCGCCACTGTGAACTCGATGAGGGCAAGTCAGGAACTGCCCGCGGCGGCTTTCCACTCGGACGCGTCATCCAAGATTGGAGTTCCATGAATCTGTCTCGTTACATCGTTGTACCGATCGTTCTAGCCCTGGCTCTAACTGGCTGCAGCCAACCTGCTGATGATGCCGCCACGCAAGTTCCCAGCCCAACTCATTCGCTGATTGGTGAGGACGGCTGTGTCACCAACTATGACCCCAATGTTGACTACTTCGCAGCCCAAACCCAGTTCACCCATGCCAGTGGAATCCAGGTCAGCTATCACAACTCTTATAAGACTGTGACGGTTCAGGAACCGGTATCCGGGGCAGCTGCCGAAACCTATGTGCTTGTGTTGTGTGGCGCCACTCCTGAGCTACCGGCGGAATTAAAGGATGCCACCCAGGTCACGATCCCGGTTCACCGGGTCGCAACCTCGTCGGCTACTCAGCTGCCGGCCTTTGAGCTGTTAGGCGTCACCGACGATATCGTTGCCGTAGACTCACCCGCTTTCGTGTGGTCCGAGCCGGTACGGGCCCGTATCGATGCTGGTCAGATTGTCGGATTCGGCACCGAGACGGGGGCCATCAATGTTGAGTCCGTCGTCGCAGCCAACCCGGATCTTTTCGTTTCCAGCGGGGTGGCTGACCCGGCCCACGACAAACTCCGGGAGGTTGGTATTCCGGTGGTCGGAAATGCCGAATGGCTCGAAGAAACCCCATTGGGGCGGGCCGAATGGTTGAAATTCACCGCCGTGTTGACCAACACCGAGGCGAAGGCCAACGAGGTCTTCGACCAGATCGTCACCGACTACGAGGCCGTGAAGGCTCAGCTCCAGGACGTGGAAACCCGCCCCACAGTGCTGACAGGATCCCCCTACGAGGGGCAATGGTCTCGGGCTGGGGGCAATAGCTATGTGGCGAGGCTGCTAGCGGATGCGGGCATGAGCTATGTCTTCGCCGATGTCGAATCCACCGGCAGCGAGCAGGTGGCTGTTGAAGTTGTCCTAGAGGAGGCAGTCGACGCCGAGATCTGGGTGAATGCCGACTACATGGGAGTCTGGCCCACCGTCGCCGATATGGGGGCCACTGATCCTCGACTGTTGAATATCAAAGCCGCCCAGGACGGCAAGGTCTTCAACCCCACCAAACGCATCAACGAGGGCGGTGGCAACGACTACTGGCAGCAGGGCGTGGTGCGCCCTGATCTGGTGCTGCGGGACCTCGCGAAGGCTGCTCATCCTGACCTGTTCAGTGATGTGGAGTTCTTCTTCTACACCCAAGCTGCCTGATGCGCTCTCGGCTCGGTTTCGCGGCCCTCATCGCTGTTGTGATCGCGACGGTGGCCGCGGGACTGGTCCTTGGCCCAGCTGACATCACCTTGGAGGAGGTGTGGCTGGCGTTGACGGGTCAGCCCACCCGCCCCGTCGCCAAACTCATCGTCATGGAAGTACGGCTGCCACGTACCGTCACCGCCTGTTTGGCTGGGGCAGCGCTGGGGGTGGCGGGATTGATGATGCAAACCCTATTCCGTAACCCCTTAGCGGACCCTTTCATTCTGGGTATCTCAGCTGGCGCATCACTGGGGGTTGCCGCCGTGATCCTGGTGATCGGTACGGCCACGACGGCTTCACTGACCGCCGGTTTGGGGCTAGGTGGGGATGTGGTCATCATCCTTGCCGCTGCCCTCGGCGCCGGCGGGGTAATGCTGTTAGTGCTGGCCCTGGGGCAGGTGGTGCGTTCCGTGGTCACCGTGTTGCTTATCGGGGTCATGGTCGGCTACCTGGTCTCGGCGGGGGTCAGCGTCATGATGTCGATGTCGACCAATGAATTGGTAGTGGCTTTCGCCCGATGGCAATTCGGCAGCTATGCCGGAGTGACGTGGGATAATCTGCGGGTGATCGCCGCGGTTGTTGCCGCCGGACTGATCTTCACCATCACCCTCAGCAAACCCCTCAATACGTTGCTGCTTGGTGAACGCTACGCCCAAACCCTTGGGCTGCGAGTCCGAGCTGTCCGCACCAGCCTGATCGCTGTCAGCTCACTGCTAGCCGGGGCGATCACCGCCTTTTGTGGCCCCATCCAATTCATCGGTTTAGCGGTGCCACACCTCGCCCGCGGGATATTCAACACCGCCAATCACCGCACCCTGATCCCTGCCACGATACTGCTCGGTGCGGTGATGGCCTTGCTTGCGGACATCATCTCTGTACTACCAGGAGACGGGGTCTTACCCCTCAATGCGGTCAATGCGGCCTTCGGTGCCCCGGTGGTGATTTGGCTGTTGCTCAATCGCAGGAGGCAGGAGTTATGACGGTTCTTCGATGCCAGGACCTCGCCATCGGTTACCGCCGTGCGGGTGCTCGTCACGTCGTGGCCTCCGGGATCAACACGAAGATCGAGGCGGGGACACTGGTTGGTCTCGTGGGTCCCAACGGCGCTGGCAAATCAACCTTGTTACGTACCATCGCGGGACTACAGCCAGCCCTAGCTGGCAGGGTGGAGTTTCTGGGGATGGAGTTAGCGAAGGTGCCGCGAAACCAGTTGGCCCGTGAACTGGCCGTCGTCCTGACCGATGCCGTCGATCCAGGCAGGTTGCAGGTTCACGAAGTGGTGGGTTTGGGACGTCACCCCTATACCGGCTGGTCGGGATCGCTGGGTCCTGGGGATCGCCGGGTCGTGGCGGAGGCACTGGCCGCCGTTGACATCTCCTTTCTGGCCGAGCGCATGATGTGGGAGCTGTCTGACGGTCAACGCCAACGAGTGATGATCGCGCGTGCCTTGGCCCAGCAACCCAGTGTGCTGCTGCTGGATGAGCCCACGGCCTTTCTGGATCCGCCCGGCAGAATCCGTGTATTCGAGGTGTTGATGGATCTGGCTCACCAGCATCGCTTGGCGGTCATCGTCAGCACCCACGACGTTGAGGTCGCGGCCAGGCATGTGGACCAGTTGTGGTTACTCGACGATGACGCCGCAGTCATCGTGGGGGAACCAGCCCTGTTGGCTCACAACGGTGCTGTGGCCGCTGCCTTCGGCGGCGATGTTGAATTTGATCCGACGAACTTCCTTTTCGTCTCCCGTAGCAGGGGCCCTGATGCTGAGTAGGTCCGGTTGCCACGTAACCTGGACATATGCGCGGTTTGCTTAATCTGATCTGGTTTCTCTTCGCGGGCATGTGGCTTGCTTTGGGCTATCTGGTAGCGGGGCTCATTGCCTGCGTGTTTATCATCACCATTCCCGTGGGCGTGGCCTCATTCCGGATGGCGGCCTATGTGGCCTGGCCCTTCGGGAAGCGAGTGGAGCCCAAACCCAATGCTGGGGTTGGCTCTGCCTTGATGAACGTCATCTGGTTCGTGGCATGTGGTTGGTGGCTGGCTCTGGGACACCTGCTCGCCGCGGTGGCGCAGACCTTGACGATTGTGGGTGTAGTCAACGCGGTGGTATCAATCAAGATGATCCCGGTGTCCTGCTTCCCTTTCGGCAAACGCATCGTCGACGTGCGCTAACCCTCCCGCTCGATGCCGGGCATCCACCGGTATCGAACTCGGTGGTGGCGGGAAAACCCCCACCACCGACTCTGTGTTTTTGTGGTCGGGTTCTGTGTCGAGCCCGGTGATATTGCGGTGGCGGGGGAGTCCCCGCCACCGACTGTTAACTCATCAGTTCTTCGGCTCTGGCCATAGTTCCCGTGGCATGAGTTCATAACTGTGGAACTCGCGGGTGAAGCTGCCCGTGCCCTGGGCTAGGCCACGCAGATCGATTGGGTAGTTGATCAATTCGAGCTGCGGTACCAAGGCGTCGATGATGGCGTGGTGTTCGGTATCCGCGTCGCTTCCCAATACCTGCCCGCGACGCCCCGCCAGGTCGGTCAGCACCGGGCCAAGGAAGGCTTCGCCAACCGTGATCCGCACCTTGTCCACCGGCTCCAACACCCCGATGTTGTTTTCCTTCGCAGCCTCACGCAGGGCCAGCGAACCTGCAGTCTGGAAGGCCATATCGGAGGAGTCGACAGAGTGGGCTTTGCCGTCGAAAAGGGTGACTGCGATATCGACCATGGGGAAACCAAACAGGGTGCCTTTGGCCATCTGGGCCTGGACTCCCTTATCCACCGAGCCGATGAACTGGCGTGGCACCGCGCCGCCAACGACCTTATCGATGAACTCATAGCCCTCACCGCGACCCCGAGGGGCGACTTCGATCTCGCAGACTGCGTACTGGCCGTGGCCTCCGGACTGTTTGACGTGGCGTCCCATGGCCTTGGCCGGGGCGACGAAGGTTTCCCGCAGCGGCACCTTCACCGGCACCTCATGGATGCCTAAACCAAACCGGTTCTTTAACCGGGCCAGTAGCAGTTCCTTATGTGCCTGACCCATGGTCCACAGGATCTGCTGATCAGTCTCCGGGTGCCGTTCAACGCGGACGGTGACATCCTCAACAGCGAGCCGCTGCAGGGCCCCACCGAGTTTGTCCTCGTCGTTGCGGGTGTCAGCGACGATGGCCACCGGCAGCAGGGATTGGGGCACCCGCCAGGGCCGGATCGCGCCTGGCCGGTCAGGGTTCGATAGCGAGTCGCCGGTCTCTGCCTTGGATAGGCGGGCGACGTAAACGATTTCACCGGCGATGGCCTTGTCCTTGCCTACCAGCTCCAATCCGATGGGGGCCGACAGCTGACCCACCTTGTCGGTTTCGTCATGGTCTGGATGGGTGGGGTTGACGTCTTCACCAAAGAGTTCACGCTTACCAGACACATGCACCGGATCGTCGGTTCGTAAGGTGCCGGAGAAGACTCGGACCATCGATAACCGTCCCGAATACTGATCCGAGGTGGTGCGGATGACCTGAGCTACCAGCGGGCCCTCGGGATCGCAGGTGGCACGTGGCAGGGTCTCTCCATCAAGGGTGACGATATCGGGCACCGTGTGGGTGTTGGC
>JBHAEB010000092.1:0-7718 GCA_041855345.1 Arachnia sp. | reverse complement strand
TAAAGGGCAGGTTACTCACGTGTTACTCACCCGTTCGCCACTCGTGTACCCCCGAAAGGGCCTTACCGTTCGACTTGCATGTGTTAAGCACGCCGCCAGCGTTCGTCCTGAGCCAGGATCAAACTCTCCGTCGAAAAAATATCAGCAAACCACAAAGGCACACTGTCAACAAAAAGCAGACCACCGACAAAGAAACCAAACTGGTCTCAAAATCAATAATCAAAGGAATCCATCAAACAAACCACAAAAAAATGATCAGCCTGACAGGACACACCCAAAAAAGGGTGCACAAAAAAATTGGCATTGACTTAAAAGCACGCTGTTGAGTTCTCAAGCTTCGGATGCCTTTGGGGCAACCCGGTTAACTTTACTGGATTCATCCTGTTTGTCAAGTTCAGGATTTTCCCATTTAGTTTTCCGGAGTGAGCCCCGTTTGGGGCCCAATCAGCTTACCTTCCTCGTTTCTCGAATGCAAATCCGGTTGGATTTTCATCCTCGATTGCCTTTGATTTCACGACCTTGAGTGGGATCTCTTTGATCGCACACTCGTCGCGGAATTACTCAGCGAGGAAGGCGCCCCACTGCCTGTTTCCAGGTCGCTTCGAGGGGGCGAGTGAGCACACTACACACTCCCTCCATGCCATGCAAATCGGCGAGTTCACTCAGTCCAGATGCCCGCGGAGGTGGGGTCGTTGGACGAGCCGACTGGGTTTGCATCGTGTCCTCATCACGATGCCTGCGTCGGTGGGATGGTGGACAGCAGCTCAACTTCCCTGTCGTGTCCAACCTAAGGTGCCCACAGAAGGTGGGGTCACTGTGCACGCCACCCGAGTTGGCATCACCTCAGCATCCAGATGCCCAGGTAGGTGGGGTGGTCCACTCTTCTCGAGATAGCCGCAGGGAGACATTGGCGGTCAATGCGTCGGATCCCCCGAGGCAGCCTGCTCGAGATACTCACGAGGAGGCACAGGTTGGCCGGGCAGCACGGTATTTCCCCTCAGGTTCTCGCGATGCCTGCCAGAGGGCGGATCCTGCGCAACCCCCGCACGAGCGACCCACGCGCTTCAAGATGTCTGAGTCGAAGATGTCTGAGTCGCAGAACTCTTCGGGGATGGGACTGACGATTGGTCAACCTAGAAGGTCACGGTCTCCCAACCCACCCCGAGGTCAGCAGTCGGCGAGCGAGGGAGCCGCGATCCTCAACCACAAAACTGACGGATCTCAGAACACCAGCTACAGCTCACGACACAACCGCCCCAGACCGGAGCCCTTCACCCCAACCAGCTGCTGCCACCCACCTTCACCAGACCTGACGCCAGCACCAAGCACCCGGACCTCCACGAAATCAGCGCCAGACAGGTTCCAGAACACCACCCACAACTCACGACACAACCACTCCAGACCTGGCGCCAACGTCTCATACCCGACCTCGGCGAAATCGAAACTGGCATCTTTGGGCCTGGATCCCTTAGTGGCACACCCAAACCGAGAGGGCGGGCAGGCAACCAGCACCATGACCTGGCGGAATTCGATGGTGTTTCACACGCGCCGTCTTGACCCGCTACGAGTCGCTGAGCACGCACGATGGCCTGGCGGACTTCGATGGTGTTTGCCAGGTCGTGAATGCTGCCGAAGTAGTTCTGCAGCAGGTGGTAGCTCCATGTCCTGAGGTAACTCTTGACCGCCGGGTTCGGGTGCGCTTCGGCGTCTCGATCAACTTCAGCGCGGGAGGGTCGATGACATCGACGCCGGCTGCCTCAAGGCCAGGAATCGGACAGCCACGTCATCTTGGTAGTCGTCACGACGCCACTCAGCTTGGCAACGCCGTCGTAGTAGCTGCCATTGCCGACATGGCGGTACTTGGGCAGTCATCACAATCGCCCAGCTTGGGGACGCCGGTGTAGTGACTGTCGTTGCGAACCGGGACAGCCTCACCGGGGATGTCGAAACACTCGACTCCGGAGGCACCGGTGCCCATCGGAGGTTCCGCCCCGCGGCCACGTCAACAATGGCCGCGTTGACGTGCACGAGGTTGAAGATCAGCGTCGAGTGACCGATCTCGGTTGCCATGGTGAGGCTGCGGGACGGCTCGTCATCCACCCGAAACCCGCAACACACAAAAGAGGGTTCCCCTAGAAACAGCCGAAGCCCCCAACCGGTAGTTGGAGGCTCCATCGGTGTTGGTGGGCCTAGCTGGACTTGAACCAGCGACCTCATCCTTATCAGGGATGCGCTCTAACCGCCTGAGCTATAGGCCCGTATCAACGACGCTGAACTCTACCGCACCGCTCAGCATCCAACCAAATCACCCAGCTGACTCGGGTCGAGATGCTGACGTGGGAGGGGTCACGGCCCTGGGAATTACCCTTCGACTAGCGCCGATAGCAACTCTCCCCGTGGGAGAGGTTGTTAGCACACCTGGGTTGCCGTCCCGGATTGCGAAATCAATACCCGCATGGGTGGGTCCATTGATGCCACTCACGATCCCGTCTAGCGGCACCTTGGGGATGAGTCAGCGGAGCACATCCGTGGATCGAGGTAACCGGCATCAAGCGACACCCTCAAAGGACGGGCAAGCCGATCACGTCCGTGGATCGGGGTAACAGACATCAAGCAACACCCTCGGATGGCTGGGGCTGGCGACGACCTGGGTACCTGCGATATCGCCACTGGGTGGGCCGCAACCCGCACCGTCGCCTTCACCCCCGCAGGGGGGCAGGAACTACGCCCAGCCACGACCGGCTACCCACCAGCCCCGACGGCATTCAACCCCGCGTCACCGCAGCTAAGGGACGGTGTCCTAGAACGCTGAACGATAGGAACCAACCACAAACGGTCGAACCACCGGCTCCCCAAAAGAGCAACCATGAACCTCTTGGAACCGACGCATCACCACATCACCGCGACCCGCATCAGTCCTCGGCCACAGCAACCACCCGGACATACCGAACAACAAACTGCCCGGCCGCAAAGACCACGAGATCAACTAAGACGCTGAACGATAGGAACCAACCACAAACGGTCGAACCACCGGCTCCCCAAAAGAGCAACCGTAAACATCTTGGAACCGACGCATCCCGCCATAGCGGCGACTCGCGTCAGTCCTCTGCCAAGGTAACTTCCAGACCACCGATCACTGCGGCTGCCAGGTTGTACAGGAAGGCGAATAGCGTTGCCACTGCGGTAAGGAGCACGACGTCAATCGCGGCCAGCACCGTCGCGAAACCGATCACTCGACCTGCATTGATGTAGTTCTCGACGTTGAAGGTGGTTGACGAGTCACCAACAAGCTGGGTCATCGTGGAGTTCACCGCATCCAACGCACCCGATCCTTGAATCACCGACCACAGCACGGCAGCCGAGACGACGAGCATGACCCCGAATGCGATGGAGAACAGGAAGCTGGTCTTCAACACGGACCAAGGATCGACCCGTGATAGCCGCAGCCGAGCCTTGCGGGTGCGGCGGGAAACCCCAACCGATTTCAGCTGATCCGCCGCTGACTTGCCGTCGACCGGTTTAGCGGCCTCTGCCTGGGCCGCTGAGCCTGCTGGGGTGTTCGGCTGCGGCTTGGCAGGCGGTGTTGCCCACACTGGGGCCTTGGTATCGGCTGGTTTGGCCGCCACCCTTGTGGTGGCTGGACCGGACTGCTGGGTTGCAGGCTGCGGTTGATTGGGTTTTGCCGGGGCAGCGATCTTGGTTGTGGCTGGCGCCGTCTGCTGGGCCTGCGGTTTCGCCTGCGGCGCGGGCCCCTTCGCGGAAGGCTTCACCACCTGGGTGGCCTCCGCAGACTTGCCCTGATCCTTCACCGCAGGATTCACCCCGGTCTGCTCTGTGGCGGCAGGCCTTGGCCCAAAACTCACCCCGGGCTTGCCGTCAACCCCGGGCCACTGGGGAGTCTTGTCACTCATCGGAATCCTCCTTGGCCAGCTCGGCCGCATTGTTCTCGGTGTTCACCGTACCCGGTTCCTGGCCTTGTTCGGGAGCCCCCTGGGGCTGATCGTCACCATCAGCGTCAGTTTCGGGGTACAAGGCGATGGCTGCGACGGCGTCCTCACCCTTAACCCCAACGAACTTCACACCCATCGTGTCGCGTCCCTTGACGGGAACATCAGCGACGGCCGAGCGCACAACCTGCCCAGATTGTTTGATCGAGATCACCTCGTCGCCCTCACCGACGATGAGTCCACCGACCAGGGAGCCACGATCATCGGTCAGTCGCATTGCCTTGATGCCTAATCCACCTCGGCCCTGCTGCCGATAGTCACTCACTGCGGTGCGCTTGGCGAATCCGCCGTCGGTGACGGTAAACACGAACCGACCTTCAAGGTCAGCATCCCCGGCGAGCACCGCCATGCTCAGTAGCTCATCGCCCTCACGGAATCGCATCCCCGTTACCCCAGAGGTCGCCCGCCCCATGGGACGGAGCTGATCATCAGCGGCTGGGAATCGGATGGATTGACCCTTGCGGGAAATCAGCAGCACATCGTCAATCGAGCTGCACAGCGCGGCACCGATGAGTTCGTCATCCTCCTCGCGGAAGTTAATCGCGATGACTCCCGCCTGACGCGGCGAATCATAGGCACTCAAGGCAGTCTTCTTGACCAATCCCCGTCGAGTCGCCAACAACAGATAAGGAGCATCCGCATAGCTGCGTAGCGTCAATACCTGAGCGATATGTTCACCAGAGAGGAAACTCAACAATCCGGCGACGTGACCGCCCTTGGCATCGCGACCCGCCTCCGGCAGTTGCCACACCTTGGCGCGATAAACCCGGCCGAGGTTCGTAAAGAACAACAACCATTCATGATTGGTGGCTTTGAATAGATGCGCCACCTCATCATCGGCTCGCAGCGTCGCCCCACGAACCCCCTTGCCGCCCCGCTTCTGGACGCGATATTGGTCGGCGCGGGTGCGTTTGGCATAGCCGCCATGGGTGATGGTGACCACCACATCCTCATCGGCTATGAAATCCTCCTCGGAGAAATCACCATCGGCGGCAACAATACGGGTACGCCGCTCATCACCGTATTTATCGGTGATCTCCTGCAATTCCTGGCCGACGATGGCGCGCTGCCGCTCGTCAGAGGCCAGAATGTCCTTGAGATCGGCGATAAGCCGCTCGATCTCGGCTAGCCGATCGATGATCTTTTGGATCTCCATCGAGGCCAGTCGACGCAGCTGCTGGTCCAGAATGAATCGGGCCTGCAATTCGTCGATATCGAGGAGTTGCTGCAATCCCTGGGAGGCCTCTTCGGCGGTGCGGGAGGCGCGGATCAAGGCGATAACCTCGTCAAGCATGTTGAGGGCTTTGACCAGGCCGCGATCCAAATGGGCACGTTTTTCTGCGTCGTTAAGCTGGAATTGGGTTCGACGACGGATGACCTCGATTTGGTGTTTGATCCACAGCGAAATGAACTGGTCCAGCCGCAGAGTCTTGGGCACATCGTCGACCAGGGCCAACATATTGCAGCCAAAGGTGTCCTGCAGTGCGGTGTGCTTATACAGGTTGTTCATCACCACACGCGGTTGGGCATCGCGCTTGAGAACAATCACCAGCCGCAATCCGGTGCGGGCGGAGGTGTCATCGCGAATATCGGCGATCCCCGTCAGCTTCCCGGAATTGACCAACTCGGCGATCTTCACCGCCAAATTGTCGGGGTTGCACATATACGGCAACTCGGTAATGACGATCAGTTGACGGCCCGAGGAATCCTCCTCCAGATCCATCACCGCACGCATCACCACAGAACCGCGACCCGTTCGGTAGGCATCCTCGATACCCTGCCGACCGACGATCAGCCCGCCACCGGGAAAATCGGGGCCTTGGATGCGGGCCATCGCCGCATCCAGCAGCTCCTCCTTCGTAGCCTCGGGATGGGTCAGCGCCCACTGCACTGCGTCGTTGACCTCACGCAGGTTGTGGGTGGGGATATTGGTGGCCATACCGACGGCGATACCGGTGGAGCCGTTGACCAGCAGGTTTGGGAACCGGGCGGGCAGCACCGTCGGTTCGGTTTCACGATTGTCATAGTTGGGCTTGAAATCGACGGTGTCCTGCTCGATCTCCCGAACCATCTCAGTGGCCAGCGGCGCCAGCTTGCATTCGGTGTACCGCATGGCGGCGGCCTTGTCGTTGCCTTGGCTTCCGAAGTTGCCCTGACCCGAAACCAGCGGGGCCCGCATGGCCCACGGCTGCGCGAGGCGCACGAGGGTGTCGTAGATCGCGGAATCGCCGTGCGGGTGGTAGAGACCCATGACCTCGCCAACCACGCGGGAGCACTTGTTCCAGCCCCGGTCGTGCCGGTAGCCGCCGTCCCACATCGCGTACAGCACGCGACGATGGACTGGTTTGAGGCCGTCACGCACGTCCGGCAGGGCGCGCCCGACGATGACGCTCATAGCGTAGTCAAGATAGGATTTCTGGATCTCAACCTGGAGATCGACGGGCTGGGTCTGCCCCTCCATCGTGGTGAGGCCCTGGGCCTCGGCCTCGAGTTGTTCGTCCACGCCCTCGGCGGTGGTCTCGTCAGCCACGGCTGCTCCTTTACTGCTTGAGGGTGGTCTAGATGTCCAGGAAACGGACGTCGCGGGCGTTGTGCTGGATGAAGCTGCGGCGCTGCTCCACGTCTTCACCCATCAGGATGGAGAACATCTGATCGGCCATGGCCGCGTCCTCCAGGGTGACCTGGAGCAGGATGCGTTTGATGGGATCCATGGTGGTCTCCCACAGGTCGTCGGCGTTCATCTCGCCCAAACCTTTGTAGCGCTGGATCGGGTTGACTGCGGGCAGTTTCTTGCCCGCCGCCAGGCCGGCATCGCGCATGGCGTCGCGTTCAGCATCGGTGTAGGCCAATTCGTGTGGGGCGTTGGTCCAACGCAGCCTAAACAGCGGTGGCTGCGCCAGGTAGACGTGGCCCGCGTCGATGAGCGGCCGCATGAAGCGGAACAGCAGCGTCAGCAGCAGGGTGCGGATATGCGCGCCGTCGACGTCCGCGTCAGCCATCAGCACGATCTTGTGGTAGCGCAGCTTGTCCAAGTCGAACTCGTCCTGAATACCAGTACCAAGCGCGTTGATGATGGCCTCAACCTCTTTGTTGGCCAGGATCTTGTCCAGCCTGGCTTTTTCGACGTTGAGGATCTTGCCGCGGATCGGCAGGATGGCCTGGGTCTTCGGGTCACGCCCGCCGCGCGCGGAGCCGCCAGCGGAGTCACCCTCGACGATGAACACCTCACATTCGGCCGGGTTGCGGGACTGGCAGTCCACCAGCTTGCCTGGCAAACCACCGCCACCCAGCAGGCCCTTGCGGTTGCGGGCTAGGTCGCGGGCCTTGCGCGCCGCAATCCGGGCAGCCGCCGCGGCCTGCGATTTGCGGATGATGTCCTTGCCCTCGTGGGGGTTGCGTTCGAACCAGTCGCCCAGCCGGTCGTTGACCACCTTCTGCACGAACGACTTGGCCTCGGTGTTGCCCAGTTTCGTCTTGGTCTGGCCCTCGAACTGTGGCTCTTGCAGCTTGATGGAGATGATAGCGGTCAGGCCCTCGCGGATGTCGTCGCCGGAGACCCGGTCCTCCTTCTTCTTCACCAGCCCCCAGGTCTCACCCCACCGGTTGACGGTGTTGGTCAGTGCCGCACGGAAGCCTTCTTCATGGGTACCGCCCTCGTGGGTGTTGATGGTGTTGGCGAAGGTATGGACGGAGTTGGCGTAGGACGAGTTC
>JBHAEB010000091.1:0-9446 GCA_041855345.1 Arachnia sp. | reverse complement strand
CATCTCATGATGCCCACGGCCTGCGCTCAGCGGAGATGGAGGCGCTGGACGCCACTCCCGATGCCGCCGTGGCTGAGGCCATGGCAGCACTGCCAGAGAACTATCGCCTAGCCGTGTACCTCTCAGACGTGGAGGGATTCAGCTACAAGGAGATCGCATCCATCATGGGAACCCCTGTTGGAACCGTTATGTCGCGCCTGAATCGCGGTCGTTCGCAACTGCGTTCCGCACTAGCCGACTATGCCGCGAGCCACGGGATCGGGGGAGGCCGGTGATGACCGATCCCGATATGCATGGCCACGACGAGATGGACGAATGTGTCCGCGCCTTAGAAACCGTCCATGCCTTCCTTCACGGTGAACTGCCTGATGCCGATGCAGACCTGGTGCGTCATCATCTTCATGCCTGTGAGCGATGTATGGAGAGCTTCGAGATTGAATCCACCATCACCGAGATGATCCGTCGCAGTCACGTCGGCACCCGCGCATCCGAGGGCTTGCATGCCCGAATGCGGGCGCTGTGTTTCGGCACTGCCAGCTAGCGCCCCGGCGGGAGCTATCCGGTCTGCAACTCGCCGCATGTCAAACACCCCCGGCCATAGGGCGCGGGGGTGTTCTCGGTCACGGCTTAGGCGTTGGGACGCTTGCCGTGGTTGGCCTTGCTCTTGCGGCGCGCGCGACGCTTGCGACCGGTCTTGCCCATGGGGCCTCCTTCTAACAGTTGCGACGACCCATTGTGCCAGATGCCAGTGGGCACTACCAGCTGAATCTCTGGCACAGTTAGGCTATGGCGACGATGCGACCTGATGATATGCCAGATGCCGAGTGGCTTTCTGCCTTCCAGAGCCAATGGCATCTGCTGAGTGATCTGTCTTTTTCCGATCTGTTGCTGTGGGTTCCGCAAGACGATAGCCCCGACTGCGAGGTGTTCACCTGCATCGCCCAGATCCGCCCCGTCACCGGTCCAACTGCCCTGGAAGATGACGTTATCGGGGAACAAATTGCCTACGAACTAGACCACCAGGTCAGTGAGGCCTATCTGAGCCACGAAATCTGTGAGACCAGCGACAACGCGCTTTCAGCAGGTATCCCGGTCGATGTGTGGGCAATCCCGGTGCTGCGTGGGGACCGCTGCATCGCGGTTCTCGAGCGCCACACCAATCAAATGGGGATGAGAGCCACCGGGGCACTAGAAGAGAACTACATGGCCGCAGCCGATGTACTGACCAATATGGTTCGAGAGGGCCAATTCCCGCTGGCGCCGTTGTCAGATAAGGCCTTTGCGCCGCGAGTCTGCGATGGTGTGCTCCGGGTCGAAGCTGAGGGAAGAATTAGCTATGCCTCACCTAATGCCATCACCGCTTTTCGTCGGCTAGGAGCACTTGGCGATATCGCCGATGAGGATCTCGTGACCTTGGTGCGTTCCGTGATGCACGGTGTGGAGTCGGTGGGACAGACGGTCCAAGCAGATCTGGAAACACTATGCAGTGCCGTGGTTGATATCGAGCAGCCCCGAGCCTCTATGCGGATGGTGATTTATCCCCTCGAGGTTGAGGGTGAATCCCAAGGTGCGCTGGTGCTGTGCCGGGACACCTCGGATTTGCGATCGAGGGACAGGATGTTGGTGACCAAGGACGCCACTATCCGCGAAATCCATCACCGGATCAAGAACAACCTGCAAACTGTCGCGGCTTTGTTGCGGATGCAATCTCGTCGCCTGAAATCGGAGGAGGGGCGTGAAGCGCTACGTGATGCGATGCGTCGGGTCTCCTCGATCGCTGTGGTTCATGACATTCTCAGCCATAACCTTGACGACGACCTTGCCTTTGATCTGGTCTGCGACCAGATCATGCGGATGGTCGGAGATCTTGCCTCGGCCGGGGGAGTAGTTGAGGCCAAACGAGTCGGCAGTTTTGGGGAAACCCGCCCCGACACCGCCACATCGCTGGCGATGGTGATTACAGAACTGAGCCAAAACGCGGTGGAGCATGGCTTAGGTAGCGGTTCTGGCCGGGTTGAGGTGCGTCCCCAACGCACCGAAGATGTCCTCATCATCGATGTGGTGGATAACGGAACAGGGCTGCCCGAGGACTTCCAATTGGGAAATCAAACCAGCCTAGGACTAGCGATCATCTCCACTCTGGTTTCCGATCTTGGCGGTACCCTTGAGGTCACTAATGACCCGGATGGAACCGGCACGAGGGCTCGGTTGGTGCTACCGGGCGATGTATAACTCAGTGACGGACACGGGTGCGCGCTTGACGTCGTTTCATCGCGCGCCGTTCATCCTCGCTGAGACCACCCCACACACCGTGATCTTGACCAGCATTAATGGCCCAATCTAAGCATTGGTCCTTCACAACGCAGCGCTGGCAGATTTTCTTAGCATCCTCAATCTGCTGGAGCGCAGGCCCGGTATTGCCGACAGGGAAGAACAGCTCGGGGTCCTCCGTCAGGCACGCTGCCCTGTGGCGCCAGTCCATGAATGGCACTCCTTTTGTGTTACATAGGTGATCGAGTGAGCGGGTAGAACTTACTCCGGTCCACCACGATAGACAACCCCTGGGCGCCGAGTTGCGAAAAATAAAAAATTACTCGCTATTTAGTGCAAGCGGCCTGCTCCTTGAGCTGGGGAGGCTACGAACCAGGTCGGACTAGCGAAATCAGCCTCATCGAAGGCGGTCGCGATGGCCTGCCCGATGCGATCTGCATCACCGAGACGACACCAGGCGATGATGCAGCCACCGAAGCCACCACCGGTCATCCGAGCCCCCAAGGCGCCGGCCGTTTTGGCTGTTTCCACCGCCAAATCCACCGTCGCTACGGTGATCTGGAAATCGTCGCGCATGGAGGCATGGGAGGCGTCCATAAGGGCTGGTAGTTTCGCGAATTCCCCAGCAGTGGCTTCGGCCAGAGCCTGCACAGTTCGCTCATTCTCGGTGACGACGTGACGTACTCGGCGCCTCATCCGGTCTTCGGTGATTATCGCCAAGGCCTGGTCAAGGTCGGTGACATCGCGTAGTGCTTTGACTCCCAGCAGCCTCGCAGCAGCCTCGCAGGTGGCGCGCCGTTCCCCATACTCGCCGTCGACATGGCTATGTGGGGTGTGGGTATCGAGTACCAAGATCTCGTAGCCGTTGGCGGCCAACGGCAGCGGAACCGGGGTAGCTTCGAGGGTCCGGCAATCAAGAAACAGGCCCTCATCGCGCTGGCACAGGGTCGAAGCCGCCTGATCCAAGAGCCCAGTTGGAGCCCCGACATAGACATTCTCGGCCCGTTGTGCCAGTTTGGCGCGATCCATGGGAGCTATGTCGAGATCGAAAAGATCGCAGGCGGCTGCCATGACAGCGCATTCAATGGCTGCCGAGCTGGACAACCCGGCCCCCAATGGCACATCAGAACTCAGCACCACAGAAATCCCACCGATGCGGTGACCGGCATCCTGTAAGGCCCACAACACCCCAGCTAGATAGGCAGACCAGCCGCCGGTGCCGGGAGCCAGATCGGTCAATCTGAGTTGTTCGGTCTCACCTAGATCCACAGCATGCATGACGATGGTGTCATCATCGCGCACCCCAGCAGCCACGATGGCGCGCTGTTCTAGGGCAAATGGTAGGACGAAACCATCGTTGTAGTCGGTGTGTTCCCCGATGAGATTGACCCGCCCAGGGGCATACCACAGGCCTTGAGGCTCGGCGCCGATGATCTCGATATAACGTGCTGTCAGCTGTGAGCTATCCATGGTTTAGTCCTCCTCATCGTCCAACCGTGCCAACCATGAGGCTAGCCTCTCGATCGGAGTCTCGAACTCCGGGTTGAGATCAACGAAGATGCGCAACTGATCAGCTAGCCACTCGAAGGAAACCTCCTCCTCGCCGCGACGATCAATCAGTTCCTCAATACCTCTGTCGGTGAAATACATCTAGCCCTCAAATGCTCGTTTCATCAGGTCTTCGGTTTGTTCTAGGTGAACCTTCATCGATCCCACGGATGGAGCTGATGACCAGGCTCGCGCCACCCGGGACATCCGCAACTCGATATCGCTGTTTTGGGCCACCGCATTGGGAAGATGAACCGAGATGAATGGCCAGGGGCCTTGGTTTGCGGGTTCATCTTGGACGAATCGAATGTCACGGACATGACGATAGCGATTCAACACCTGAGCCATCTCGGGGCCAGGAAGGGGATACAGCCGCTCCAAGGCGATGATGGCCACCTTGGTGTCCAGACCTAACTGTTTACGACGGGCCACTAGCTCCCAGCGGATCTTTCCAGAACACACCAACAGCTTGGTTACCTGGCTGGGATCGGTGATCGTCGGATCGTCGAACACCGGCTGCCACTGGCCGCCAGTGAACTCTTCAGGCATGGAAGCCGCCATCTTGCTACGCAACATCGACTTCGGGGTGGCGATCACCACGGGGCGATGGTAGTTGACATAGGCATGCTGCCGCAGCAGATGGAAATGGCTGGCGGCGGTTGAAGGCTGACATACTGCCAGCGCATTCTCAGCGCACAACTGAAGCCACCGCTCGATGCGAGCCGAGCTATGGTCGGGACCTTGACCCTCGAAGCCATGGGGGAGAAGGAGTACCACGCCTGACTTTTGATTCCACTTGGCCTGCGCAGACACGACGAACTCATCGATGATGATTTGGGACCCATTGACGAAGTCACCGAATTGAGCCTCCCACAACACCAGCGCATCGGGACGGGCAACCGAATAGCCGTATTCGAAACCGAGGGCGGCATATTCGCTCAGCAAGGAGTCGAAAACATCGAAGGTGGCTTGGTCGTCGCTGAGATGCTTGAGTGGGACCCAAGCCTCATTGGTGACCCGGTCGACGATGGCGGCGAAGCGCTGGGAGAAGGTGCCGCGGCGGGTATCTTGCCCAGTGAGGCGAACCGGTCGGCCCTCCATAAGCAAGGATCCGATGGCCAATAGCTCCGCCGTCGCCCAATCGATAGGGCCATTGAGGATCTGATCGGCACGGCGCTCCAACTGAGGCAATACTTTCGGATGGGCAGTGAAGCCCTCAGGAAGGACCGTATGGACCTCGCTGATGCGCTTCATCATCTCCGGGGTGATCTCGGTGAGGCGCTGAGCAGGCTTGATCGGATAGTAGGGAACCTGGGTATAGTCCTCGTTGATCTTGTCGGACTTTTGAGCATCCCGGACTGTCTTGAATACACTTTCGAGCCGATCCCTAAAAGCATTCATGACATTCTCGGCATCCGCCACCGAGATATCCCCGCGACCAATCAACGCCTCGGTATATAGCCGACGCACAGAGCGCTTTTGCTCGATGAGATCGTACATCTTGGGTTGGGTGAAGCTTGGATCATCACCCTCGTTATGTCCGCGGCGTCGGTAACATACCAGGTCAATCACCACATCCTTGTGGAATCGTTGGCGATAGGCGAAGGCGATCCGGGCGGCGCGGATACAGGAATCAGGGTCATCCCCATTGACATGGAGCACCGGAGCAGAAATCGCCTTGGCGACGTCTGTGCAATAGGTGGAGGTACGCGATTCGATGGGGGCGGTGGTGAATCCCACCTGATTGTTGACCACGATGTGAATCGTGCCGCCGGTCTTGTAGCCGCGCAGTTGGCTCATCTGCAAGGTCTCGAAAACCACACCTTGGCCGGAGAAGGCGGCATCCCCGTGGAGCAGGATCGGCAACACCGGGAAGTCGTCGCGGCCCAGCATGTCCTGTTTCGCTCGGGCGATGCCCTCCAACACCGGATTGACGGCCTCGAGATGGGAGGGGTTTGCTGCCACTGAGGTTTTAATGGTGGCCCCGTTGATCGCGGTGAATTGACCCTCGGAGCCGAGATGGTATTTCACATCCCCAGTGCCGGAGACATCGATGGTGCCTTCAAACTCCTGGAAGATCTGGGCATAGTCCTTGCCGATGATATTCGACAGCACGTTGAGGCGGCCGCGATGCGGCATACCGATGCAGACCTCATCCAAATTCTCGACCGCGGCTTGCTGGCAGATCTCATCCAGCAGCACGATCACGGACTCGCCACCCTCCAGGGAGAAGCGTTTTTGGCCGACGAATTTCGTTTGAAGGAAGGTTTCGAAGACCTCTGCCTCATTGAGTTTGTCGAGAGCATGCATATGCTCGGCGTGGGTCAAGGCTTGGCGGGGAACTTCAATGCGTTCCTGGAACCATTCCCGCTGACGGGGATCGGCGATATGCATATACTCCACTGAGACGGTTCGGCAGTAGGAATCACGCAGGATCGCCAGAATCTCCCGCAGGCTGCGATACACCCGGGTTTGGGCACCGAAGGTGCCGATAGCGAATTCCCGGTCGAGGTCCCAGATGGACAGGCCATGGGTTTCCAAACGCAGATCTTCATGGGCGCGTTGGCGGTACTCCAATGGATCGGTGTCGGCAACCAGATGGCCGAATGATCGATAGCTGTTGATGAGTTCGAGGATGCGCCCTTGTTTAGTGACCTGACTGGCACGGTGGGCGGAACGGTCAGTGCTCCACCGCAGTGGTTCATAGGGGATCCGCAGGGCCTGGAAGATTTCGTCGTAGAACTGATGCTCACCCAGAAGTAGTTCATGCATCACCTTGAGGAACTCGCCTGACTGCGCACCCTGGATGACGCGATGATCATAGGTGGAGGTCAAGGTGGTGATCTTGGAGATGCCCAATTCGTTGACCCGCGACAACGAGGTGCCCTGGAATTCTGCGGGATAGTCGATGCTGCCAACACCCATGATGAGCCCGGAACCAGTCATCAGCCGTGGAACCGAATGGTTGGTTCCGATACCACCTGGGTTGGTGATGGTGGCTGTGGTTCCGGCAAAATCATCAACC
The DNA here is from genome assembly GCA_041855345.1 of Arachnia sp. Lineage (GTDB taxonomy): Bacteria > Actinomycetota > Actinomycetes > Propionibacteriales > Propionibacteriaceae > Arachnia. Next base: position 2,602 of record JBHAEB010000091.1, on the reverse strand, counting down.
GTCACCTCGCCCTTGCGGGTACGCGCCACTAATTTCTCGTAATCGGACCAGAACTGGGCGAAGTCGAGTTTCTCACAGCCCTTGATATTGGGGACCATGAGCTGGCGGGTGCCATCTGGTTTCTTCAAGTCGATGGCGATACCGAGGTTGATTGCTGGGTTCTCCACCAACGTGGGTTTGCCATCGACGACGGTGTAGGCATTGTTCATCGCCGGAACCCGTTTCAACGCCTGGACCATGGCATAGGCAATCAGGTGCGTGTAACTAACCTTGCCGCCTTTGCTGGTCGCTAGGAAGTCATTGATCCCCGTGCGTTGATCGATGACCAATTTCATGGGTACGGAACGCACTGAGGTCGCGGTCGGCACACTGAGCGAGACGTCCATATTCTGGGCGGTGCGCATCGGCGCACCCCGCAGTACCGTGAGTTTAGGAGCTGCAGCTTGCGAGGCGGGTCGTACCGAGGGATGAGGCGCGTTGGCCGACAACCCAGCCCCGGTGCCCGGGGTAGCTGGGGACTCCGTGGTCGCAGTGACCTGTTCCACCGTCGGTTGAGTTCGTCGAGCAGCTACCACCGGTTGTCTAGCTGCTGGTTGGCTAACAGCCCCTGCGAAGAACCTCTGCCAGGAATCGTCGACGGAGGCTGGATCCCGCTCCCAGGCCTCGCGCATCTCTTCAATCAGCCAAGAATTCGCCCCAAAGGCGTCATGTGCGTCAGGTGTCGACATCATTGCCAGCGGCTAAAGCCACTTACCCCTTACGTGAGACTCATATGAATGACGGGCGGCGACCGCACCGTCAGTTGCCAGCTTAGCGAATCCTGACTGCTGGGATGGCTTGAGTCGATCGCGCGCTGGCGCGCCATGCCAGGGCCGAGACGAACCCTGTCAACAGCACCAGCCCAATATTGCGGGCCACCAAGGACGCGGTGGCGAATCCGTCGCCATTGGGGGTCCCCATGATGCCCATAGTTGCCCACGGATAGGTGTACTGGGTCAGCGCCGCGATAAGGACAAATAACACCGCCAATACCCGGATGGGTCGCCGTAACCACGGGCTGACTCGCAGCGCAATCAGTGCAGCCAAGGGGCCAGCGAGCCACTGGATGTACTGGGTCGACAACGTTTTATTCGCGATGATGGTGGCTAATACCACCGCCAATACCGCCAGCACGATGGCCTCGGGGCGTCGGGGATCATCGGGTCCCAGGTTTCGAACCAGCCGCCAAGTCAGGACCACGGTGAGCACCATCGATGCGATGGTCAACAACGTCGACACTCGTAGCATTTCAGTTACCCCGGGACCGAATACCTCAATGGCGTTGTACTTGCTTAACGACACCGGCCAGCTCGGATCGCTGGTGTAGGTCCGCAATATCATCAACGGTGTCGCCGGAACCGATTCCATCTGAAGTCCCCGCTGTGACTGCCACACCATCGGGGAGATGGACCGGTCCCAGCCGCCAACGGCAAGCGAGGCCAGCCCCAAGGTGAGTCCGCTGGCTGCAAAGCCGATCAGCCGTAGCTTTCCTGCCATCGGCGCAATGAGCATCGCTGGCCACAACTTGATCGCAGCACCGAGACCGATGAGCGCCCCTGAAGCGATGGGATGGCGAGTCAGCCATAAACAGGCCAAGGCCACGGCAGCCGCAGTGAGCATGTCGAAGCGGAACCACACGATCGGGCCGCAGGCGCCGATGAACAGGATCCAAAACACCGAGGCGCCAGCACTGCCATGGCGGTAAAGAAGCCAGGCGACTAAGGCGTCGAGCCCCAGCATGGTCGCCATAAAGACCGGCATCCAGGTATTGAATGCGGTTGCCCGCAACGGCAGGGCAGCCACAAACCACACCGCGATGGCCAAAGCCACCAGGGCGGAAGGGACCGCCAGCGCCAGCGTTCGGTTCCCGGCACCATGGAATTTCCGCAACGCATACCAAGCGGCTATCCCCAAAGCCACGAGGATCGGTATCACCCACATGGGAATACCGCCACCAAGGGTGTATTGCACTTGCAGAATCCACACCGCAGGCAACGGGTATTCCGACATCACCCCCACCCCTGATAGGGCTGCGGCGCAATCAGGTTTGGCAGCGCCATCGCCAAACAAACACCACAGCCAGTAGCCGTAATAGCTAATGTCGTTCTGAACGAAGGTGACGCTGGGGATCTGCCAAATCACTACGTTGAGTGCTCGCGTAGCGAGGAATAAGACGATCAAACCAAGCGCGACCCCACTGGGATGAGTGATGAGCTTGGGGTGTTTCACGCGATCCCCTGTTCGGGTCGACTGCGGTGTGGCGACGGCGGCGCCCCCGCGAGGATTCGAACCTCGGCTCCCGCCTCCGGAGGGCGGTGCTCTATCCCCTGAGCTACGGGGGCTCAAGGGGATACAGGCTAGCACGAAGCTAGGCAATCCAAGCAACCTCGTCTCGACGGCGGGTCTGCGATGGTGTCCATAGCCGGGCAATTGAGCCGATCGTCGGCCATCTCTCTGGCAAGCTGTCGACCATGACCCACGCCCACATCGCCGGTTCCCTTCATGCCGATGCGGTCCACGCCGGCCCCCAGTGGCTCAGCCTGCCCGCCGATATCAATGAACT
>JBHAEB010000090.1:0-5406 GCA_041855345.1 Arachnia sp. | reverse complement strand
GGTCACATCGAGCCTCCAATCGTTGAGGGGATCCAGTGTAGGCGGCGTCAAGTCGTGGCAGCAATGGGTGGGTGTCCGAGAAGGAATCGCTCGAAGGGCTCGCGTGGGGTGAGACGCGAAGTGTTGCGCGGGGGCACCTGGCACCCTTCCGCAGGCCCCCGCGCCGAGAGCACTACTCGCGCGTTATGACACCGCCGGAGTCCTGGGCCCGATCTAGGGTGTATAGAGCAGATTCTTGGGGTGTGATCTGCGCTGAACTTGGCCGCGATCGGCTCACAGCCTCACCACTGAAACCACCGCGGGCCCTGGCCCCAACGCCCCCGCGGTGATGACCCGCAGATCAGAATCGGGTTGCGGCCATAGCGCGACAGTATTGGCGGCTCCCACCGATGGGGCCGCCGTGCGAACAGTGAGTTCCTGGTCGACGATGCTGATGTCGAGGAATTCGCCGCAGGATTCCTCGATGCCCGCGATGATTCGGCATCGACGATCCGCGTCGGTGAAGGATGTCACATCCGAGTACCAGCCGTCGCTGAGCTGGTGGGTGGCGACTGGCTGGCCAGTGTCGGGATCCCAAACGGTGAGGACAGCCGTGCCAATGGATGCCAGGGATCCTTGAGCGGTAACCAGGAGAGATCCATCGGTTGGGCTCTGCCATGAGGCCAGGTGTGTGGCCTCGTCAATGTTGCGGGTGAGGGGGTCCGCCACACTGCCTGTGATGGGGTCCCACAGTCGTACGGTGGCATCTGAGCCGCTGCTAGCACACCTGGGCAGCCCGTCACGGGTGCGGTATTCGACGATCTGGAACACGTAGCCATCGTGGGGATTGGGGATCCGATGAACTTCGGAGAGGGTCTCAAGGTCCCAGATGATGAGGCTGTCACCGGCCGTCGCGAGCCACTGCTTCCCGTCCACTAGGAAAGAGCACAGACCCGATATGGGAACGGTTCTGACGTGGTTCACCAACGAGCCGTCGTCGATATCCCATACCTGCAAGGCTGTTTCACTGGTGGTAACCAGTGCGCCAATCTGGGGGATTAGGAGCATGTCAGAGATCTCGGATACAGGAAGCTCAAAGACCTCTGAGCCCTGGGTGAGATCCCGGCAGGTCACACGACCATCACTAAGAAAGACCAACCGAGACTGCCCATTCCGGTCGAGATAGACCCCCATAGCCTCCGGTGTCACCTCGATCATCCCGTCATTTTCCCACTCGGTCACAAGAGCCGGTAGAGCCCACACAGTCACAGTGCCTTAAGTTCTCGACGGAATGCTCACGATCCGGGCTTGGGAATCGGGTGGCGCAGTGATGGGGCATCAGATGTCGGCTGGGAGTTGCACTGTCGCCCAGCCGTTATGCAGCCCCAAGGCGAGGCGCTGATTGGGTAGGCAGATCAGGTCGTGGAACCCTGCATAGCGGTTGCGAGTGACGATGTGACCGTCCTCAAGCATCCGGACGGTGAGGTGCTGCCAGGGCTGGAACCGGTAGGTGCATTCGTCGCGCTCGGGGTCCCAGATTTCGATGGGGCCGCACGGGTCACCCAGTACATAGCGCAGTTCGCCTGCGGCGGTTCGCAGCGGCCGGGCGAAGCAGAGTTCGAGGACCGCGGTGGGGCCAAATAGGTAGACCAGTTCTTCGGTTTCAAGATCCCAAGCCGACAAGGCGGCCTCGTGTCCGTCACGGCACCAGGCCAGGGGGCGAGGGCTGGTGGAGATCGCCTCGACCTCGGGAAGGCTCAGGGAACCTGGGATCGGCGTGCGGCTCTGGGCGTCGAAGCGCTGCACCTCACCCCCCAACCGCGCCACCGCCAACGCAGCCCAGAAGCCTGTACTCCAGGCCCCGACCGTTGGGCCAACGGAGCCCTCGCACAGCGGCTCGCCCAGCTGCTGACCCCTGATCGGATCCCAGACCCGCACGGTGCCGTCCCAGTCCGCCGACACCAGTCGCGGTTCCCCGGTGTCGGTGTGCCACAGGGCGAGGTCGCAGATCATGTCTGTATGGCCGACCAGGGGTGGGCAGGTCTGCCGTCCTGTCGTCGGGTCCCATACTTGGAGCTGATCCGCGACGCTGCAGGTCACCAGTCTGGGATCGCCGTCCGGGGTGGTGAAACTGAGCAGGAGCGAGTCCCAGTCCTGGGCCGTGAGGGTGGTCTCGGATGCGAAGGGTGGCTTCCCGCGGAAGCTCGGACCGACGCGCTCGCCGGTGTCGGGATCCCAGATATCGATGCCCTCACTGAGGTCCGAGGTGATCAGCCGAAGCTGCCCCTGTTGGTCGGTGAAGGTGGCCAGCGCCGTCGCCTCCCGGGTGTAACCGGGCTTCGAGTGGGGCAGATGGTCGATGAGGCGCGGGTCCTCGTTGAAAACCCGCATCTGGTGGCGTTCCTGGAAAATCATTTGCGGTGCTCCGCGAACCGGGTCAGGTCGGCCCTAACCTGATATAGCAAGTTGTCCTCCGCGACGGTTTCGCCCTCGTACTCCCAGAACACGATCATCCGGTCAACGGCGTTGATAGCCAGCGCGATCGCCTCTGGAGCGGCGTCGCCGGTGATCTTGATAGCTCCCAGCGTGGTGGCCAGGATGGCGCGATCGCACTGGATGACAGCCCGCGGCGCAATAGTCGCTGACACCTGTCCCTTCGCTTTGGCTAGGTCCTGCTCGAAGGACTCTCGGGTCGGGTTTGGGCTTGGCGGCAGATAGGGCATCTCCCATTCCCGCTCCACAAGGTGCTGCGGGTACTGCGTCAGTTCGACCGGGTGCTTGTCGCGGAGGTTGTCAGCGTAGTGGGAGTAGGCGTCGTGGCCGTCATCGGAACCGAAGGGGGTCTCCTCGTCGCCCTCATCGAAGTAAATTTCGTCGGCGAAAAACTCCCGGAACTGTGGGTGGCTGGTCAACGGATGCAGTCCGTAGTCCTCGGTGTCGAAGAACCGGTGCTGGGCGGGGTCGAAGCTGGCCTTGGCGTATCCCTTATTGAGCTTGGAATCCAGCAACTTCTGTGCCGCGACCTCGCAGTCCTCGGCGGAGTCATATTCTTTAATTGCGGCGCGACCAGCGGTGCCGATCTTTCCCCAATGGGTGACCAACTCAGCATCGAGGGTTTCGATTCGCCAGAACTTGCTGGTCTTGCCGTCGACGAGTTCCAGGTAATGCTGCATTGCGGATTCCTCAGGGTGGGGGACTGGCGGCTGGTAGCTCAATGATGCCCCATTGGTCATGGAACCCGACGGCGAGCGAACCGTCAGGCAGCGGGGCAAGGGTGCTGTCGTAGTCTGCGTTGAGGTTGGGTAGGTACAGGCTATAGAGCTGGCGGCCGGACTCGGGATCCCACAGCCGCACCGTGCCGTTGTTGTGGGCGGTCAACAGGCGAGGTGGATTGCCAGGCAGGACCAGCAGGTTCACTGGCGGGGGGCCGGGTGCCTGAATTCGGCGTTTCACAGCGCCAGTGACCGCATCCCAAACTGTGACGCGCTCGTCGTCCTCGTCGCCGTCGATGGTGGCGATCCTGGGGCCGTCAGTCCCGACCCAGCCCACCAGATGACTCCAGAAGGATTCACCGATGGGGGCGCTGACTGTGGTGCCCGAGGTTGGATCCCAGATCAGGGCGGGGCCGCCGTCGGTGGCAGTTACCAGGCGCACACCATCAGGGAAGCAGAGGCTGGTGATCAGAGTGGGTCCGCATCTCGATGGGCTAGGCACATGGCTGACGCGCCGCCCACTCTCGGGGTCGATGATGTCGACGCCCTCCTGCCGGAACCGCCCGGCCAATAGCGGATGTTTGTCAACAGTGAAAGCATGTAGGTCGCTGCGGCCTTCGAGGCGGGGCAGGCGGCGAAGCAACTGGCCGGTCTCGGGGCAGTGCACCAGGGAGTGATCGTAATCGACACTGATTAGGCGTGGCTTACCCGACGCGGTGGCGTAGGTGGTGACGATCCGCAGGTCCCGAAGCCTCGGGCCGACGGGTTTGCCGGTGGCAGCATCCCACACCTGTGCGTCCTCGCCGCAGGTGACGACGCGGGTCGTGGCACGGAACTGGTAGGCGAGCACGTGATAGCAGGGGTAGGGCATCGGCCGTTGCCGGCTGAGTAGTGGCGAAGTCTCGGGATGGTAGAGGCGGATCGCCGGACCGCATTTCGTCGCCACGACCGCTGTGTCGCCTTGATGCCAGACCGCCAGGTGCTGCTCGCCCATGCCAAACCGTAGCGACGGAGCGGCTGAGTCTCTCGTGATCGGGTCGACGAAAACCACGCCGTCGCCGTGGTCGACAGCAAGCCAACTGGAGCCCTCGGATCTGGTGATGACCGCTAGATTTCTCACCCGCCCAGGGACCCGGCGCCTCTTTGTCGTGTTCCCTCGCCACAACCGAACCTTGTTGCCAACGCCGAAAGCGACGACCCCATCGATCAGAATCGGGCCGACCCCCTCGCCGCGGCAGCGGACTGGCGAGGCGATGTCCTCGCGGGTATCGAGACGCCAGATGCGCAGTTCCCCATCGCTGAGCGAGGCAACCAGGTCGCCGTCGGGGCAGGTCCAGGCGACGGCGCCCGACACAGGTGAGCTGTGACCCCGATAGGGCGGTCCCGCCTCTGCAAGGAGGCCGGATGCACTCGCCTCCCAAAGCCGCACAGCACCATCACCATCGCCGCAGAGGATCAGGGTGTTATCGGGGGAGAGGCTTGGCGTCGCACGGTGATGGGTGCTCCCTGGTGGCAGCGCGAGCCGGGTCCCACCTGAACTTGGGTCGATCAGCCAGAGCGCGCCGTCAAAAGTGACGGCTGCTAGCCAGCCGCCGCACGGCACGAGCTTGCTAATCCGATCGCCGAGGCTCTCGACTTTGGTGAGCAGCTGCCCGGTGGTCGGGTCCCAGAGTTCCACCCGGCCGTCGGCTCGGCTGAGCGCTAGAGCCGGGCGATCCTGCTGAAGGCAAACGCCCAGGCAGGTCACGTCGTAACCGCCGACGACGAAGCCAACCGATGGTGAGCGCGGCTGGCTCCAGATGTGTCGGAACCGCCAGGCGTCGAGGTCAGTGATGGTGGGCTGAGCGTCGGAGAAGAATGAACTAAAGCGCTGCCGCATCCCCTGCCGGTCGTGGTCCTGGGATCGATCGAGGTAGGACAGGCTGTAGCAGATCGCGGCAATGGCGGGCGGCAGGTCTGCGCCCGTGATCCCGTCAGCCAATGCGCGCTGTGCGATGAGCTGGGGATCGGTGCGATCCAACGTGGCCGGGTTGGCAGCCAGCTCGGTGAGCCACCGGAGCCCTGCTGATTTGGGCGCCACCCAAGCCGCGAACTGGGCAGATCGGGACTTCACCGCGCCAGTGTAGTGCTCGATCTGCTAGCCCATGTCGCCCTCCGGTACGGGATACGTCATTGGACGGCATCCCGGCTACGGGCAGCCCTACAGCGCAACGTG
>JBHAEB010000089.1:0-15912 GCA_041855345.1 Arachnia sp. | reverse complement strand
CTTCGCCCCACGAGTTAACTGACAGATTCCGCGGCAAGCCCGCGATGATTGAGCGAGGGGGTCGACCCATATGGGGCGCGGCCGTGCAAAGGCGAAGCAGACGAAAGTGGCCCGTGAGTTGAAGTATCGCTCAGTGGACACCGATTTCGCGTCATTGGAGCGGGAGCTCCGAGGTGAGAGCTACACCTCAGAGGAGACCACTGAGATTCCTGATGCATACGCAGACCTCGCGGAGCAGTACAACGACGATTACGACGAGTACGAGTCGCGTTAGGCCGACTGGCCATGGGGTCATGGAAGCCTGATGCCGAGTTGCCTCGCTACGAGCAGCTCGATATCGACCTGCCCGAGGCGCAGATCTATACCGGGGAGCCGGAGCATCAGGTCGTGGCCACGCTGGTGCGACGATGCGCGCCCACGACGAATCGGGCGTTGCTCTATGTCCACGGCTGGAACGACTACTTCTTCCAAGACCACCTAGCCGATGCCGTCGCGTCGTGGGGCTATGACTTCTATGCCCTCGACCTGAGGCGATATGGGCGGTCCTTGCGCGAGGGGCAGCTGGCTGGATACACCCAGGACTTCCACGAGTATTTCGAGGAGCTGGATCAAGCCCTAGCCGTCATCACCGCCGAGGGCCATGATCATCTCGTGCTCATGGGCCACTCGACTGGCGGGTTAGCAGCCAGCCTCTATGTGGCTGAGCGGCCGGATTCGGTCCAGGCCTTGGTGCTGAACTCTCCTTGGCTTGACCTGCCGAGTCTGCATACCTGGCGTCCTGCTCTGGCGGCTGCATTCCAAGCGGTGGGTACGGTTTCACCGACCCGGTCCCTGCCGCTGCCCGACACCGGGTTCTACCGGCGTTCGATTCGCGCCGACGAGGATGGGCAATGGGACTACAACCTCAACCTCAAGGGGGACCCGGCATTCGTTCCTCGTGTGGGCTGGTTGACTGCCGTGATGCGTGGTCATGCGACGGTGCGAGCCGGATTGGATATCGAGATCCCGGTGCTGGTGCTAGCCAGCTCGCGTAGCGACTTCTCGCGGACCTGGGATGAGCAGATGCACTACGCAGATTTGGTGCTCGACGTCGAATCCATGGCTGCGAGGTCGCGGCGACTGAGCAGCCACGTCACCTTGATCCGCATCAAGGGGGGACGCCACGATCTGGTGCTGTCGCGCGACGAGCCCCGGCAACGTTTCTTCGAGGAAACGCGCCGGTGGCTCGCCACCTATGGTTGAGCTACTTCCAGCCAAGTAGCCGGGCAACCAGCATGTAGTTCTCGAACAGGTGCGTGTTGTAGGCCACGCCCAGCTGGCTGGGTAGGGCGAACAGCACATAGTCGGCCTCGGTGATGGCCGCATCAGCTGCTAGCCGCTCGGCCACCTGTTCTGGGCTGGCTGCGATCGTCGGACCAGAGACCGCCCGCGAATTGTCCAAGATGCCTCGACCGTCGCCCGACTCGTCACGACCGCCGAAGTAGCGTTCGTCCTCATCTGAGGTGATGGGGAATACGGGACGGGTGACCGCAGCCATCCCGCCGGTTTCCCGCCCGGATGCGGCGTAGCGTTCCCGGTAGCGACGGATCTGCTCGGCCTGCTGGACGTCGAAGGAGCGACCGTCATCACCCAGCAGCAGCGTAGAGCTGAGCAGGTTGTAGCCCTCATCGCCTGCCCATTCGCCGGTCTGGATGGTTGCGGCACCCCACCAGATTCGGTTGATCAACCCCGGGGCTTGCGGCTCTATGGCCAAGTCGGGGCCGATCCCCAGCGCCTTGGCTCGCTCGGAATGAGCCATCGGAACCCCCGAGATCGCCTGCCGGAAGTGGGCGGCACGGGACCGTGCCAGATCGTCCCAACGTTCGTCCTCGGCCTTAGCCATGCCGAAGGCAGCCTGTCCGTCGACGGCAGGCTCCGGGGATCCCCGACTCACCCCTAGCTGTACCCGGCCCTGGCTGATGAGATCCGCCGAGGCGATGTTCTCGGCCATGGCTAGCGGGTTCTCATAACGCAGGTCCACCACCCCGGTGCCCAGATCGATGGTCGAAGTGCGGGCTCCGGCAGCGGCTAGCAGCGCCGTCGGGGCGCCCAGGGACTGATCGAAGTGATGGACCCGGAACCAAGCCCCATCCATGAGCGCCTGCTCTGCGGCCACGGCGAGCTCAACGCTCTGGCGCAAGGAGTCGCCAGCGGTGCGTACGCGGGCCCCTGGAACATCGCGGTAGTGACCGAAGGACAGGAAACCAATCTTCTTCATATTTCAACTAATGCCGGTGGCGAGGGGTTTATTCCAGTTGCCATGCGGCCTCGGCAGGCAGCATTCGACGGGTACCCCTGAAGCGTTGTGCACAGGGCGGTTTAAGCCTGTCGGCATGGGACAGTTCAAGGCCGTCGACACAAGACGGACTAAGGCCGACGGGATGGGACGGAATCAGGATGTCGACATGGGACGGAATCAGGATGTCGACATGGGACGGAATAAGGATGTCGGTATGGGACGGTTCAAGGCCGTCGGGATGCCGGAGGTGGCCGGCCAAACAGGGATTGTGTGCTCCGCTGAAGGACTGGGAACCGTCCGAGGTTTCGTGCCACTCTCGTCGTGGTTGCGGCTCTGGGGCGACAGCCTGTGGTCTACGGCGATTAGGGGCCGCTGAGCGGCGGGGAGCTGGGGAGGGGCTGTTGTGGGCCGCTGGAGGGCTGGGAAGTGGTCTGAGAGGCGAGGGTTGACGAGGATTGAGTGGGCTGCTCGGGCCGAATGGGGGGCTAAAAGGGTAATGGGGGACAGTAGCGAGGTGGCCAGGCCGTCGGGCGCCCCTCAGCATCTTCGCCTGGAGTAGTGACCGGTATGTGGTCGACAGGGGGCGGCGTGGCCCGTGGTGGTCGCCTCGGACGGCAGGCTGTGTGAGGCGGCCAGGGGGAGTCGCGGCCCGAGCGGTCGTCGCCGCAAGCAGGGGCTTGGATGGGGTGGCCATGCCGTCGGGTGCCCTCAGCACCTTCGCCTGGAGTGGTGGCCGGTATGAGCCCACCGCGAGTCCCTGGTCGTGGGATGTGGGGCCGCCCAGAATAGATATCGCCCCCGATGCTCAGCATCAGGGGCGACACACTAGGTGAGTTGTTTAGGCGCAGCTCCAGGGTTGGGTGCCGCGGATTGCGTAGAGCCGGTTGGCGACAGTGATCTGTTCTTCGCGGCTGGCCTGGTGTGGGTACTCGGCGAAGTCTTGACCGTTGACCGAGCGCCACGTGGGTAGGTTGAACTGCAACCCACCATAGTAGCCGTTGCCGGTATTGATTGACCAGTTTCCGCTGGACTCGCACTGGGCGATCCGATCCCACATCGCCTCGCGGGATAGGTCGATCGCGGTGTTGCCGCTGCCACTGCTGCCGCCGCTGCCGCTGCCACCACCATCGGTGCTCGGGGTGCTGGTCTTGGTGCCGACGCGAACCTCCTTGGTGACGGGTTCGGTGACGACGGTATTGCTGATCTCTTCGGTGGATTCGACCTGGCCGTCGACAGTGGTGATCCGCTCGACGATGCTGCGTTCGCCTACGACGCCCTCGGTGTCAACCTCCGTGGTGCCCTTATCGAGGGTGTCGTCCTTGGTTTCGGTGGTCTCGAAGGGGATCTCCTCGGTGCGGGTGACCTCCTCGACGCTTACCCGCTGTACGGTGATCGCAAGATCGGCGGTGAGGGGGGTGGTGGCCTCCGGGCTAAGGCGGTCATCCTCGTCGAGGGTGATGTTGAGTTCCACCAAGGCGTCGGCGACGGTGGGGGCGGTGGAGTTGACCTCGTGGGTGGTGCCATCGGCGGTCACGGTGATCGCCTTGGGCATGCGGATCTCGACACGTAGGCCGTCGCGGCTCACAGCGCTGCTCAACTCGTGGGAGGCGCCGATGTTATTGGTGTCAAAACCGAGGGTTGCCAGTGCAGCCGCCAGATTGTTCTCAGTGACCCAGTAGGTGGTGGAGACGCCGTCGACCACCAACTCCAAGGGTCGAGCGTAGTTAACGGTGATGATGTCGCCGTCTTCAACGCCGGTCTCCAAGCTTGGGATGACCACATCGTGTTCGCCCAACTCGATCCCTTGGGCATTGAGGACGTCTTCGACATCGCCATAGAACCCACCCAACTGGGTCTCAACCCCGTCAACAGCGAGGATGGGCTCCTTGTGGAGATAGGAGACGAGCGCGCCTGTGCCGATGACGCCCAGGGTGGAAGCGGCGACGAGCGCCCCAGCGAGAGCCTTCTTCATGGAACCGTCCAAAGTGAGAGGATGCTTAAGGATTCTCAGAATACATCTTGTTTCACAGATGTCCGAATCGTCCAGATGGCGGTCATGGAATTGAGGGAACCAGTAGCGTGTGGTCATGCATGGGATTCTGGGAGCCTTGAGTGAAGAAGTAGATGCCCTCATTGAGGCGCTGGCTACGCCGAAGGTCGTGATGACCGCCGGAGTTGAGGTTCATCATGGGTTCCTGGAGGGGCGGCCCGTGGTGGTGGCTCGTTCTGGGGTCGGCAAGGTCAACGGAGCGCTCGCTGCCGCTGCGCTGCTGGCCGCCGGAGCTGAGAGCATCCTCTTTACCGGGGTGGCCGGGGCAGTAGCCCCTGGGCTGAAGGTCGGTGACATCGTGGTGGCTACCGATTTGGTGCAGCACGATGTTGACATGACGGCGGTGGGCTTCCCGCCAGGGAAGCTGCTTGACGAGCCCAGCTGCTGGCCCGTGGATAGCGCCATGCGGGCTCGATTGCTGGCGGCTGCCCGTGCCCAGGCTGGGCCTGGGGTCACCGTCGTGGAATCGCGGATCGCCAGCGGTGACCAATTCGTAGCCTCAGCCGAACAGATCGGGCGGATTCGTTCCCAATTTGGTGCCGTCGCCACCGAGATGGAAGGGGCAGCCGTGGCGCAGGTATGCCGCAAGGCGGATGTGCCCTGCGCTGTGTTACGGGTGATCTCCGATACCGCAGACCACGACGCCCCAGCCGATTTCCCAGCCTTTTTGAAGCAGGCGGCTGCCCTGGGGATCGCGGTCACCCGCCGCATGATTGCCGGTTCGCTTCACTAAGGCGCTGGATGCTCCTGAGGGGGAGTCCCTATCGGCGAGGAACCCACGACTCCGGGCTGTCAACTGACAGACCCCAATCGGGGGTGTCCCTATTGGCGAGGAATCCACTGGCTGGTTTGGTGCTGCGGGTGAGGGTGGTCAGGGGGCGTCCCTATCGGCGAGTAACCCACGCCACCAGAACCCGGTGGCAATACCCCCTGATTATCAATAAGCAGGGGCGGTGTTCATGCCGGCCTTGGCGACCAGATCCCTGAGCATCGGGGTGCCTAGAAGGTAATGGGTGGGGCGGTGAGTCGTAGCCGTAGCGGCCCCGGTTTCGTGGGGGTTCTAGATGAGTCCCAGGCCGCAGCCCACAAAGCCGCGACCGGGGCAGTAGCGGTCCCCGGTTTTCTGGGGGTTCTCGATGAGTGTTGTTGCCGGTTTGCCAGGTTGGGGGTTGGTCAGTATTCTTTTCGCGTCCGGTCCCCATCGTCTAGCGGCCTAGGACTCCGCCCTTTCACGGCGGCAACACGGGTTCGAATCCCGTTGGGGATGCTAGGTAGCCTGCCATCGGGCTACCGCTTTTGGGTAGCTGAGAGGCAATCGGCTCCGATTTCACAAATCGGAGGAGTGCCGCTAAGGTTATCCAAGTTGGCCGCAAGGCTGACAGGTCAAGAAATTGGCCCCGTGGCGCAGTTGGTTAGCGCGCCGCCCTGTCACGGCGGAGGTCGCGGGTTCGAGTCCCGTCGGGGTCGCTAGGTTGGCGTGAGCCACCTTTTGGCCAGGTAGCTCAGTTGGTAGTAGCGTTCGCCTGAAAAGTGAAAGGTCGCCGGTTCGACCCCGGCCCTGGCCACCACCGCCTCCGCGATGCGGGGGCCTTTTTTGTACCCCCACCAGGAATTGGCCTGGTTCCTCGCGTGGTTATCCGGGCATCGTGGTGTTTTCGCAACCCGAGATCTCTTGACCTAGGTGGGCTAGTTGCTGCGTTCCAGGGCCTGCCAGATGGCATCGGTTGTCGGGGATGCAGTGGCCTTGGCGCCCCGTAACAGATCCAGTTCCATCTTGACCCCCGCCGGGATCTCACGCATCACCCCTTTGGCATAGTGCCAAGGCCAGGTGCTGCTCACTGAGCGATCTCCCACACCATAGGCATCGACGCCCAAGGCCCGACAGGTGGCGATGGTGCGCGCCAGATGGTATTGCTGGCTGACCACCGTGACGCGGTTGAGACCATAAACATCACGGGCACGAATACAGGAGTCATAGGTGTCAAAGCCGTAGGGATCCTGCACGATCCGCTCCGTGGGCACCCCAGCGGCTACCAGATAGTCGTGCATGACCTGGGTCTCGTAATGGCTGGTCTTGGTATTGGCGCCAGTCACCAGGATCACCTTCGCCTTGCCTGCGTCGAATAATTCGATGGCCAGATCAAGACGGGCCTGCAAAAAGGCGGAGGGTCGCCCAGAACGAGCCTGTGCCCCAAGCACCATGATCACATCGGAAGCCGGGGCCTGATCAGCATCGGCATAGGTCCGCCCCCAGGAGGCGACGGTGGTGTGCACCGTCGCCACCAACGGCGGGATTACCGCGAGGGTGATCAAGGCCGCCATCGCGGCGACGAAACCGCGATGACGGGGACCCGACCTTGGCTGACTCACGCTCGGTGGGCCAGATACCAGCTGACCAGGGCCTGGGTGGAGCTGTCCTGTTTAGCCAATGCCTCAGCGTCGCCAAGACCGCCGGAGCGATCTCCAAAGCCAATTTCTTGCCCAACTCGACCCCCCACTGATCGAAGGAATCGATACCCCACACAATGCCCTGCACAAAGGTGATGTGTTCGTAGAGGGCGATCAGCTGGCCCACCACCGATGGGGTCAGGGCAGGAGCCATGATCGAGGTGGTGGGGCGGTTGCCGCTGAAAACTCGCGCCGGAACAATCGCCTCCGGTGTTCCCTCAGCCCGCACCTGATCTTCATCCTTGCCAAAGGCCAGGGCCGCGGTTTGGGCGAAGAAATTCGCCAAGAACATCCCATGAACGTCGATTTCGCCGTCACGGATCGGGTGGGCTGGATTCGCGACCGCAATGAAATCAGCCGGGATGAGCTGGGTTCCTTGGTGAAGGAGCTGGTAGAAGGCATGCTGACCGTTGGTGCCAGGCTCCCCCCAGAACACCTCACCGGTCTCGCAGGTCACCGGGGTGCCATCCCAACGCACCGACTTGCCATTGGACTCCATCGTGAGCTGTTGCAGATAGGCGGCGAAACGATGCAGGTACTGGGCATAGGGCAAGACCGCGTGACTCGTCGCCCCAAGGAAGTTGACGTACCAGATATTGAGCATGCCCATGATCAATGGCACATTCTGCGCAGGTTCAGCGGTCAAGAAATGCTGGTCCACGGCATGGAATCCGGCGAGGAAGTCACGGAAGCCATCGGCTCCGATGGCTATGGCGATCGGTAGACCAACTGCCGAATCCACGGAGTAGCGGCCACCAACCCAGTTCCAAAAGCCAAAGGCATTCGCAGGGTCGATGCCGAATTCGGCCACCTTATCGAGGGCGGTGGAGACGGCAACGAAGTGTTTGGCGACGGCATCTCGTCGAGCCTGATCATCGTCGGCGATGGCCCCCTGGGCTACGAGCTTGTCAAGCAGCCAGGTGCGGGCCATGCGGGCATTGGTCAGGGTCTCCAAGGTGGTGAAAGTCTTGGAAGCGACGATGAACAGCGTCGTTTCTGGATCGAGATCTGCGGTGCTGACATAGGCATCGGTGGGGTCGATATTGGAGATGAATCGGCACTCCAGACCTTCACGGACATAGGGTTTCAGGGCCTCGTAGACCATGACTGGTCCCAGATCCGAGCCGCCAATGCCTATGTTGACCACCGTCGAGATGGGTTTACCGGTGACTCCAGTCCACTGACCGGAACGAACCTTTTCAGCGAAGGCGTAGATCCGCTCTAGCACCTCGTGTACATCAGCGACGACATCCTGTCCGTCGACGACAAGCTTCGCCTCGCGGGGTAGCCGGAGCGCAGTGTGAAGGACTGCGCGATCCTCAGTGACATTGATGTGCTCGCCAGCAAACATGGCGTCACGGCGGCCAGCGACATCGGTTTGTTCCGCCAGCCGCAGCAGGGCGGCCAGCACCTCGTCGTTGATCAAGTTCTTTGACAGATCGACATGCAGATCGGCCACGGTGCGGGTGAACCGCTGGGCTCGCTGCGGATCCGTTGCGAAGGCCTGGCGCAAATCGAGTTCGGCGTTATCCGCTAAGTCGTCTAATTCGTCCCAGGCAGCTGTGGTGGTGGCATCAACGGGCTTGATCATGGGACCAGCCTAATCTGCCTAAGAGCAGATGAGGATTCGGGCGTCCCGATCACCCGGCTACAGAGATGTGGACGTGGTCGTAGTGATTGGCAGTGGCTGAACCGCGATCTGACATGGCTCGCCAGCCCTCGGAAGCACGTTGCGTGGTCCAGATCTGCTGGGAATAGATGACCTCGATCACCCCAAGTTCTGAGGCGTTTTCACGGAGCCACCGCGCAATTTCCCAGCCGCGTTCCCCGGAAACCATGACGTCGATCGCGCGGCCTTGACCGTGGTAGCCGCTGTCAGCGCGGTAGCCGCCGTAAGTGGTGATGTCCGGGAAGGCGGCGCAAACGGCGCGCAGCACAGATACGGATTTCGCGGTGAGACCAGACTCAATGGACTTGGCGGAGGAGGAAGTGCAGCTGGCACTTGAACTCACTGCGGGGGTCTCAGGGGCGCTTTCGGAGAGATAATCGGCCGATACCCAGCCAGCTGCGTCCTTATAGACGATCTGCTGCCAGCCATCCTTGGTGATATCGGTGATGGTGACGGCAGTGCCGCCATCCAGGGTGACGCGCACGTCGTAGTCGGTACCAGGTCCGGTGCGAATATTGACCGACGATGCGGTGTACATCTCGCCGGTGGCATTACCCAGCGCGGAGGGATCAAAGATCATAGAGGCCTCGGAGGTGGGCTCTACTGACTCTGTGGTCTCGGGGGTGGGTTCTGGGGTGGCCTCGGTGGCCTGAGCTGACGGGGTTTCCATGGGGCTCGGGGTGGGCGATGGGGTTGGCGAGGCCAACGGCTCGCGAGCATAGTTCCGGCTCACATCAAGGGAGCTAACTTCGACAGCTGGGGTGGCCTCGGTGGCAGCTTCTGTGGAGCCGGTCTTACTTAGCGCGACCGAGCCAGCGACCACGACACCGGTAATAGCGAGGGGCGCGATGAACTTGGTGAATTTCCATGCCGGTTTCGGGGCTCCACGTCGTGGGGAGGGAGACGATTCCTGGGTGGAGTCCGCTGAGAGGTCGACGGTGATGTCGAGCTCTTCGTCGTCCTGCATGGCACGTCGGGCCTGAACCATGGCGTCACCTCGTTTCTTAAGAATTAACTGAACTTCTCTCAGGATATGGCGGGTTTCCTGAGAACTCAAATTCAGTTCTCAATTTGTGCACGGACTGCGACATTGTCCCATGTCAGGGGTCCATTGTGGAAGATCTGTGAAGGATCAAAGGGCGATTCTGGTGGGTCCAGGCCGGGGCAATCGGACCAAAAAACGAGCTATTCGACTGTGAGAACGCAGCGACGACATAGCAGGAGGAGGCCAGATGAGAGTAGTCTGCTGGCCACCCTGGATGAAAGGGAGCACTGTATGTGTTCATCCGCTGCGGGCGTTCGGCGCTCAGCGTGGAGCCTGATCGTGGCCCTACTACTGGCTGTCGTAATGCCGCTGACCCCTGCGCTAGCCAACCCCGCGCGCACCGAACTGAATGCTCAGGTCGCTGCCGATAGCTCAGGGGCCGTGACCATCACGGGAGCCTTGGTCGACGCGCAAGGCTATGGCGTGCCGGGGGCGACGATATCCGCGACGGTCGCCGGCCAGCCGATGCAAAATGTCACCACGGGAGCCGATGGCACCTTCTCGATGCAATTCCAGGTGCCGGCCGAATTGACCAACGGGGCCCAGGAACTGCGAGTCGGCTTTGCTGGAGATGGCAGGCATGCGGCATCGGTGAAGGCCTACAGCCTTGGCTTCGACGCCAGGGGAGAAACCTCCTCGCAGGGTGGGGGCACCACACTGACCCTCGACATCGGGTCCGCTGAGACCTATCCCGGAGCCGTGGTTGACGTCAGTGGTCGGCTGACCCTGGCCACGGGCGAGGCCGTGGCCTCAGCCACTATCGCCTTCTCCTTTAGGGGGGCCAGTCTTACCGCGCCGGCGACAGTCACCGCAACGGACGGTTCCTACTCGGCATCAGTGGAGATCCCCGCCGATGCCGCTGAGGGGGAGGGGGAGCTCGTCGCGAGCTTCGCTGGAGCAGCGAATCTGGAGGCTTCCAAGGCCGCCCAGACCTTGACCATCGCGGCTCCCGTCGCCAGCCCGAGCCCATCGCCGAGCCCGACGCCAACAGCGGCGGCGACCCAGTCGGCTGAGCCGCAGCCAGCCCCCAGTAGCTCCGCAGCCGCTGCTGCCGAGCCAGTGGCCGAAGCCAGTAGTGAAGGAAATTCCAGCTCGCTATCTATGTGGTTCCTGGTGGCTGCGGCCGTGGTCCTAGCGGCTGGGGGAGCCACATTGCTGGTCGTGGTGGCCCGCACCCGCCGTCGCGACAACGAGGAGAGCGAACTAGGCGGGCTGATCGGAGATCCGGAGGCGACGGTGGATCCCGCAGACCCGCAACCGATCCCCGTCGCTATGCAACCGCCAATGACCGCACCTGCTGCTCCAACGCAGGTCTTGCCCACCCCGCCTGTTGCAGCGGCGCCGCACGACGCAGCCACCGCAGTGATGGGCCCGCCGGTGAACCCGCCGCGTGAGGTCCCGAAGGAACAACTGCCTCAGGGATGGTTCCGCGAAGGGGAAGCTGCCCCTGGCCCGGTCCGTCCGGCCGAGCCCAGCGCAGCAGAAACCACCGCCATCCGCCCTCGCCAGCGTCGGCAATGACGATTCAGCGGTAGCTTCGGCAGCGATCGCGGAGCGCCGACAGATCTCCACCTTTAAGGCTGTCGCCGATCAAGTGACTGTCGATACATACCGCAGGCGCCCCCGCCTTGAGCCATTGTTTGGCGACATAGGCGATGACCCCACCTCGAGGGACGACCTGATCAATCAACTCGATTGTTACTAGCCGCTCAGCCATCAACGGGCCCAAGACATCGGCTGGGTAGAGCTGTACTCCGCTGGCGGGTGGTTTCAACGCCTGACGTATCTCGGTGGGAGTCATCGCGCTGGGGTAGACCGCCAACTCGCTAGCCGCCAGCGTGGCGACGGTAGCGGTCTCATTGCCGTCGTACAGCACAAAGCTGATGCCCAACTCGCTCAACCGCAGCGGATCGCAGTCAAAGCCATGGACCCCCAGTCTCAATCGCCGGTTGTACATGGTGGCGATCTCGCCTAGCTCCTTGTGGGTACTGGGGAGGCTGACCGTAGTGAAGCCCTCCTGGATCAGCACCTCCAGCACGGCGATGGTATCGGCGACGGGAGCTTCGTCAATCAAGACGACGAGACCAGTAAGTGGGGCAGCAGACATGGGGTAATCATGCCATCGCAGAAGAGGAGTTAATCCTGTCAACGGGCTGTGACTTTGGATCGGCGAAGGGATGCCGAGGCAAATGTCGACAATTCTCCCCATATGCTTGTGGCTAGGGCAGATGTTGATCCTCTCGAAAAGAGTGAGGCTTCGTGTCGGCCAAAAGTCTGATTATCTGCAGTCAATAACTGCCGTTGATTCTCTTTTGTGGCTGTAGCAAGTGCGCTAGTGTTGCTGATGTCAGCGCGCAGGACACGTAGCCTGTTCCCCCCATCTGGGCTGCGGACCGCGAGGCTGACCCCGGTTCGCCGGGACCCATGGACGCCCGTTCCCGTCCGAACCCCCCCATCGGACGGGAACGGGCCATCCAAGGCCTAGGTTCACCCCCCACTGCGCTGTCAGCAGTGGAAGGATGCGGTGCCTCGTAACCAAGGAAGAGCGGTAACTCACCGTCGTGAGTATTCATCCACCCCGGAGCCCTTCGTGCCTTATGGAAGCGACGCGGCACTAGATTAATCCCCATGAGTTGGTTGTCGCGAGTATTCACCACAGTTGGTGCTGAGTTGGTCCGCCAGATCGTGGGCGGCAAGAAGGCTAGCAGTAAGCGGACCTCCTCCCCGCCGAAACCGTCTCCCAAACCCGCTAAGAGCGGCAGCTATCCAGGGGATTTCCACGGCACTCCTCGCATCTCCTATGCCCCCGAGCCAGGTTCGACCCCCGACCCAGGAGAGATCGTGTGGACCTGGGTGCCTTATGAGGAGGACTACAGCCAAGGTAAGGACCGGCCAGTGCTGCTTATCGGCGAGGATGGCCTCTGGCTATTGGGGCTACAACTGACCTCCCAAGACCACGATCGTGATGCCCAACAAGAGGCGCGAGCTGGGCGTCGCTGGGTCGATATCGGCAGCGGAGACTGGGATCCGCAACGTCGACCAAGCGAGGTGCGGATCAACCGGTTCATTCGGGTTGACCCAACCCAGGTGCGACGGATCGGCGCGGTGCTGAACAAGGATCGTTTTGACGCGGTAGCCGCCGCGATCCGAGCTCAGCGATAGCGGGGCAACCGGCCATAAAAGATGCGCTCTGGGCGGCGATAGGGCTGCGGCCTGGCAGCTCGAAGCCGCTGCCAATGGTCGAAATAGCTACGAGAAGAGGGAAGCCAGCTGGAGATCGAAACAAGCGCCATCAACACGATCGCTGGCCAAGCCCACCACGAGAACAGCATCGCAGCCACGGCACTCAAAAGTGCCGCGACTGGTCCAGCGAACCGGGACCACGACCAGCCATTCCAGGCCTGAAAGCCGCTGACCCCGCAGGCCCCAGCCGCCACCAGTGCAAAGCAGGCCAGGCCAGTCTCGATGGTCAGTGACAGCCACTTGCCCGGATCTGGGTCCAGCCAGGAGATCACCTGGGCGGAGGAGAGGTAGGTATCAGGGTGGGCGGCCAGCCACCAGTGGTGGCTGTAGACCCCAACGATGACCGCTGCAGCGACCATCGAGAGCACCAGCCCCGTCACAATAGGCCACGGTCGGGGCGGCTCACCGGTTCGAGAAGAAACTGGTCGATCCCCCCGCAGCGCGGGCAACGGGGGCAGGGTCGCGATCTCAGGCGTGGGGGTTGTCATGACTGCACCAGAGTAGCGCCCTCAGCGTGCAAGGCGACGATATGCCAGCTCAGCCAGCAATGCAGCCCCGTCGACGACCACCCGATCATCGAATCTGGCATAGGCCGAATGGTTCATGGGGGCCGTTGCCGGATCGAGCTCCGGGGGACAGGCAGACAAACCAATAAAGCAGCCCGGTGCGGCTTGCAGGATCCGCGAAAAGTCCTCAGCCGCAGCCAGCGGCGATCCCCACCGCGTGTGGCGATCCGGTCCGAAGAGATCCGCAACCACAGCTGCGACGTGATCGGCCTGGTCTGCGTCGTTGATGGTGACCGGGTATTGCTCGATCAACTCGGTGCTGACCTCGACCCCGTGAGCTCGCGCGATCCCGCCCAGCAACTCCGGCCACAGGGCTAAGAGCCGATTACGGGCCTCATCGGAGAAGGTTCGGAAGGTGGCATCAAAGTAGCCATCCTCGGGGATCACGTTGGCGATCGTGCCGGCTTGGACCCGGCCAACACTGACCACAACCGGATCGAAGATGCTGAACCGGCGGGTGACCATGGCGTGGGTGGCGGTGATCATCTCCGCCAGTGCAGGTACCGGATCGGCCGCCAAATGCGGGGCAGAACCGTGGCCGCCACGACCAATGACCCGCACCTTGAGGGCATCGGAGCTAGCCATGATCGGACCAGGTTTGGTCGAGAAGGTGCCACACGGATCGAGGGCCGACCACACGTGGATGGCGTAGGCCGCATCTGGGCGTCGCCCCGCAGCATCCAGCAATCCTTCATCCAGCATGTATTGACAGCCGTTGACCCCCTCCTCACCCGGCTGGAACTGGAAGAGCACATCGCCATGCAATTCGTGACGGTGCGCCACCAAGGCCTTCACCGCGCCAACGAGCAAGGCCATGTGAAGGTCGTGGCCGCAGGCATGCATGGCCCCGTTGGTGGCAGCGAAGGGTTCACCGGAAAGCTCCTCGACCGGCAGCGCATCCATATCGCCGCGCAGTAGCACCACGGGACGATGCCCATCACCGGGGGCGGTGCCTCGCAATACGGCGACGATGCTGCTGAGGGATGTGCCCACAGTGATTTCTAACCCCAAGGAATCGAGTTCCTGCAATAGCCGAGCCTGAGTCAACGGCAATTGCAAGCCGACCTCCGGGATCTGGTGGAGGTCTCGGCGCAACGCCACAAGATGCTCGTTGAGGGGGGCTAAGGTCTCACGGATACTCACCTGATCCAGTCTTCCAGCAACTTAATGCTCCAGCCAAGCCACGAAATGCCTAGAAATTCTCCTATGATTGGGCCATGGAAGCCGCTCGTCAGCTGTACGTGATGCGTCGGCAGTCAGCACTGATGCTGAAATGCTCGGACACTGAGGTTGTGTTGCGACGACTTCGCGCCCGGCTGGATCCCTCGGCAGCAGACGGGGTGCCGGCCCACCTCAACCTCCTTTACCCCTTCACCACGCGCATGTCTTTGGAGGAGGATGATGCCCTCGTCGATGTGTTGCGGGAATTTGGTCAGTTCACCCTCACCTTCGATCACATCGAATGGTTTGGGGAGGATTCGGTGTATTTGGCGCCCTCCGAGCCGACGGTGTTGTCCAATTTGGCGACCCGGATTCGTGAGGTCTTTCCGGATTACCCGGCCTTTGGAGCCATCCCGGAACGCGCCACCCCTCATGTGACTATTGGGAAGCGGGCTCCCATCGAATCGTTGCGGGCAGCCGCCGCCGAGGTGGAGCCACATTTACCGTTGGTGCAGCTGTGCACCACGGTGGAGTTGTGGAGTGGACCACCACCGGGCACCGGCCAATGGCGTCGCCACCGCACCTATCAGCTGGGCGAATAGGGCTAAGTGAACCTGACCCGCGATGGTGTGGCTGGCCGTACGTCGCTTGCCCATGCGGTGGGGTATCGGGGCCTGGTCGATACCGGGGTTGGAGCCTCACCCGCGCTGGGCGACACCTTGGGCCGGCTCCTTACAGTAAGGCCACCAGACCGGCATAAAGTAGAACTCGGGCCCCCCGAAAGATCGAGGGGCCCGAGCTATGAGGGCTTACTTACCCTTCTTCTTGTTCTTCTTTTTGTCCTTCTTCTTTGACTTCTTTTCCTTGGGCTTCTCCTGCTCCTCCGCCGGGGCAGCGCCTTCCTTCATCGAACCGGTCTCCAAGAACCGCACATGCCAGCTCAGTGAGGTGCTGAGATCGTGCGGGGTATGCAGGCCGTTGGCCTTCTTCTCTGCGCGAGCGACGTAGTCGAGCAGCTGGTCCTTGTAATCCGGGTGGGCGCAGTTCTCGATGATCTTCTTGGCGCGCTGGCGCGGCGCCAGGCCCCGCAGATCCGCCAGACCCTGCTCGGTGATCAACACCTGAACGTCGTGCTCGGTGTGGTCGACATGGTTGATCATCGGCACGATGCAGGAGATATCGCCATTCTTCGCGGTCGACGGGGTGACGAAGCAGGACACCCAACCGTTGCGGGTGAAGTCACCCGAGCCGCCGATGCCGTTTTGCATCCGGGAGCCCATGACATGGGTGGAGTTCACATTGCCGTAGATGTCGGCCTCGATCATGCCGTTGCAAGCGATGACCCCCATGCGGCGAATAGCCTCAGGATGGTTTGAGACATCCTGAGGACGCAGAATGATCTTCTTGGCGTAGTCAGCGGCATTCTCGTTCATCTTGGCCGCGTACTCGGGG
>JBHAEB010000088.1:0-9758 GCA_041855345.1 Arachnia sp. | reverse complement strand
TTCGAAGACCTCATCAGGGTCCATTCGCTGTAACTCCTCCGTCAGCACTTCCGTTAGGGGGCGGCGCGTCAAAGCGACCTTGCGTTCCGGTTGTCCCGGAACCGCATAGCGTGCGATGGTAGCTGAACCACCCCGGGTAATGACGATATCCCCTGATGCTGTGTTTAGCCGGACTTCCGAGATTCCCGGGTGCGCACTTACCACATGGTTGACAGGAACCCCCAATGCTCCGCGCAGCCAGGCGATCATTAGGGTCGCCGAAGCATTATCCGGGGTTGATTGGACTGTTGCTGCGGTGACCGGATGCGGGAACTGGTCTAATGCGGCCGCCAGCAGCGCCCGCCAACGGGTGATTCGAGTCCAGGCCAGGTCGGTGTCTCCGGGCTGAAAATTGCGTGCCCGCAAGGCCAACGCGGCTTGGGGATCCTTCGAACCCAGGGAGTCGGTGATGCGACGTGTCGCCAACTGGCCGATGGGATCACCAGCCAGCGACGCTGGGGCGGTGTGGGGCCACCACACGATGGTGGGGGAGTCTGGCAGCAGCAGCGGCAACACGACGGATCCGCCATGCTGGGACAATTCGCCGTGGAGTTTGAGCGCGATCAGATCCCCCGGGAGGCCCTCACCGACCTGGATTTCGGCATCCAGCCGGGGGGAACCTGCGGTGCGGGTGACCACGATCACCCGCGATGGATGAGCCATAGCCGATGCCCGTGCGGCGCCGAGGACCTCGCCTCGGTACACATCTTCAGCGACCACAAGCAAGGTGAAGGCCATGCCGCTGGTGGGGCCAACCTCACGGTGAGCCCGGATCAGGGCGCCTGCGACGTCGCGGGTGGTGGTGTTGTTCAGGGAAATGATCATCGCAGCCTCCTTTAGGGTCGACGCCAGGTGTTGCCATCGCAGCCCAGCATCTCCACCGCGCAGCTGGGCCCCCAGGTGCCGGCTTCATAGGGCTCGGGCTGGGTGGGCAAGCTAGCCCAATAGTCCAACACTGGGTCGAGGATCTTCCAGCCCAACTCCACCTCCTCATGTTGCGGAAATAGTGGCGGGTCGCCCAGCAACACATCCAAAATCAGCCGCTCGTAGGCCTCGGGTGAGGATTCGGTGAAGGAACCGCCGTAGGCGAAATCCATGTTGACGTCACGGATCTCCATCTGGGTGCCGGGCACCTTGGCGCCGAAACGCAGGGTCACTCCCTCGTCAGGTTGAATCCGCATCACCACAGCATTCGAGCCGAGGATTTCGGTGTCGTGCTGGGGGAAGGGAAGGTGTGGGGCTTGTCTCAACACCAGCGCGACCTCGGTGACTCGTCGCGGCATCCGCTTAGCGGCCCGCAGATAGAAGGGCACGCCTGCCCAGCGGCGGTTGTCGATGTCGACGCGGATCGCGGCATAGGTTTCGGTGGTGGAGTCAGGGGCAACCCCCTCCTCCTCCAGGTAGCCGCGGACCCATTCACCACCTTGCCAGCCAGCGGCGTATTGGCCACGCGCGGTGTGTCGAGCGTAGTCCGGCGGGACCTGGGCGGCGGCTAGGACCTTCGTCTTCTCCGCTCGTAGCTGGGCAGCATCGAAACTGGTGGGCTCTTCCATGGCGGTTAATGCCAGTAGCTGTAGCAGATGGTTTTGGATCACATCACGGGCCGCACCGATGCCGTCGTAGTAGCCAGCCCGCCCCCCGATGCCGATGTCCTCGGCCATAGTGATCTCCACGTGGGAGACGTAGTTGCGGTTCCAAATCGGTTCGAATAGCTGGTTTGCGAAACGCATCGCCAACATGTTCTGGACCGTTTCCTTGCCCAGATAGTGGTCGATGCGGAATACCTCGTGGGGAGCGAACAACTGGCTGATGGTGTCGTTGAGTTCCCGAGCCGATTCGAGGTTATGCCCAAATGGCTTTTCGATGACCACCCGATTCCACTTGGCAGGATCATCGGAGGTGATGGCGTGCTTCTTCAGCTGGCTCACCACCGTCTCGAAATGGCCCGGCGGGATGGACAGGTAGAAGGCGTGATTGCCTCCAGTGCCGCGGGCTGCATCCAGTTCCTTGATGGTGGCACCAAGTCGTTCGAAGGAGGCGTCGTCGTCGAAGGTGCCAGGAACAAACCGGATACCTTCGAGGAGCTGTTCCCAGACATCCTCACGGAAGGGGGTCCGAGCATGTTCTTGGACCGCGTCATGGACGACCTGGGCAAAGTCTTGATCCGCCCAGTCGCGTCGGGCAAAGCCCACCAGCGCGAAACCGGGGGGAAGCAGGCCACGATTGGCCAGGTCGTAGACAGCTGGCATCAACTTTTTGCGTGACAGATCGCCAGTGACTCCGAAGATCACCAGAACACACGGTCCAGCGATCCGAGGGAGACGCCGGTCACGGGGATCCCGTAGCGGGTTGTTCATCACGCATAGACCTTATCGGTTAGCGCAAGTGGTTCGGTCGTAGGCTGCTGTCCATGGAACCCTATTTGCGGCCCCCGGAGTATCTGACGACCATGGCAGACGGCACCGTCAAACAATTGGGGCCGCTGACCGGAACCGAGGTGTGGACGGTCCCGGGTCGCGGTCATCGTCCCTTGAATATCGCCGGTCAACAGCCCCTGGCGATTACGCAGGCAGATGCTCACTGTGCCTTCTGCGCGACCCGCTATCTGGAGACGCCACCAGAGAAGTCTCGGCTGATTCGCGACGGTGACTCGTGGCGTCAATTACGTGGAGTGTCGGCTGAGAACCTGTTCGCCACTGTGGCGGAGTTTCGGTGTATCCCCAATCTCTTCGAGATTCTCAGCCTCAACTATTGGCAGGATAACTACGACTACCGAATCCCCGAGGCCGAGCAGCAGCGTCGCGCCGACTACCTCGCCAGTGAGCCTGGTTTGGCGCATGCCCTGAGCGTTGCCGAGACTAAGTTGCGGGCCTCAGGCGTCTCCGAGGAACAGATTGCCCTGCTCAGCCAAGACCAGCGCCTTGAGGCAGCCTCCGGTTTCTTCGGGGGCGGGCATGACCTGATTGTGGCGCGCCGCCATTTCGTTGATGACGCCACCATGGATGATCAGTTGGCTGGCGCTGGCACGCTGAGCCCCGAGGAGCACTACCGCTTCGTCGCTTTCACCATCGAGTCGGTATATCGCAGTTATGAGATGAACCGCTATGTCCGTTATGTGGCGGTGTTTCAGAACTGGTTAAAACCAGCAGGCGCATCCTTCGACCACCTGCACAAACAGCTGGTGGCCATCGACGAGCGAGGAGTCCAACACGAGGTGGCGTTGTCACGGTTGCGACACGACCGCAATGTGTTCAACGAGGTCGGCGCCAACTACGCCAGCCAGCACAACCTGCTGCTGGCCGAAAACGATCATGCCCTGGCTTTCGCAGGCTTTGGCCACCGCTATCCCGCCATCGAGGTGTACTCCCGCTCCGCTCAATCCGACCCGTGGAAGATGAGCGTGGAGGAGGTACGCGGTATGTCCGATCTTCTGCATGCTATGCATGCCGCCACCGGCGCAGAGGTGCCGTGCAACGAGGAATGGCATTACCGACCCGTGGATGTGACCCTCCCGATGCCTTGGCGGGTGGTGCTGAAATGGCGGGTCTCCACTCTGGCCGGTTTCGAAGGGGCCACCAAGATCCACCTCAATACCATCTCGCCCGCCCAGATCCGGGATCGGATGGTGCCGCGACTGCTGGAGCTACGCGACCAGGGGCGTATAGCAGGCATGCAGATCGGCGATGAGGTGCGCTGCCCCCTGAACCCGCTGCGCTACCACTGCTGATGCCTACCCGTGATCTCAATGACGGCGACTGTGCTGCCCTCAGCCCCAAATGAATGCTCTATGCCAAGGGCAAAACGGGTTTTGCCTTAAGTTAACTAGACCGGTGCGCGGGAAAATATAAGATGGGGGCAAAGGCGGAGTTTGGGCCAACGTAGCCTCTAGCCGGGCATTCATGTACGGTGAATCATGCGTCATCTGGCAGCATGATTCACCAACGCTTTGTTCAGCTTGCCTGCTCCTAGATCCACATGGGTTTATCTATCGGTGCTTGGGAACTTAGCGAAGAGTCTCAGGCAGGGTAGATGTACTGCAACGAAGGAGTTTTTAAGGAGTATCAATAGGGCAGTTCGTGACGCATCACTCGAGCTGGGGTTCACGATGGCCTGGGATTCCTGCGGTGGCTCACGCACATGATCCGGATGTCGAAGTTGACCAGCTGGCTGACTCTTTGAGCGCGGCAGTCTTTGATGCCGGACTCGGGAGGGATGTGATCCTTCAAGCGGACGTTGAAGACGTGGCCTATTCTATTGCGGATGATGAGGGATCTCTCGTCATTGTGGGGCAGGCGGAAGAGCCGGTCGGCATCTCTGTTGCTAGCGTTGGTGATCTGGAGTTGACGTTGCCCGACATATCAGGTCGTAGTGAAGCCACCCAAGCCGATGATGGGACTGTGGTTTACCAGGGGGTGGCCGATTCTTGGGCTGTTCGCCCCTTAGCTGATGGCTCTGTCCGTTTTCTTATTTCGCTGGGCGAGGAGTCGGATGAGGGGTTCGAGTGTTCCTTCTAAGGTTGGTGAAACTGCTTGAAAATGGTTCAGTCATGGCTTTGAAAGAGGATGACCCGGTAGGCCTGATTTCGTCACCGTGGGCGGTGGATGCAACGGGAAAACAGGTTCCCACGTATTTTGAGGTTTCCGATTCGGGAGTATTGGTTTAGGTGGTTGGTCAAGAGGATGTCGGACACGAATCCCATCGTTGCGGACCCTTGGCAGAATCCGGTTACGTGGAATTGGCTCGCCATCGGAACGGTTATGGGGACAGGAAGCAAGAGGTGCGGGGCAGGAGCCCTTAGCATCGGCTCATTGGTTGTCGGGGCGAATATCCTTGTCAATGTTGGGCGGACGATGGCCGGCAACCTTGAATAGTTTTTATGGCGGTCCATGAGGGCTCGTCGGCTCCTCGGATGCTGGGTGTATTCGTTCGTTGATCTAGAGGTAACTCTTGTCTATGATCCTTGATTTTATGGGAGTCGGCGGCGCCAGTCGGTCGAACTGGCCGAGAGGCCTGCCTGGCGTACTGGTTACGGTGGCGGCACTTCTGGTGGTTGCCCAGTTTAGGTGGACGTGCTGGGTGACATTCATCGTCAGTGTTGCCGTCGTCGTTGTGGTCCAGTTGTTGATAGCTTTGATCAAGCGCCTGCGGTGTCAGCGTCATTGAGTGGACTCCAAGAGCTGAGTGTGATCCTCAGTGAGGGTCGGATGGGATTGGAGGAGCGGGTGATTGGGGCTGAAGACCTCGTAGGTGTGGTCGATGTGCATTATGCCGATGCGGAGGGCTGGGCCAGGGCGGCGCTGGTCGTCTGTAAGGGTCCCGAACTTTCAGAGGTGCTGTTGGAACAGGTCTCGGTGCTGAAGGATGTGGCTGATTACGAGCCGGGAGCCTTGTATAAGCGTGAGTTGCCTTGTATTCGTGCCGTTTTGGCTGAGGCTGCCGTCGATGGGTTGAAGGCACTAGTGGTGGATGGGTATGCCACGTTGGATCCGCTGGGTCGTTTCGGGTTGGGTGCTCATGCCGCTGCGGCCTTTGGTCTGGCGGTCATTGGCGTGGCGAAGACGCCCTACCGCCCGGCCACCCATGCGATCGAGGTGTTGCGGGGTGAAGCGACTCGTCCGCTCTATGTCACGGGAACCGGCGGCATATCCGACGCACAGGCCGCGACGCTGGTAGCCACCATGGCGGGTCCTTACCGCATCCCCTCGGCGATCGCACGAGTAGACGCCTTGGCCCGAGGCCGAGCCGACCCGATAACTCCACAGCGGGCATCCCAGTGATCTGAGGAACCCAAGATCACGTCTCAGGGCTCAGGGCCGAGCGTAGAAGGCCGTGGTGGGCCGGGGCAATGGTGTCAATAACCTCCAGCGCGTTCTTAGTTCCCGCTTCAGCGCATCGGTAACGCGGGTGTGACCGTCGCGGTAGCCCGAAGGTCCATCTCAGCCGCTGCTGTTGCTGTTTTCAGACCCCTACCGCTGGTGTCGTGGCGGTCACACTCGGCATGGGAAACCAAACCGTCGGGTGGGCTGGGCTCGGTAATGACGTGGTTGTGGTGAGCAAACCACGCTGCTTTCTGCGGCAACGGTCGTAGCCGGCGGGCAGATCGCCACAGCCATCCCGCACCAGTTCGCCCCCGTTGAGGACCGTGGCGGTTAGGCGGTTGACTGGTGCTGCCGAAAGAGATCATAAGTCGCATAGATACGGTTCAGGTTCGAAGGAGAGCAGCGATCAGGAAGATCATCTGAAAACAAAGACGTGGACAGAATGGATCCGTTGGTGTTTCTACATTGATGGGTTTATATTGTTAAAGAACGGAGTTTAAATGACATTTACTATGCCATTCGGCTGAATAATGCGTGTACTGTTCAACTCGGTTGGGCTTGACCGTATTTACATCTGTTTGTAGTCGAATTCATTGAAAATGACGTTTCGCAAGTGTCTTTGGTCACTTGTCATGATGTTTGTATCCGTTTGGTCTATATCAATGAAGGGCAGAAAAGGATCAAGCAGCGGATGATCGACCATGCTGTTGTCCAGCCCATTTCTAATTCTCAGGTTTAATAACACTATGATCTCTTCGGGGAATGCTTGATTGACGGGGAACTCAAATTCCGGAAACCCCTTTGGATTGTCGGCGCTCTTCTCCAGGTGATATTGGCAAAGCTGCTTAAATAAACCCTTGACTAATTCGCTATCGGCGCTTAGAAAGCCGTTGTAAGCATCTGAGTACCTGGTATTGAGCGGGTAATTATTAAGCAGATCATCGATCTTTTCTCTAAGTTCCGAAGTGGCCCCCTTTAAAGTGTGATCACATGCCAAGGTTAGGGCTAGGGGGATTAAAGTGTGGCTGCTATCCATTTCTTCCCAGCACACGGTTTCATCTGCCTCTGTGGAAATAAGTGACTCTAGCACCAGGATTTGCTCATCGACAGGATAGTACGCCAAGCTGGTGAAATAGGTCATCGCAATTTCATTCGGCGACAACCGGCTCACCTCGCCTGATAAGGCTGTCACCATATTTTCGGCAATAGAGTAGTACCGTTCACCGATCAAAGTTCTATAGTTCTCCGCTGTGGGATCCTTTAGATGGGTAAACAAGGGAACGCAGTAATCTACATGCTTGAAGTTCAAAATTTGAGATATTTTATACTCGCAATCATCCCACTCGAAAACCCTTCTTCCTTCATGGATATACTGGTGCAAGAATTTAGTGACTTCGTTGTTGTCTTGCTTTTCTACGCTTTCAAACCATTCGAAGGTCTTCTTTAAGGTGCTATGAATAGCTCTTACTGTTTTCATTGTACTTTCCTATATGGTTTTCCCGCTGTGTGGGTTTCACTGAACCGACCTTACCTCGACCCTGTGTTGATAGGTGGGCCTTTGGCTATCGACTGATAGCAATCTCAACTTCTTGTGCATCGCCGACGTGGTTTCAAATATTTTGTGGTCGACCCGTTGTTGGTGGCGCCCGATTATAGTTCATATCACATCTTTAATGTCCGCCTGTCATTACATCGCACTCCGGAATTAGTTTGGATTGTCTTTGCCTCCTGGGGGTTGGCGGTCACTCAGTTGGTATGCGCCTTTTATTGAGATCTTTGCCTCAGGAATACTGTACTTACCATTCTCGAAGCGCCCTGGCTGGTCCCCACGCAGGCCGTCACCGGCAAGGCAACAGGCACCGGTTTGGTCGCCTCGTGGATCCTCGCCGCTCGGATAGGTGTGGCGCGAGGTATCCACGAGTCCGGCTGCGGATGCGCGGACATCATCGCAGCCTCCGCCAAGACCTCCCACCCGGTGTCTAAGGGGCTGGCGGACAAGACCAGTGAGCGTTCGATCCCTCCCACCCGGTGTCTAAGGGGCTGGCGCCTTCGGCTGCTATGGCTGGCCGAAGATCCGCCTCCCACCCAGTACGTCAGGGGCTGGTTTATTGATCGCGATAAGGGATCATGCGCTGACGAGTCCTATCCGGCGCGTCATGCGCTCACTCTGGGTGTGTGAAGGAAGTGTGGGTGGGAGGACTTCTCGAAGCCCCGGGTGGGGCGTATCATGTGGACGCTTTCGCCGCGTGAAGGCAATCTGGGTAGATGGATCTCGCAAAGCCAGGGGCGGCGTCGCTTCATGTGGTCGGGTGATCACCGCCGCTGCATGAACTGCACTTCATCGGCGCAGCTGCTGCGACCCAGTGGCACGGCCGCTTCGGCGGCAGTGCCGACACTTAGGTTGCCCTCGCTTGATAGGCTGGGATGATTCCGAAAAACTTGCGTAGGCAAAATGGCCGGGAGGAGGGTGTAGTGAGCACAGTTCATCAGGAGACAGATGCCTCCACCCGAGAGCGGGTGGTGCGATCAGTATTGGAGCATGGCCCATCCACAGCCCGGGAACTGGCAGAACGGCTGACCCTGACCCCGGCAGCAATTCGTCGCCACCTCACAGCACTGCTGGAGGACGGCACCCTCGGCTCCCGGGAACAACGGGTTTACGGTACCCGCGGCCGGGGCCGTCCATCGAAGGTGTTTTATATCACCGACGCAGGACGTTCCGAATTCCATCAGGCCTATGACGAGTTAGCCATCGTGGCCATTCGTCGCCTGATCGACGCTGCCGGACCGGAGGCCTTGGTGGAGGTCGCCAACGAACGAATCGCAGAGATCGAACAACAGTTCCACCACTTGCGGCAGCATTACCCAGACCGCACTCCCATCGATCTGCTGATCGAGGCCCTCGGCGATAACTACGCCCCATCGGTCAAGCCTGTGCGTTCCGGTGACCAGCTGTGCCAGCATCACTGTCCCGTCGCTCATGTTGCCGCCGAGTTCCCGCAACTATGCGAGGTCGAAACCCAGCTGTTCTCCAAGCTGCTGGGCAGCCATGTACAGCGGTTAGCCACCATTGCCCATGGGGATGGGGTGTGCACCACCCACGTCCCTAATCCCGTCATCCCGAGCAAGATCAGGAAGTAGCTTTATGACAACCACGCCCCAGGCCCCCGGATTGGGGGCTACCCAGGATGAGCATCTGGAGGCCCTCAGCGGCTACCAGTATGGCTGGCATGACTCCGATGCTGCCGGCCAGAGCGCGCAGCGCGGCCTCAACCAGGCGGTGGTGGAGAATATCTCAGCGCTGAAGCAGGAGCCCCAATGGATGCGGGAACTGCGTCTCAAAGCGCTACGTCTGTTCGATAAAAAGCCGATGCCTACCTGGGGTGCTGGGCTCGACGAAATCGACTTCGACAACATCAAATACTTCGTTCGTTCCACCGAACGTCAGGCCCAAACCTGGGAGGACCTGCCCCAGGACATTAAGAACACCTACGATCGCCTGGGTATCCCCGAGGCTGAGAAGGCCCGCCTGGTTGCAGGTGTTGCCGCCCAGTATGAATCCGAGGTGGTCTACCACAAGATCAACGAGGAATTGGAACGGCAAGGGGTGATCTTCCTTGACACCGACACTGCCCTCAAGGAACACCCTGAACTCTTCAAAGAGCACTTCGCTACCGTCATCCCAGTCGGTGACAACAAGTTCTCTGCCTTGAACTCTGCGGTGTGGTCTGGCGGCTCCTTCGTCTATGTCCCCAAGGGCGTCCACGTCACCATCCCGCTGCAGGCCTATTTCCGCATCAACACCGAGAACATGGGCCAATTCGAGCGGACCTTGATCATCGTCGACGAAGGCGCCTATGTGCACTATGTCGAAGGTTGCACCGCACCCATCTACTCCTC
>JBHAEB010000087.1:0-9253 GCA_041855345.1 Arachnia sp. | reverse complement strand
GGTGAGTTCGAGGATTGAGCGCAGCTCGTCGTCGTCGATGGCCGCTAGGCGGGCGGCGGAGACGCCGGCGGCGAAATGGGTCTCGATTTCCCGACGCACCTGCTCGCGCACGAGCTTGGTGTCGCGGGGGAGCACGTAGTAGCCCTTGCCGGGCACGTTGGCCACCAGGCCACTGGCCACGAGTTCGGCGTACGCGCGGGTGGTGGTGATCACAGAGACGCGCAGGTCTCGGGCCAGGACGCGGATGGACGGCAGGGCTTCGTCCTCGGTCAGTTCGCCGCGCAGGATGGCGGCCCGGATCTGGTCCTCGATCTGGGCGTAGATCGGCTGGCCTGAGGTGTTTGACAAGACGATGTCCACGCTCACTCCTATCTGTATATAGACAGTATATACGCTAGGTGCGTGTTGGGCAAGGTTCCGTCAACTTGTTGTGTTAGGCCTTGGCTGGACTCGCCGAATGCTCACCGCCGCCCAGTTCACCGCCGAGTTCCTTAGCCTGCCTCATGGCGCCAGGGTCCAAGCCCTGGTCCGGTGGGCCCTCGAGCACCGTGAGGACCCGGCGCTGCCCGCCGCCTTGGACGAGTTGGAAGCCAAGTCGTCCTATTACGCCCGCATGATGGTGGAGGTGGCCCGAGCGCTGAAAGATCTGCCGAGGCTGCGGCGGCTCGCCGTTCATCCCAGCGCGGCCGTGCGGATCCGCGCCTGGGAAGTCCTGCCGTTAGCTGACGTTACGCCCGAGCGCTATCTCGCGATGTCCTTGTCGGATCGGCGACGTGTGACCGCTCGGCTCGCGCGGGAGCGTCGGACCGATATTACGGCTCAGCTGTTAGAGCTGGAGCTCAGCGACGCGGAACGGGCGCGCCTGCTCGTCGTGGCCCCTCCCGAGCAGCTGGCTGCCCACCTGCCAGACCTATCGGATCTGGTTGGCAAGGTGGCTCGCCTGGCGCGCGGCTGCCCAGGGCAGGTTTTGGTGGAGCTGCGCCGCCGACTTGAGGGGGCGGCTCCAGCGGTACGCGACGACGGGTGGGAGTGGGCCTCCCCGGCCCTGAAGCACCTAGTGTTGCACGATCCCGACGAGGTGCTGCGGCTGCTGACTGACTATGGCCCCAGCCGCGTGATCCCACCCGGACTGACGCCGCATCTAGGGCGTCTACTGC
Organism: Arachnia sp.; assembly: GCA_041855345.1. Taxonomy (GTDB): domain Bacteria; phylum Actinomycetota; class Actinomycetes; order Propionibacteriales; family Propionibacteriaceae; genus Arachnia. The sequence continues at coordinate 8,096 of JBHAEB010000087.1, read as the reverse complement.
GCCACGATCCCGAAACCACCGTCGCTCTGCTGGTCAAAGCCCCCTTAGCCGGATTCCACCAGGACAGGTGCGGCCTGCGATTAGTGCGCAATCTGCGTCGCGCCCTGCCGGAGGTCAGCCATGCCGTGCGGGTCACCTTCGCCCAGGCCTATGTGCAGTGCGACGACGAGTTGGCGGCCATCCTTGAGGCGTTGCCATCCAGCGAACGGGCGGCGCTGTTTAGGGATGCGTTGGCTGGCATCGGCACGGCGACGCGCATCTGGAGCGATCGGCTGCTCAGCGTGCTGCCTTGCCAGGTGCGCGAGGCCGAGGCACGCCGGATAGCCGCGCTGCCAAGTCAGGCAGCCCCAATGCGGCAGTTAGCATTGGCGGCCTACCTCCACCCAGACGAGGCGCGAGCGATCGCCCTGCCGCGCCGTCGCGCCACCGACGCCGAGGAACGCGCAGCCGCGCTGGCGGCCTTGGTGGCCTCGGCCGGCCGCAGCAGAGAGGACCAAGAGGTCTGCAAGGCGTTGGCGCTATGCGACGAGATCCACCGCGAACAGGACCCGGTGAAGCTGGCGGTGGTGGAGGAGATCGCCACTATCCCCGTCGCCGTCCTGGCCCGGCAGGACCTGGCTCCCCTGGAGCGACTGACCCGAGCCTGCCTGGATGCCCGCGACACGTCGTGGGGCACGCTGGCAGGGCTGCAGCGGATCGCGTGGGGGCTGGTCCACCATGCCGCCGAGTCGAATCGCGTCGACGAACGGGCGGCCTCGCTGCTTGAGGCCCTAGCCAAGGATGCCCAGTATCACTGCATTCCATGGCGGCTTCGGCTCAATCGCGCCGCTGCCTCAGCGCTGCTGACCGCGTTGGAACCGCAGCTCGTGGTGGCCAGCAAACGCAACGACTACACCCTGCTGGGCCTGCTTTCCAACGCCCTGGGCCGGGCAGGCTGGGGGCAGCCGGTGCTGGCTCGGGTGGCTGAGCTTGGGTTGGGTGCTCCCACGCACGGCAACGCCATCCTCGCCACCCGGGTGTGGTTAGCCGACCCTGCCACCCGCGCCGTGCGTGTCGGGCAACTCGTGGCGCGAGACCGCTCATTTGCCACGGTGGATGTGGTGGCCCGGGCCATCTGCCTGAAACGCCAAGACCTGGTTGAGGTGTTCTTGGGTTCGGTGACCGGACGATTCAGGCGCGGCAGATCACGGTGGCTGCCCATCCTGGATGGGCCCTTCGCGGGCTGGCTGCCCGAGCACGTGCAGGCCTACGGGAAGCTGTTGGGCGCCAAGCTCGTCAAATCCTCGACGCCGGGGCACGAGCGTCGCCGCATCCTGCTCACGCTGGCCAAGCTGCCAGGCACCACGGTGGAGCAGATCGCGGCGCAACTCGGCTCGAAACTCGTGCCGGTGCGTGAGGGCGCACTCGAGGCGTTGGCCTACGTCGACGAACCAGAAGCCGCGCTGGCGCACCTGGTGGCCCACGCAAACACGGATCACGCGCACATCGCCTTGTATGCCGCGCGTCGCGTCGCCTTGCGGGTCGCGCCACCCCAGGCGGCAGCGCTGCTCGCGCCGGTGCTTCGGCAGCCGGCGAGGCTCACGGCCCGAAAGGAGGCCCTGCGGCTGCTGGGTCTGCTGCGGGTGCCCGAGTCTTTGCCGGTGATCGCGGAGGTCGGATTGGATCCGCAACAGAACTTGGATCTAAGGATTGCGGCGGGGCGCACCCTGCTGGACTTCCTGCACGACGAGCGGGCCTGGGAGGTCTTGACGCAACTGGCCCGAGGTGGCCGCGACGAGGCCATCGCGCTGGCGCGAACCAGCCCTGGGCAACTCGCTCTCAGACATCGCGCCCGATACGCGAAGATCATTGCCTCGGCTCGAACGGAACCGGAAGTGCTGACGCACCTGGACGCCTGGGCAAGGTACGTCCCGATGACCGCGTTCCGCGCACCAGTGCTCGACGATGTCACCGTGGTTGGTGACCATGCCGCCCGCACCTTGGCCAGTTGCGCACTGGCCGGTGGCGACTGGTCGATCATCTTCGAGGTGGTGGGCGAACTGCTGCGTCGATCCCGCAGCCCAGAGGAGCCAGACGCGCAAGAAACGCTAGACCTGCCCCACGCCCGACGGCTGCGGATCTTGATCAACGAGCTGACCTCGGGCTCTTGGGTGGAGGCTCGCTGGCACCGCGACCGGCTCCATGCCGTCGCCGAGCTGCTGGGGACGGCTCCGGATGTGATTGAGCTGACCTGGGGTGTGCTGCTGGAGGCGGTGGATTGGGTGTGCCCAATGCCTGATCTGATGGGCCTGGCCGAGGCCCTGCGTGATGTCAGCCAAGCCCATCAACTGCACATGGAGGTGCGGCTGGCGCTGATGCGGGCCGCCGGCGATAACCAATTCTTGGGGCTAGCTGGCGATAACCTAGACCCATTGTTCAGTCTGGATGGAGCTGGCGGAGCCGCAGTGGCGCTGGCGGTTGTGCGGCACGAGGGCGGACGCCTCGGCTGGCCACCCGATTGGCGCGTCCGGCTGCGTAGGATGCGACGACATCCCATCCCCGCCATCGCCCAGATCGCTATTCGCACCGAGACCGTGGTGCGCTGATACCTCGGAGATGCAGCCTCGCCCGGTCAAATCCCCGTCAACCTGCTTTTCCGCGATTCATCCGCCCGAAATCCCCCAAGAAACCCCGTAATCCGCACAAAAGCAGGTCCTCCTTGGTAGTCGCGTTGTGGGGTGGGCCGGAGAGTGTTGCCTTGTTGGTACTGGACGTGGCGCTACTGGCCTCGGGTCGATCTGGCACCTTTAGGTGCCTTTAGATGATGCCGCGGGCTTTTAGCTTGTCGAGCATATGGAATCGGTTCATCTCCTCCAGGTTGAGGGCGTAGGGGGTGTTTCGGTCTTTCAGGGCTTGGACGGGGCCGACGACCATCCCGGCGAACAAGCCAATGACGCCTAGCAGCCCCCACAGGTAGTCCCAACCGGTGCCGAGCTGGTGCTGGCTGAGGTAGGTGAGGTAGTAGATCCCGATGGGCAGGTGCAGGAACACCGCCGTCGCTAGGCCAGGGTTGTACCAGCCCTTGGTTTTTAGGTTCATGTGGATCCCGTGGCCGAGGACCTGGGTGAAGCCGAAGAAGGTGGTGGCCAGGCCAAGCCAGGTCGCGCCCGGGAAGGCGATCGCGGTGGTGTAGACGAGCCATGCGACGAATCGTGCGGTCGCCTATCTCGTGTTGTTCTCCAGATGTGGGTCGCTGAAGCCTCATAGGGGGATTGCGCCGTGGTAGCCCTATATCGGCATCTGGCCAGTTGAGACTATTTTAATTCCGCTTTAGATAAGGGACAGAGTGTGAATAATCGCAGCCAGCTTGCGTTACCTGACGGCTCTCACGGTGACGTTTAGCTGTCAATGTCCGAAACCACCGAGGGTGGCATGGGAGATTAGCTGGTCCAGCTTTCGCACATTGACTCCTCGACCCACCATCACCCCAACGACACGCCCGCCATCGGATCCACGCTCACCCCACGCTCAAGTACGAAGAGCCCGTAATGCGGAGTTCATGGTGCCGGGTCAGGTGTATTTCGACGAGGATTTAGAGGAGCTCGATCCTGTGGAGAATCCCTTGATGTTGGATTTGGGTATCCCATATATCCCAGAGTCCTAACCCGTGTGTTTGAGCGGCCATCGCCTGGCGACGGTTTGAAATTCCCTGAAGGTTTTCCGTGTCAGGCGTTACCGACTTAGCGTATTTTGTGTAATGGGCTCTGCCGTGGATCGGGGCTTGGGCTTTGCGACCTGCATATCTATGTCTTTCAATGTTCGGGGTCCCGGTCGGCGCTGTGCCGGATTCATCGGGTGCACGATTGCAGCGGTGGTTTCGTATTGGAACGGCCAGAGCCAGCGTCCCGCCTGGGTGGTGGTCCCGTGCTTATCATCACTGTCGTTGCCTGGCATCTAGGTACCAAACCGATGGTGCCGTGATCGGGCTGCCCGTCCTCTTCGCCACCGGGGCAGGGGGCGGCGGCAGTCGTCGCGTGGCTCATGGGGTACGGCTACGGCCTGCCAACGCTTCTTACAACTTTCTTTTGATACCTGCCTAGCGCTGAGGTTGACCATACTCGTGGATCTTCTGCTGCACCAAGTTGGCGATTGTCTTTGTGCAGACCCAGGGCGATGTCACAGCTGATCCCCCTAGCCATACGGTGCCAGGCGGTCGAGGCTGTCTTTAAGGACGACGAGCCTCGCCTGTCTCCGAGATGTCCCTTGGAGTGCCGCCGCGTCTAACGACCTGAGCGATCAATTCCCGGCTGCACCCGATCGCCTTGGCGAGCGCGCCGTAGGACCACCGTCGCTCGTCCTCCGATCGGAGCCGAAGGATCAGCTGGTCACGCTGGGCGCGCAGCTCAGCGGCACGTCGTTCCGCCTCCGCTGCGGCTTCATGAAGCTCACGGGCACGGGCGGCCAGCACGTCAGGCGTGCCAAAACGGGACGCGGCCCCGCCTCTCTTGGGGGCGAGGCCGCCACCTGGGACGCTAGAACCCACGCGAAAACTCCGCGATCAGGTTGGGTACCGCGTGATCGAACCCGGCTACGTCGAGCATCCCGGGATCGTCTGGCTTGGCGATGCTGAACTGGGTGCTGGTCATCCCCACCACCACGAGCTTCGCTGGGATGCCCATTTGGCTGCGGTACTGCTCAAGCGCCTGGTGTGGGTGAATATTGCCGAACCAGGTCTCGTTGTCGGTGTAGATCACGAAGGTGTCCACCTCGAGCCGGTTGCGCAGCGCGTAGAGCATCGGCTGGGCACAATCGGTGGGTCCGAAGCTGAGCCCGTCGATCTTGCGCAGCGCATCGTCGAGTCGCTGCCGCGGGGAGATGTTCAGCGGCTGCAGCCGGTGGGTGAAGCCGACGATTTCCGTGATCGGTTCGGTGGCCGTCTGAACCAGGGCTAGCGCCGCTGAGGCCTCACGGGCGGTGAGCACCATGCCCGAGATAGGCATGGTCATCGATCCCGAGACGTCGAGGGCCAGCATGGTGCGTTTGCCCGACGTGGTCACCGCGCCGAAGGCCGCGTAGAACGCCTGATCAAGGGCGTCTACCACCTGCGTGACCGGCTGCCAAGTCCGAGCGCCGCGGAAGGAGCGTCCCGAGGCATAGGTACGGGCCGCCACCAGCACGCTGATGGGGTGTACCCGGGCCTTGCGCAGGTGCTCCGGGTCGGCTAGTTGCGCGCACACCTCGTGCGTGCGACCGCCAAGGTTGTGGAGCAGGCCGAGGCTGGTCAGCCGCGGCAGTTGACGCAGCAACGCCGTCTGCGGCACGCCGATGTCTAGCAGTGCCTCCCAAACCGATACCTCCAGTAGCGCCGCGTCTGGCAGCATCTCCCAGGTCAGGTGATGCTGCCGCACCAGGTCCGCCCACGCCTTGGGCGTGGTGGCTGCCTGGGCTGCCTGGAAACCGCGAATCAAGTCGGGAGTTTGCTCGTCGACGCTGCCGCGCACGATCCAGTCGAATACCGAACGCAGCTCGGGCACCGTGGTGGCCGGGTGCGCCAGGCGCAGCAGATCGCGGTGTGTCCAGCCTTCGCGCTGGCGGTACTTGACCGCCTGGTAGGCCAAAGCGTCAGGCTCCTTGTCCGTGTACCAGCGGGCCACATGGCGTCGCAGGCTCCGCCCCCAACCGCGGAATTGCTGAACATACGTAGCGAACGCAAATAGGTGCGTGCCGGTGCGGGCAACCTTTGGCAGGGCCGCAAGGGCCAGTGACGCGGTCTCGGGACGCGAGGCGGCATAGGCGAGCGCGAACAACGTGGGCGCCTGGCGCGGCGCGGCTCCACGTGCCGAAACATCGACGATGGTTGCCACGAGCGTTTCGGGATCGGAGGCTGCCATGGATTCCAAGACTGCGAAGTTCTCGAACGCTAGGTCCTTCGCGGAAGCGTAGTAAGCGCCGCCGTCCACTCCGAGGTTCAGGAACCGGCGCAGCCGCGTTACGTCGTCGATCTCGAAGGTGTATCCACCCGCGGAGTTGCGGACCTGGTTTGGCTCGGCCTGCTTTCGCTGCGGTGTAACACGAGTTGAGATCGTACGTAGGACATCCATGGTGTTGCCTCCTTTCGCGCTTGTCGCAACCATGGGTATGTAGGGCCAAAAGGCCGTTGTAAGGCCCGGGTGGGCATGGAATCGAGTGCCGGAACACCTGGCGTCGGTGCGGATCGCCGGGCCACTGAGGTAACCGACCCACCTCGGCCCACCCGGGCCGGAAATCTAGATCGCCTAGGCGTGGCATGACCCGCGGATCACCTCATGGAGGCGTCAAGGAGTCGAACCTGATAAACCGATAACCGCGAAGTCCTCGGCCCTGGCGATTGCTGTATTGAGGTTCCGGGCGGACGTGCAGCAGACACCGGTACAGTGCTCTAACCGCTGAGCTACGTCGCAATGACGGCGGGATTCGAACCCGCGACCCCTGTATCCAATGTGGTAACCGATATCATCCGGCCCACCCGGAACCCAAGTTATGAAGTTGCTCTTTGGACCGATCGGCCCGTCAAGTGTGTAACACAGTACACACTTGTGCCGTGCCGTGCAACCTCTACGGGGGACTATTGGGTTGACGGTGTTAGCGGTGTTCTTTCCGCTGCTGGGTGCACGTATGCGGTCGGCGAAGGTGGTGGTGAGGTGCGGTCAGGGCGGGATTCCCGCGCATGCTGATCTGGTTTGTCTGGTGTCCTTGGGATGAAACGATCTGGTGGTCAGGTGCCAGGACTTTCTGTGGCCTGTTGGCCACCTGTGCCTCGAAGACCCCGTTGTGATCCCCGGACACCCGAATCACGATGACACCCACGTTGCCGGTAGACCTTGGTTCGACGCGATGCCGTCGAAAGAGTGCCCATCACCGCGGCCAACCAGGTCGTCGAAACCCAGGTGCTCGGATAGTTACCCACTAAGGGGCTGCTTCTTCAACCTGAGTAGTCAACGCTTTCCTTGGGCCAGTGGGGCCAGTCGCCACGTTCCCGTCAGGTTTGACTTGACGCACCATCAGCACGAGTAGCTCACCCAGATCCACCGACTCACATGAAGATGGGTAATGCCCGCGTCGTAGTCTCAATCCAGGCCGACTCCACGACCAGCAAACCACTGTTAACAGTGGTCTATTCGGCGATCGTCACTCCTCCTTCCCTGTGGGCGTGATGAAGCCGCTCGCGCTGTATCTAGGACAGTCCCGAGGGTGGCTAAAGAAACCAAAAATCAGACCGATGTGCCTTCCCACGGGGAGCTATTCTGGAGTGGCATGTTTTGACTCGGGTAGGTGCGGATGCTGTAGCCGCATTGTTTGATCGTAACGAGATTTCCGGGGTTGATGTTGTATTTACTCCTGAAAGGTAGGGTGTGGTGATGTGGGATTTGGGTGATTATTCGGTCGCAGCTTCGTGGCCGCGTGTGCATGAGTCGGCGGATTCGTTGGCGGAGCAGACATGGCGGTTTTTGACGGAGTTTTCTTCGCGGGTTGAGGTGGGGGGGCTGGAGGAGTGCGACAGCTGAGTGGGATGGCCGGTTTGAGTCGTTGGCGGAGATGATTCGTTCTCGGGTTCCGAAGGGTGATGGTGGGCAGCCGTGGGTTCCTTACGGTTTCAGCTATACGGTTGCTGCAGGTGGGGGGCCGTTGCAAACAGGCATTTTCATTACTGGGGGGCAGCATGGGTTGTCTCCTCTATTTTCGGATCCGTCTGTATTGCACGAGTTTTGGCGTTCTACGCGTGCTGATTTGGATGCGGTGGTTTCTGCGTCGTTTGTGGGGTTAGTTCGTGGTTTTGATCCGGCTTATGTGGTGCATCAGAAGACTGGTGTTAATCGGCTGGCGCGGCGTGGGGAGTGGTTGTTGCCGGTGGGGTATCGGGTGTGGATTAATGATTGGGTTGGGACGGTGTCGTTGGTGGCTGATGGGGTGAGGTTGGAGCGGTTTGAGCAGGGGTCTTTGATTCGGGTTCCGTTGTCGTGGCAGCCGCGGCAGGTGGTGGATGCGGTGTTGGAGACGTATCGGTTGAATGGGTTAGATGAGGTTCCGGTGGATCCTGAGTTGTTTTATGCCCAGAAGAGATAGAGAGTGTCGCGTTG
>JBHAEB010000086.1:0-26992 GCA_041855345.1 Arachnia sp. | reverse complement strand
CCGTCAATGCAGCTAGCCCGGAAACGTGAGGGGTGGCCATGGAGGTGCCGCTGATGCTGCGATATAGCCCCGGTGAAATCCACGATGAATACACATCCACCCCAGGCCCAGCGACGTCGACCTCGCCCCCTTCGCCGCCAACAGCTCGGGCAGAAAAGTCTGCCACTTGGAGCTGCGAATCGACCGCGCCGACCGCCATCACATAGGGGCTATTGGCGGGGGCACCAACGAATCCGGGATTGCCCTGGCTGCGTGCGGCGTTATTTCCGGCGGCTGCGATGATGATTGAGCCAAGTTCAAGGGCCCGCTTCCCGGCCGCGACATAGGGCGGATGTACCTCCCGCACGTCGGCGCCGAGGGACATAGAGATGATCTGGCAGCCATGCTCCAGGGCCCAGTCAATGCCGGAGAGGATCGTTGAGTCGGTGCCGGAGCCGTCGGTTCCCAATACCTTGCCGGAATAGATTTCAACCCCCGGGGCGATGCCATAGCCTCGACCGGTTGCGCGGCTGCGTGGTCCACACGCCGTCCCAATGCAGTGGGTGCCGTGGCCGTGTCCATCTTCTGGACCCTCGCCATCAATGAATGACGCGGTGGTGACCACACGGCCAGCGAAATCGGGGTGTTGGCTGTCGAAACCGGTATCGAGCACCGCCAACCGGACCCCAGCCCCCGTCCAGGGGCTATCAACGGCAGCCACCGCCTGCTGGCCCCATGTTGAACTATCTGTGTCCTGATAGGAGTCAGCACCGATGGCGTAATAGCGTGTTTCGGGCAGTAACGACATCGGGACTTTGCGTTCGCTGGCGTGGGCGGCCAGGGTTTGGAACCCGACTGGGCGTCCCTCAACGACGGCGATGCCTAGACGAGGGAAATAGAGTTTTGTAGAGAAGCCATCGGCTTCCAGCAGGCTTGGTGCTATGTCGGAGAGCACAGTGGTATCGCTGGTATCGAAAACCACCACATATCGGCTGGTGACAGGTTTTTCCATCTCGATCCTTTGGTTGGGTCGTGCTACGCGGTCAGCAGCTAGGTATTCAGTCAAGCACCGCATTCGCCAAGATCAATGGCCTTGGCCGAAAGGCCGACGTAGGATCGTCGTTGCTGGGGTTGAGGGTAGCTCCATGATCACTTGACGACGGATTGGAACGTGATTCGATATGGTGCCCAGCCAAAGTCACAATCAGCCAAGGTATCGGTGACGCGCCGCCAAGCCCCGCTCCATGTTGTCGACGATGGGTGCCAAGAACATCTCGCGATAATTGCCGTCAGTGGCATTGGATGCGGCGAAGGAAAGCCCCGAGAAGACGGCCAGCATCATAGACACCCGGAACATCGTCAGATCGATGGGCAAGGAAATACCCAGCCAAATCATGCGGATCGGAGGGTGGCCCGTCCACTTCGAGATCAACTCAGGCGTCAATGCGACACTGCCGAAGGCCAGGAAAAAAGCGAAGACGATTCCTACGAACAACAGAACCTGGATGAGCTGGGCGATAGTGGGCAGCAACGCCAGGTTGATGCGTTCGCCCAGCCGCAGTGGCTTGTTATTGGTGTTTTCGACCTCAGCGAATGGGGTATCGCGCAGCAGCGGTCCGCCGTCGGAATGATGGTCAAGATGAGTCTTGAGGGCTCGGCTGCTCTGGGACCAGGTCAGCATGACCGTTGGCGCAAATAGCAGTCCGCAGACCGCCCACATGCGGGCCTTAGAGAATGAATAAGCCATGCCCCACATTTCTTCGGTAAAGAACACCAGTAACTGGGCCAGCAACAAGAAAGGCAATACATGAGCCACCATCGGGCCAAGCAGCGTCAATGACCTCACCACTGTAGCTCCGGCCCATCGCAGCATTGACGGTGCTTCTAGATAGATGAAACCCAGGGCGACAACTACCAGGAACGCTTCCACTACCGAGGCATCCAAGTTGATGCAGACGATCAACCAAGCCAGGACTAACACCGCAGCTAAGCTGCGTTGAAGCCATACTGGACGGCTGCGCTGCCACAGTTGATAGATCACAGCTGCGGGGATGCTTAAGGCCATAATGACGATTCCCCAGGTGAATCCGGCCTGTTGATCAGCGGTGAGACGTAGATCCTCTAAGGCCGCATCCTCGAGGTTCTCGGCAGCAAGTATCAAAATATGTAAGCCAGCCTCAGCCAGGATCGTAAAAACCATGAACGGGGCTAACGCACTCAATAGGCGGGGTAGGCGGCGGCGACCAGGAATGACTAGTCCCAATCCTTCTCGACGTAGCCAGCTCTCCTGCTTCCGTAGTGTGGCGGTGGACTTCACCTGGTCAGATTAGCGAGCCTCGCCCTGTAGCCTGACGCGGTGCCCAACAAAGCTCCGATCCGTGAAGCCGTCGTGCAGTGGTACCACGCCAACGCACGCCCATTGCCCTGGCGTGCCGAGGACGTGACGGCTTGGGGCGTGTTGGTCAGCGAGATCATGGCTCAGCAGACCCCAGTGGCTCGTGTCGTGGGGCCATGGGAGCAGTGGCAGCGACGCTGGCCGAGCCCACGTGACCTTGCCGAAGCCGATAGCGCGGAGGTGCTGCGAGCCTGGGGATCGCTGGGATATCCCCGCCGCGCATTGCGGCTGCGAGATGCCGCCCGTCAGCTGGCCGATGATGGGAACGAGGTTCCAGAAGATGAAGCGTATTTGCTGCGGCTTCCCGGCATAGGCCGTTACACCGCAGCAGCTGTCATGGCGTTCGCATTTCGTCGCCGCTCAGTGGTCTTGGACACCAATATTCGTCGAGTGTTGGCTCGGCTCGATGGCGGGCAAGAATCCGTTTCCAACACGGAGACGGCCGCTGAGCGGCGCCGTGCCATCGAGTGGCTGCCTGCTGGTGATAGTGACTGTGCCGAATGGTCGCAGGCGGTCATGGAATTCGGGGCGTTGGTATGCACTGCGAGATCGCCGATCTGCCAGGACTGCCCAGTCCGGCAGCAGTGCCGTTGGGTCGCTGCTGGGCAACCGCGATTCGACGGGCCAAAGCGACGTGCGCAGGCCTGGGCGGGAACTGATCGGCAGTGTCGAGGCCGAATCATGGGGGCATTGCGGGTCCACGAGGCTGTGGCGCCAGCTGATATCGCATGGACTGATCTACAACAGCTTGAACGTTGCGTCCTATCGCTCATCCACGACGGCTTGGCCCATCGTGAAGGCGAGAGGTTGCGAATCGGCTCTAATCCTGCCGTGGACGCTTGAGCTCGACGGCAGGAAACCGCACCATAACGGAGTCATTCTTGACCATCGTGAAGAACGACGGCTGCCTCACACTATCGCTGACGAGGTCTAGAAGACTTCCTCGATCTGCATTCTCTACCCCTCGCTTGGGCTGGTGACCCTGATCTTTAGGGCAGGGATCCTGACCCAAGTGAGCCAGCGTTGCGCCACCATGGGGGTATGGAGGACTTGTTTCTGTGGTCGTATGCGAGTCGCGGTTTTAGAGCCATTCGTGAGGATCTCACCGATATTGCTGCAGCTGTCGACGCTAATGAGGCGCGCCACACCAAGGCCGTCAGTAGCCTCAAGAACGAACTTGACTCCATGCGCGGCGATGTTCAACAGCGACTCACGGCCCTGACCAACGCCTTCGTCGCATTCGTGGAGCTCGACGGTATCCGTAAGGAACTAGAGTCTTTCCCGGTCGAAACCACTGCACGGCGACATGCGCGCGAAGATATCAACGCTTTGCTTGCCGGCACCATGCCACCGCCCCGAGATGACATCCCCGGCTATTGGCTGATGCCCGCCGTCGCCGCTCTCAAGCCAGATGGTGCCATAGATCCGGTGCTGGCTGAGGAGGCCCTTGGGCGGGACGAGGTGCAGGCGCGGATGTTTCTCACCTGCGCTCGTGCGGCATTGGGAGCGGGACCAGCGGCAATTGAGGAGGTTGACAAGGCGTTAAAACCAGCCGCCGATGGCACCTGGGATGAGTCCCAACTGATTACGTGGTTAGTGACCCTACGAGGGGCCTTCGGGAACCAAGCACTGTCAAGACTTCGTCCCTTCCTGACGACTGCAGCCCAAGCAGCCGAGGATTGGCCGACCTGGGCTGTAAGCGTTAGCGGTAAAGCTTCCTCAACCCAAGCACTGTCCTGGGTTGAGGAGCAGATCCTGACACTGGCCCCAGATCCAGAATCACCTGTGCCAGCGGTTGAAGCGTTACCCAACTTTTCGCATGATGGCTGGCGCGCACTGTCGGGGCGTCGTCGCCTCGATGGGGTTGTTCTCGGCCAGCAGGCCGCCCATAGCGAGGATCCCCCAGGCCCGGATTTTCAACCTTCCGGACAAGGCCTGGACGGCTCAGCAACGCGATCCGAGGAGGCAGATACTGCAACCGAACCTAGCCTTGCGGCCGAATCAGACTCCGTCCCGGCAGCCGAAGAGCCACCTTTAGCCACCACACAGCAGGAAGAGGACCAGGCCACCCACGCCATGCTGGTTAAGATCCTGCACGTCCTTATCGGTCGCGGTACCCCACCAGAGGAGGCCTTGCTGGCGCGTGCTGCTGTCCTGGAGGAGCAGTTCACTAATCCCAGTGGCGCTGTTGCGCTACCAGAGGAGGTGCCAGAACCCCGCTACCTGGTGGTCGATATGCTCCGGGAAGCAGCAGTAAATGAGAAGGTTCGTAGACCAGAAAGATTCCAACTGTGGCGGCTGATCGGTGAAGCCTTGCTGCCAACAGCAGAGGCCTACGCCAGCGGGCCTGCACTTGAGGTGCCAACGGTGGAGGTGGCATCTGGGCTGACAGTAGACCCAAACGGGGTTACGGACCGGGCGCGATTACGTCACCTTCATCAGCAGATCGATGCCAGTCAACCCACTGGGCTAACGGCCCAGGGGCCGGTCATCCTGGGATTGTGCGTGGTGGTTGGGGTTGTGTTGGGCTTGTTCGTCACGAAGCTACCCATGCTGTGGTGGCCAATCCTCATCTGCATGATCGTGGGGATATGGGCAGCCGATGCCACCAGCTCAGTGCTACGCAGTCGGGCCTCACGTAAGGAAGATCACGAGGTACTCGACTACGAGGTGGCCTACGCAACCACCACCGCTAAGGGCATTCTGGAGAAAGCACAGCAGGAACGGGCCGAACGCATCGCTGCGGGGAAAGACTTCATCGCAGTGATGGAGCAGGTTCGTCGGCTGTGATGAATGATTTGTCCTTGTGCGGCATAGTCGTGTGGTGAACTCTTTCCTTCGAGCCGCCTTGATGATTGGGCTGATCGCAGCCCTCGCGATCCAGCTGTGGGTGCTATATCAGCCAGGTTCCCCCTACCCGAGTGTGATGCCTTTCCCCTTTGCCGACAAGGTGGTTCATGCCGCGGTCTTCTTCCTTCCCGCGGTCTTTCTTCGAGGACTCACGTCACGATGGTGGCCGATGGTGCTGCTGGCAGTACATGCACCAGTATCGGAACTCATCCAGATCACCTGGGTACCCCATCGATCCGGAGAAATCTGGGACGCGATAGCCGATCTTGCCGGCCTGGCGCTCGGTGTCGTCCTCGGTTCATGGCGACGCCGTAACGTCGCCACGTCAGCACGAAGTGGCCTAGTACAACCATGTTGAGGGTGCCATGAGCGCTGTAGCTGTCCAGCGGCGAGTCATCCTCGAAGGAAAGAGCTTGGCATCCCCATTTCCCGATCCACAACCGCTCACCGTCGAGGAAAGGTTCGGGACATCACCCCTGCCGCGGCGGGTCCCATCCATGCCCGTCCAGTATCGAGAGATCGAAGCGACGCGGTACTAGGCTTTTCCCTATGACTCGTGAAACGCTCACTGCCCGCACCGGATTTGAGGGCACCATTGAGGAATACGTCCCGCACCTGGTTGAGGCGGTGCGCTCTCAAGTCGGTGATAAGAAAGTACTGTGTGCCCTATCGGGTGGGGTTGACTCCTCCGTATGCGCCGCCATCGTGCACAAAGCGGTCGGGGAACAGCTGACATGTATCTTCGTCGATCACGGATTGATGCGTCAGGGAGAGCCGGAGATGGTTAAGGAACTCTTTGGTTCTGTCTTCGGCATGAAGCTGATCATGGTGGATGCCAAGGAGCGTTTCTTCACCAAATTGGCTGGGGTCGCAGACCCGGAAACCAAACGCAAGATCATCGGCGAGGAATTTATCAGGGTTTTTGAGGAGCAAGCCGACGCGCTCGGCGACCACAGCTTCCTGGTGCAGGGCACCATCTACCCGGACATCATCGAATCAGACTCTGACAAGGGTGTGGTGAAATCTCACCACAATGTGGGTGGCCTGCCAGCAGAATTCAACTTCGAACTGGTGGAGCCGGTGCGCTATCTCTTCAAAGATGAAGTGCGGGTGGCAGGGGAGGCTCTGGGTCTACCTCGGGAGATGGTGTGGCGTCAGCCCTTCCCCGGCCCTGGGCTAGGAGTACGGGTTGTGGGGGAGATCACCCCTGATCGCGTGCGTATGGTCCGCGAATCCGATGCGATCTTCCGTGAGGAGATCGCCCTAGCTGGTCTCGACACCAAGATCTGGCAGTACTTCACTGTCTGCCCAGGCGGCCGGGCTGTTGGCGTCGTCGACGGCTCCCGCACCTATGGGGATGCCATCGTGCTGCGGGCGGTCACTAGCATCGACGCGATGCACGCCGACATTTACGAGCTTCCCTATGACGTGATCCGTAAGGTCACCTTGCGGATCATCGATGAGGTGGCGGGCGTCACCCGCGTCATGTACGACACCACCCCCAAACCCCCAGGCACTATCGAATGGGAGTGAACCTCCGCTGAGATTGCTAGCCACAGTCGGTGTCGGCGCAACCGGATTTGGTGGCGCTGGGTGGGGACCCACCGGGACCCAGGTGTGAATCCCCACCCAGCGGGCTATACCAGCCCCAGCGGAGTGCCGGGGGTAAAGCCGGGGAAGATTTCAGCCAATTTCCCGCCATTACCGAGCCTGCCCGAGACGATCTCGGACAGCGCTTGACGGTAGTCCAGGCTGATGGGCACGTCACCGAGGCTCAAGTTGTCGGCGCTTAAGGTCGGGACAGTGCCATAGACCTTTCCGCCCTTGAGTCCGCCACCAGCGACGAACATGGTGTTGCCCTGACCATGATCGAGGCCTTGATCGCCGTTTTCCGCGACCCGCCGCCCGAACTCGGACATGGTCACCACGGTGGTCTTTGCCCACCGGTCACCCAAATCCTTGCGTAGGGCTGCGATGCCGTCGGCCAACTCCCGGGACAATCGCGAGAAAGCGGCGTTTTGGTCAGCAGCTGAGCCGACACGACTGTGCATATCCCAGCCGCCTAGGTCGATACAGGCCACCTCGACCCCAACCCCAGCCTTCGCCAGTCGTGCGATCTCGGCTAGGCCGCGTCCCCAATGAGAGTTGGGATAGGCGGCCCCAGCTTCCGGGGTGTATGACTGGGTGCGCAGCTGCTTGAGGGTGTCGATGGCTTGGAAGGTCACTGTGGCTTGTTCCTGGACCTCACCACCGGCGCCGTTATACATCTTCTCCAGCAGGGTGCGCACATTGTGCTGGGTTTGCTCGCCAGCATAGGTGCGCAAGTCGAAACTCTCGATGCTAGAGATCGCTAGAGCATTGACCGCATCAGCGGTTAGCGACAGCACAGTTGAATTGCCCACCGTAATACCGCGGAAGGTGCCGGTGGCTGAGGCAGAGGTTTGCAGATGACGACCCAGCCAGCCAGAGCGCACATTGGCCGGTGCGGCCCGTTCCACCGTCGCCTGATCCGTGAAATGGGATCGGGTGACATCGGGGGTGCCAGCACCCTGCACGATCGCTAAATCGCCGGCCTTCCACAACTCACCCAGAGCCGCCATGTTCTGATTCAGGCCCCAATTGCCGTCGAGGCTGATGGCCTGGTCTGGCCGCACACCGATGCTGGGGCGGGCTGCCAGGTAGGAGGAATCGCTCAGCGGAGCCACCGCTGACAGTCCATCGAATCCGCCGCGCAGGAAGACACACACCAATAGGTGGCCGTCGTTGGTGCCGGGATCAGCGAAGGCATACCGGGGCAGCGTCGAGCCCGCCAGCAGCGCACCAAAGCCAGCCGCTACGCCACCTAATACGTGGCGACGTTTGATGTGGGTGGGGCCGCCAGCTACGTGATCGACCTCGTAGAGTTCAGGGCGGTCGAAGTTTTCGGTGACGAAACTATCTGCCTCACAGCAGCTCATCGACACTTTCTTTTCTCCGACATCAACGATGAGTTCGTCGTCGGATTCCTTGTGGTGGTGCATCGGCGTGACGATGTCTTCATGCATCATCGCCGCACCGCGGGTGAACCAGGTCTTGATGGGCTTGCTCACTGCTGCGCCTTTCACTTGCAGAATCCGTAGGGGCTGGCGAAGATCACCCGAACTGCCTGGGAAACCCAGTAGTCCAGCTTCTCCGTCGGCAGGGTGGAGCTGGGGTCAGCGGCGGTGTCACCCATGAGAAGACCAGCTATGGCCAGCACCAGATCGCTGGGCCACCGGTATCCGGTTAAATGCCAGGTCAGTCTTTCGGCGGTAGCTACCGCATTGTCCCCAGGGTTGACGCTCATCGCGACGGCCCAATTCGTTTCCCCTGATTCCCGCTTGTCACCGGAGACCGCAGCCTGGGTTGCGTTGAGCATCGGCAAGGTGATCGAGGCGGAATTCCAGTAGCTGGCGGTGTCGGGATAGCCGTTGACCACCGGCCACTGCCGGGGCATATCCTTGCCGGTGCTGATCAGCCAACCAAGAAGTCCAGTGTCTCCTTCCCTACCGGAACCGACGGTGCCCCGAGGGGAGACATTGACCACCTGCGACGCCCGGGCGATGCTCATCACCACATCACCGGGACGACGCCACTTCTGCCCGGCGGAGGCCTCGAAATCGGGGTGTAGCAGGGTTGCCCGAACCAGCGCGGCGATGCTGGTGTCTGAGTCGAGGTAGACCTTGGCCAGCTCATCGACGGTGGACTGCTTCGGCTCGTCGCTGATGAATCGCACGGCGAATCGGTGGGCGAGTCGTTGGGCGGTAGCAGGGTGGACCGCTAGGTGATCGAGGTAGCTTTTCAGCAGCTGGGGACCCTGCCCGGAGGCAGCATTGCCGTCGCTGAAATCCATGATCTCCAGCGCCCCTAAGTGGTGATTGGCCTCGCGATAGGTATAAGCCAGGGTTCTCCAATCCAGGCCGTGGCCAGTCAGCAGTAGTGCGCTGTGACGTACATCATCCTCGGTGTAATTGCCCACCCCGACGGTGTACAACTCCAGCAGCTCCCGGCCCAGGTTCTCGTTCGGATTGTCCTTGGTGTTGACGTGGTTATCCAGCTCGATAAGCATCGCTGGATGGGTCATCAACGCGTGCAACAGATCTGCGTAACGTCCAAGGCCATGGGTGCGGATCAAGGCGTCATACTCTCCAGAGAACTGCGGAGCCTTACCGATCGAGGGAGCGTAGACGTGGTTCGCCAACACGTCATAGACGTTTTCGGCTAGGACACGCCGGGTGAACCGCGAACGAGCGAGCAGCGCATTGGTGAGTTGATGAGCCACCCGCCAGGTCTGCCGGGTCTCTTTAAAGACGCTTGTCAGCGGGGCAGTGGACCACCGGAAATGCTGGGAGATGAGACCGTCGACGAAGGAATCATCGATCTTCTCGGGAGCCAGCTGGTAGTCGATCCAGGCGGTGGTGCCCATGGACTCAATCTCGGCTGCGATCACCGTGCTGCTGCTCAGTCCCGCTCGTCGTGCCAGATGCCAGGCCGGGGTGGTTTCCAACTTCAAGCCGGGTGCATTGGGGTTGGTGCCCCTCAGCGTCGCGTCCGGGGGTGCGGCCAGATAAGCCTCCGAAGGATCGATCTGGGCCGGACCTGCAGCGAATTCGTCATTGGAATCAGGGGTAGCCGGATCTTCCTCCTCGACCATCTCCGGATCCATTGGATCCTGCAACACCCGCACCGGCTCAGAATCCGCCTCTGTGGCGGGCACCTGGGTTGGTTGTGCTGCTTCAGCTGTGGAGGTTTCCGGATCCTCAACCACCGTCACCGGGACCTCCACTGCCACCGACGGGGTGGGAGTCGGCGTGGGGGTGGGGGCCGCGGTAGTGGCCTCCACCGTCGGTGCCGCAATCGGACGATTGAGCCGCAACGGGGCACCCCCAGTTGGATCACTCACCGGCGGCTGCGAGTTGGGAGTTGGCTGCTGCCCAAGCAGAGTTGCGGCACCTGCGCCGAACCCGGCGAGGGCTAATAGTCCAGCACCGGCGACTATGGCTGTACGTCGACTTGGAGGCGATTCAGGTGCCGGGGTAGTGGGCTCGGTCATTAAGAGTCCTTCATAACGCTGAGAGGAGACTGAGAAAATCTAAGTAGACGTTATAGGACGGTGATATGGCCTGGGGCGCAAAAACTGTCAGCCGTTTGGCTGAATGTTGAGAATCTGCACGCGCCGCCAACCACGATCGGTGGTTTCATGGCAGCCGGTCAGCTCGCCAGCCCAGGACCAGCGAGGTCGCATTAGGCTTGGGACCATGACAGCATCACGCCCCAGCTTCGATGAGCTTGGTATCGCGACGGCTCGGCTGTGGGCCACGCGTAGTGCCGACAGCAAAGTTCAAGTAGGTGCCTGCCTCCTCGACCACGCTAATCGGGTGGTGGGTGTGGGCTACAACGGGCGTGCCGCCGGTGAACCGAATGAACGAGAATCACTGGAGCAGGGGATGAGCGGATTCATCCATGCTGAAACCAACGCGCTATTGGCTGCCAATTGGAACGGTGAAGGGCACACCCTCTATGTCACTCATGAGCCTTGTGCGACCTGCGCTCGGCTGATCGTCAACAGTCGCCGAGTAGCGCGGGTGGTCTATGAGCAGCCATACACCGAAGTCGCCCGCAGCCAGGCCGGTCTACCTAGCGGCGCCCAGATCCTCGCTACTGCTGGAGTCACGGTTGAGCGGTGGTGCTAGCCGGACGAAGGCCCGAAGGGGATGGGCAGTGAGATCGCGGATCTCGGTGTAGCCCATATGCTCGTAAAAGGCCCGCTGCTGCGGTTCATCGTCGGTGATCAGCACCTGTTGGCGGACCTCGCTATATGGCTGAAATACCGCATTCATCAGGGCGCGACCTAAGCCCTGGCGCTGATACTCAGGGTCGACCAGGATGTCTTGAAGGTAGATGATGGTCAGCCCATCACCAACGGCGCGGGCTAGGCCAACGAGTCGGTCCCCATCGTGAGCACACACTACTCGCAGCGATCGAGTTACCGCCTGATGCAGTCGCTCAGGATCGGCTGTGTAGGAGGTCCAGTTGACACTGTCATAGAGCCGCACCAGCGCCTCGCGGTCGGGGATGCTGTGGTCAGTGATCAAGACAGGCATGCAGTGACCCTAACCTGACTCAGGCGCATCGCGCAGTTAACTGTGGTTAAAACTTCGTCGTGGCGATCTGCCAGCGTGATCGGTAAAGGGCCTTCAGAAACTACCATAGTCCACAGTTGTCAGGGACAAGATGAATACTCTTAGGTGCCCCAAGTGCGAAATGAAAACGGCATGCGGCAAGATCGTCGCATGACCAATGTGACCACGCCCACATTCATCGACCGAACCGTGCGTACTGCACGCCGCTGGGCCCAGCAGTCCCTGTCCTTCCCCGAGCCCCGAGCAGCACGGTTGCTCGCTGGTGCCTTGGACCATCCGGATGGTCTCCGATTCACGCTGGAGTTCGTCGACGGAGTGTTGCGTCCTGAGGATCCGGCAGTGGCTGCCAGGACCCTTGGTCGGCTGGCCAAACAGAAAGTCCCCTTCCTGCCCGCCTATCTACGTGCAGGCCTGGGGATCGGTGTTGCCCCCGCGCCACGGGTGATGCTGCCGGCGGTTCGTCGTGCCTTTACCGCGTTGCTGGGTGACCTCGTCGTCGATATCGGTCAGGATCTGGGACCGGTACTCGCCAGGTTGCGCAAGGGCGGTGCGGACCTCAATATCAACCTCTTGGGTGAGGCGGTGCTTGGTGATGAGCACGCCACCAACCGACTCAACCGAACCATGGAGCTGCTGCGCCGACCCGATGTGGACTATGTCTCCATCAAGGTGTCCTCGGTCATGGGGCCGCACTCGGTGTGGGCCCACCAAGCCACCGTCGAGGAGGCTGTGGTGAGGTTGCGCCCGCTCATCGAGATCGCCGACCGAACCGGGAAACTAGTCAACCTCGACATGGAGGAATACCGCGACCTCCACCTGACCTTTGAAGTCTTTGAACGATTCGCCCTTGAACTGCCGAATGTGCGCTTGGGGCTAGCCGTCCAGGCATATCTCAAGGAAGCCCCGCTGATCGTTGACTGGGTTCAGGACCTAGCCCGCCGACGCGCTGCCGCTGGTGGGGTGCCGCTGCGGGTCAGGCTAGTCAAGGGTGCGAATATGGCAATGGAACGCACCCAAGCCGAGATGCGGGGCTGGCCAAATCCGGTGCTGCCCACCAAGGTCGCCAGCGATGCCTCATATCTGAGTGCCCTGGATCGGCTGATCACCCCGGAGTCCATCAAGACCCTGGAATTGGGTGTGGCCAGCCACAATATCTACAGCCTGGCAACGGCTGTTGAACTGGCCAAGGCACGCAACATCGGCTCTGGTGTTGGTATCGAGATGCTCTCCGGTATGGCTGTGCCGCTCCAGCACGTGATCATGAATGAGGTCGGTGCGCTGCGGCTTTACGTCCCCGTGGTGCCACGAAGCGAATTCGATGCCGCCATCTCCTACCTGGTGCGTCGTCTGGAAGAGAACGCCGCTCCTGAGAATTTCATGTCCGGGGCCGCCAACCTGGGTCGCGATCAAGCCTTCCTGGATCGTGAGGAATCCCGATTCCGCGACGCGACCGCCTTGGTTGGTGCCCCCGCCCCAACCTCATGGGCCAGGCAAGAACGTAGTATCCCGACGGTCTTCGCCAACACTGCCGACACGGATCCTGCCTTGGTCAGCAACCAGGAGTGGGCTGATGCCATCCGTGCCGCACTACCTGCCCCACAGCTGGGGGCCGAAACTGTGGCGCAGGCCGATGTCTCCACCACCGATTCCTTGGATGCGGTACTGGCCCAGGCCACAGCCGCTGGGGAACGGTGGGCAGCCACCCCAGCCGCCGAGCGGGCTGCGGCCCTGCGTCGGGTCGGCGCTGAACTCGAGGCGATGCGCTCCGAACTCATCACCGTGGCCGCCGATGAGGTAGGCAAACTCATCGACCAAGCCGATGTTGAGGTATCTGAAGCCTGTGACTTCGCCCACTACTACGCCACCCTCGCTGAGGAGCAGGTCGCTGGCGCCAACCACAATCCGCCGCGAGTGACGCTGGTGACTCCGCCATGGAACTTCCCGCTGGCAATCCCATTCGGTGGGGTGGCAGCGGCCTTGGCTGCTGGTTCAGCTGTGGTGCTCAAGCCCGCATCCCCAGCACGTCGGTGTTCTGCACTATTGGCCGAGGCTTGCTGGCGTGCTGGCCTGCCGAAGGATTTGGTGCAGTTCGTGGTGCTAGGGGACCGGGAGTTAGGCAAGAAACTGGTCACTGATGAGCGGGTCGGCTTGGTGGTGCTCACCGGCTCTGCCGAGACAGCTGAGCTATTCCGCTCCTGGCGGCCAAACCTGCCGCTGCTGGCCGAGACCTCCGGGAAGAACGCCCTAGTGGTAACCCCATCGGCTGATCTTGATCTGGCCGCCGCCGATCTGGTGGCATCCGCCTTTGGGCATGCCGGCCAGAAGTGTTCGGCTGCCTCGTTGGGAATCCTCGTGGGTTCGGTTGCCACCTCCCGTCGATTCCTTGATCAGGTTGTCGACGCTGCATCCTCGCTCGTCGTGGAATGGCCAACCGATGCCGCAGCCCAAATGGGGCCGCTGACCGAAGTACCCGGGGAGAAACTGTTGCGGGGGCTGACCACCCTTGAGCCAGGGCAGCAGTGGTTGCTCAAACCCGAGCAAATCGATGATCGACTATGGCGTCCTGGTATCCGCGTCGGAGTCAAACCAGGGAGCGAATACCACCGAGTTGAGTACTTCGGACCCATCCTCGGGCTCATGGCAGCCCCCGACCTTGAGACCGCCGTCGAGTGGCAAAACGGCACCGACTATGGCCTGACCGCGGGTCTGCATTCGCTTGAGGCCGACGAAATCCAGTACTGGCTGGACAATGTGGCGGCCGGCAACCTCTACGTCAACCGCTCTATCACTGGTGCCATTGTTCGCAGGCAGCCCTTCGGTGGCTGGAAGCGGTCGGCGGTCGGTACTGGCGGTAAGGCTGGCGGCCCGAACTATGTGGTGGGCTTTGGCACCTGGAGCGCCGATCCGGTTGTTGTGCCCGGCACTCCAACTGATCCGCGCCTAGCCCGATTCCTGGCCGCCTCCCGCGATCTAGTGGAGGCTGACCAGGCGCAATGGTTGAGTTCCGCAGCCGCGTCCGATCAAGCGGCTTGGCAGACCCTCTTTGGTGCCGTCCATGATCCTTCGGCGCTGAGCGTGGAGATCAACGCCTTCAGGTATCGTCCGACGAAGGTGATCGTTCGGATTGAAACCGACGACCTGGTAGCTGTGCTGCGGGAGGCTGTTGCCGCAATCGTGACCGAGGCTGAGGTGTCCTTCTCGTTCTGGGAGGAACCCGGGAATGCGCTCGCGGAGCTGCTGCGTAGCTTCGGTCTGGGCATCACGGTGCTGCCAGATGCGCGGTTCGACAAGAGCGCGAATGGGCGTGTCCGGTACCTGGGTGAACGCGACCTGCTGACTGCGGTGGGTGGATCCATCGATGTGAGTGTGTACGACGGTGAAAGCCTGCCAGTTGGTCGGCTGGCCCTGCTGCCCTATGTGCATGAGCAGGCCGTCAGTATCACCAACCACCGCTTTGGGCATCCGACCCCCATGACCTCGCAGCTTAAGATCTAACGGGATCGGGAAACATAGCCGTGGCAGCCTCATACCGACGGGTTGAGGCTGCCACAGCTGTTGTTAGCGAGCGGTCCACTCGTGGTTGGTGAAGATATCCTTCAGCGCCAATTCCACCTCTGCGGATGGCCTCCAGATAGAGCCATGACCGTCGCCGGTATTGACCAGGTAGGTCCCGTTATCTTCAGACCACACTTGCACCGCTGATCCCCAACCATCGTGGAACACCATGTAGGTATTCGGCACATCAGCTGCGGGTTCGGTCGCTGGGGTCAGTCCGGCACGCCACTCTGCCTCGATCTTGGCGACGAGATCCGCAGGAATGACCACCCCCATGAGGGCACCTTCGTCGTCGATGCCGCAGAAGGCGCCCCTGACTAAACCGGTGAGGTCTGGTTTGACCAGCGATGTCATGGGGGTACATACCTGCTCGGCGCTCGACTCATCGATGGTTGTCTCGGGAGGGGGGCTGGCAGCGCGCTGCTGAGCGAAACGCGTCACCAATGCCTCAAAGAGTTCCTTGCCACCAGTCCATTGGTTCGTCGAGGTGTCCCCAATGATGCCGCAACCGTCACGCTCTGCGAAGACATACCGAGGGCCTTGTGGGTAGTCGATGATGAGGGTGTAGCTGTGGGTATCGGTTGAGGCACAGGTGTTGGTTGGGTCGTCAACCCAGGGGTAGTTGAAACGCTGGTTCAGCAAGGCCACTGTTTCGGCGACTTCCGTAGTTAGCGGCTCCGCAGGGGCTGCTTCCCCATAGATACCAAGGTCTGCTCGGCCGCACATCCAGATCCGTTGCGCACCATCGGGTAGACCTGCTGAAAGGTTCTCCGCGAGCATATTCTTGGGATTCTCGGTGAGGGCCTCACCGAGCGCGATACAGGGATTGACCACCTCATCCTTGGCTGGTGTGGGTGTCATCTGGCTGGGTGTCGCTGTGGCTGAGGGAATAGGGTTCGCGCTGGTGACGGCACTGGTTGGCGAGAGTGGTTCTGCTTCACGCCCGCCCTGGAACTGTAGGGCCAGTGGCACCACTGCCGCGACGGTAGCGAGGACGACTACTACAGCTCCGGCAACCCGGCGACGGCGAACCCGGTCACGGGTCTGGTTAGCCCAGGTTGAGGTATCCGGATCCGGTGGGAGCGCAAGGTTGAACAGCTGGGGGATGTCTTCGTCGGTCATGATGCCTCCTTCACTGTGGCCAAATGGGTACTGCCACGTAGCGCGGCGCAACCGCGGCTGGCATGGGATTTCACGGTTCCCGGGGAAATGCCAAGGAGCCGTGCGACTTCATCGACGCTGCGATCCTCGAAGTAGCGCAGCACCAGCACTGCGCGTTGCATCTTTGGCAGAGTGGCTAGGGCCCGCAACACATCAATGGAGGTCAACGGGGTGGCCGAGCCGATGGATGTCTCGGGGAGCTCGGCAGTTGGTACCTCGGCGTTCCATCGTCGGCGCCACCACGACACATAGGTGGTGTACATCGTTTTGCGGACATAGGCCTCAAATGCCCCCGCATCCCCACTCCAGCGGCCATAGGTTTTCGTCAAGGCGGTCTGTACTAGATCCTCAGCCTTGAAATAATCGCCGGTGAGGAGGAATGCGGCTCGCCACAAGCGTCGGCCCCGAAGGGCAACGAATTCTTCGAAAGTCACTGTAGGAACCTCCTTCACCCTTATTACGTCCCAGCCTTCGACATCGGTTGTCATGATTCTGCCGGCGGTTCAGTCCCCCGCAGGTCGGTGGGCACCTGCTTTTGTGCGGTTTATGGGGGTTTTCGGGGCGTTTGGGGCGGATGAATCGCGGAAAAGCAGGGGAGGGTAGGAGGTGGGGGGTCAGTGTTCGAGGCGGCGCGCTGGATGTCCAGGCCTGGTTACCAAGGTGGTGGCGCGCTGGCGGGTGTCCGGGAATTCGGAGGTGTAGGTGGCCAGCCACGAGGCGGCGAAGTCCTCGGCCTGAGCGGTTTCGACCAAGGCCCACACCGAACCGCCGAAACCGGCACCGAAACTGGCCGCGCCAGTGGCCCCCAACTCACAGGCCAGCGCCTGCATCCGGCTGGTCTGGGGGATCTGATTGCCCAGGTTAATCTCGGCGTTGCGTTGTGATCGTTGCGCCAGCCTCCCGAAGGTCTCCACATTGCCGTTACGTAGCGCCGCAGTGGCGGCCGGGATCAGCTCCTCTGATTCGGTCAGAAAGGCCCGAAGCCGTGCACTCAAGTCCGGGTCGTGGGCAACCACCGCATGTAGCCCCTCATAGGCGTCCTCGTCGCTGGCCAGCACATCAGCGATGGTCACGGCTTCGGCTCCCGTGGCGCGATTCCAGGCAGCTACGATCTCCTGGGTGCGCAACGAGGCTTGGTTGTATAGCTCAAGAGCTGCCCCGGTTTTCTCGGCCAGTACTCCACTGACCCCAATGACGAAGCTCCAATCAGCCGGGAAATCGACGGATTCCCCCTCACGGATGGGGCAAAACCGGAACTGGGTGAGTTTCCCGACGGTGCAGCACAGCATGGCGGTGTGGTCCTCGGAACCGCCAAATGTGCCAACCCCCCGGACCCCGGTCAGGGTGCCGAAACTCATGCCATTCTCGAAACAGGCCATGTAACCGGCCAGGTCAATGCTGTTATGGATATTGGCGCGCCACTGGTCGTACTCCCGCAGATCGTTGTGGTCGATCAGGGACAAGGCGACGGCCACCACCAGCGCGGAACTCGACGACATCCCACTAGCCAGCGGCAAGGTGGAGTCGATGACCAGCCGCGCCGGGCGCAACTCGCCAAAGTTCAGGTGCAGCCGATCAATAACAGCTTGCAAATACCCACTCCAATGGCCGGTGGGCAGCCCCGAATCCTGATTCGGCAGCAGCCGGATCTCCTCACCCGGGCTGGCTGTCGTCGTCGCGACGATACCCGCCTGACCATCACTCAATTCGACGGTGATTCCTTGATCGACCGCCGCCAACAACGAATTGCCGCCGGCATAGTCGGTGTGTTTGCCAAAGACCTCCAACCGACCCGGGACGAACCATGTGGTCACAGTCGCACCTCATGGGTGCGCAGTGCCGCCACCACCGAAGCGATGTCCCCGCGGTTGGACATATCCAACACACCCTCCTCGGCACGCACCACCGTATAGGGGTCCCCATCTGCGATGGCCCGGCGAACCGCGTCGGTGATCTCATACTCGCCGCGAGCCGACTTCGGGATAGCCTTAGCCGCCGCGAAGATCGCAGGACCGCAGAGCCAACAGTTCATCGAGATGACAGCCTCATCCCCGAGGCGGGCGATGGTTTCGGCATCTGGTTTTTCCACCAACTCCGCCAGATGACCGTTCTCATCGGCTGTGGCCAGGGCGAAGGCGGCAATACGTTCCGCCGGGATATTGGAGCGCGTGAGCATAGCCTCGCGGGTGTACCCCACAACCGCGGAGCCTGGCACCTCAGCCAAGGCCTGCAACGATGCGGTTGGGTAGTAGTTGTCCGAGTTGATCACTAGCACCCGGTCATCGCCAGCGAATTCCTCAGCGGAGAGCACTGCATGCGCAGTCCCCAAGGGCTCATCCTGGATGGCATAGGAGATCGTGACCCGCTGCTTATCCAGGGCCTCGTAGTAGTCACGGATGATGTCGTGTTCTGGTCCAATGACCAAGCAGATGTCGGTGAATCCGGCATCAGCTAGGGCGGAGATGACGTAGTCCAGGAAGGGACGGCCATCCAGGGAGATCATCGCTTTGACGCCCTGATCGGCGGCCTTGCTCTGCTCAGCAGTCAGCGCCACGCCTTCGGCGGCTTTGCGCATGCGTGAACCAAGTCCCCGGGCCATGATGACTGCTTTGTGCGGTGTGGTGCTCAAACCCATGGGCGAAAGCCTAGAACCGATGCGCAAAGTGAGCATATTTGCGCCCCGAAATGCTCATCCTAGGTGGCGAGCAGCCCCTTCGAGCAGGATCGCCATGGATGCGGCACCCGGATCGACATGCCCAATTGAGCGCTGCCCGAAGTGGGCTGCGCGTCCCCGCCTAGCCAGCATCGACGCAGTTGCCTGGGCTCCGTTGTGTGCTGCCTCAACTGCGGTGTTCAAGGCTGTGCCTAGGTCGGTTTCACCAGCCATCATGGCTGCTTCGAGGGAGTCGATAGCAGGACACAACGCATCCAGCATGGTCTTGTCACCCACTGCTGCGCGACCTCGGGACATGATTCCGTCGCGACCTGCGCAAAGGGCTTCGTAGACGCTTACAATGCTGTAAGGGGTCTGCCAGTTGCGGCCGACTCGCAGGAAAAAGGTGCCATACAGCGGGCCGGATGCCCCGCCCACTGAACTGACTAAGGCCATGCCTACCTGATTGAGGTACTGGCCTGGGGTCACCGAATCCTCGGGGGAGAGAATCATTGCGGTGGCAAACCCGCGCGCCATATTCGTGCCGTGATCACCGTCACCAATGGCAGCATCGAGATCGTCGAGGGCTTCGACACTCGAGGCAAATTGATCGGCGGCGGTTTTCAACCAGCCAGCTACAACCTCAGGGCCGCTTCGCATGCGAGTCCTTTCACAAATCCAAGGGCCGAAGCCCGCAGTCATGGCGAAAATTACCGCAGCCCGCGCAGAAAATCGTCGTCATCGTCGGGACCGAGCTGTCGGGGACGGGGCTGATTGGTAGGCCGCCCGGCAAACAGCCAAGCCATCGGCCCCACCACGGGAACGCAGATGATGGTAAACAACCAGAGCCAGCGGGGCATAGCCCGCACCCGGCTGCCGGGGGTTTGGGCGAGTTCGACTACGCAGTAGATGGTCAACATCACCACCGCGACGATCAATAACACCCTCAGCACATCTCCATCTTATCGGTGTTATCGTCGCGGAAGCCACGCCAGGAAAGGGAACAATGGTGATCACTCAGATCGCAGATATGCTCGCAGGCGGACCAGCGCTGTGGTTCGCTGAGGGCATAGCCCCAGCCCTGGACCAAAGGGTTGGTGCGGTGGTGCAGACCTCAGGATCCACCGGTGTTGCCCGGCGCGTGGTGCTATCCCGCCAGGCCATCATCGCTGCCGCAGCAGCGACCCGAGCCCGTCAAGGAACTGACCTGACCTGGCACCTCGCCCTGCCTCACCAGTACGTGGCGGGGCTGATGGTGGTGGTCCGTTCCCTCGCCGCAGGCCGGGAGGTACCCCAAGCAGGCACTGACCTGTCCAGGCTGCATCCCACCGGTGAGGGAGATGCCATCTCCTTGGTACCCACCCAGCTGCATCGAGCCTTGACCAGCCCCGATATTGTTTCCCGGCTGCGGGCCTTCGACATCGTGCTGTTGGGCGGGGCGCCGCTGACCGCGGAGCTTCACCAACGCGCCCAAGATGCAGGAATCCAGGTGGTTACCAGCTACGGCATGTCGGAGACCTGCGGGGGAGTGTGCTGGGATGGTTATCCATTGCCCGGGGTGTCAGTTGAGCTACGCCAGGAACGCGTCGCTGTGCAAGGCCCCATGCTCTTCGACGGCTACCTGGCAGAACCAATGCTGACGGCTGCGACCCTGCGCGAGGGATGGTTGCTGACCAAGGATCGGGGCATAGTGCGCGAAGGCCGATTGGAGATTGTGGGGCGGGTTGATGATGTCATCATCAGTGGCGGAGTCAATGTGGATTTAGCCCAAGTACGAGCCGAGGTGAATCGTATCGACGCCGATGCCGCGGTTATTGCGGTGAGTGATGAGGAATGGGGACAGCGGGTGGTGGTTGTGTCGGTATCCGGAGATTTATCGTGGTGGCGCGATTCTTTAGCGCAACAGCTACCACGAGAATGGCTTCCCCGGCAGGTTATTCATGCCCGAGTGCCACTCACTGCTGGGGGGAAACCAGACCGGGCAGCATTGATGGCACTCATTACCGAGTGAAGACCATTAGCATTAGCGCAATCATGAGTCTTTCGACGTGGGTGGCCGGAGCCCGGCCCAGAACCCTTCCAGCCGCGGCCGCACCCGTGCTAGCCGGTGTCGCCGCTGGACTGTGGATCAGTCCCGGTCCGCCTACATGGCGAATGATCTTGATGCCCGTGCTGTGCCTCGGCGTCGCCTTAGCTCTGCAAATCGGGGTGAACTATGCCAACGACTATTCCGACGGCATCCGAGGTACCGACGACCAGCGCATCGGCCCAACCCGACTGACTGCCTCCGGCATGGTTCCGGCACGGGCCGTGATGACAGCTGCGATCTTGAGTTTCGCTGCCGCTGCTGCCATCGGGCTGGTGATCGTGGCGATCACCGGGTTCTGGTGGCTGATCTTCGTAGGCGCGGCCTGTATCCTGGCAGCCTGGTATTACACCGGAGGAACCAACCCCTATGGCTACCTTGGGCTCGGGGAGTTCATGGTGTTTCTCTTCTTTGGGCTGGTCGCCACCGTCGGCACCACCTATGTCACCTTTGGCACCGTCACCGTCGCCTCCTGGGTGGCGGCCACTGGAATTGGCGCCCTAGCCAGTGCCCTCTTGGTAGTCAATAACCTGCGGGATCTGAATGCCGACGCCCTGGTCGGTAAACGAACCCTCGCAACCCGGCTGGGGGATAGCCGCACCCGCGCCTTCTTCGTCCTCCTCGTCGCGGTCGCGATGGCCGCGGTGCTGGGGATGATGGCGCTGACTACCCCGTGGGCTGGGCTAGGGCTGATCGGCTTTGCACTGGTTCTGGGGCCGATCATGAGACTCGTTGCTGGAGCAACTGGCCGGGATCTCATCGCGATGCTGCAAGCCACATCCATGGCTGAGCTGACAGTGGCTGCCGGGCTTCTTCTTGGCTTGGCGGTCGGCCGGTGATCGTCTACGACCTGCCGCTGCGGCTTGGATTTCGTGGGCTCAGGCGACGCCAAGGGGTGCTGATCGAGGGGCCAGCCGGCTGGGGTGATTGGTGCCCGTTCCCGGAGTACGACGATGCCGAGTCCGCCCCATGGCTACACGCGGCCCACGAAGCCGCCACGATCGGTTTCCCCTCACCGGCGCGGCAGCAAGTACCAGTTAATGGGATCGTTCCTGCGATCCCCGCCGACGAGGTGGCGCAGCGGGTGCTGTCCAGCAACTGTTCCACGATCAAGGTCAAGGTCGCCGCCCCAGGTCACAGCCTGGCTGATGACATCGATCGGGTGGCGGCGGTGCGCCAGGCCCTGCCCGATGCCCGAATCCGCATCGACGCCAATGGCGCCTGGGATGTGGCCACAGCTGAGGCTGCGCTGCGTCGTTTGGCCCCCTTGGGTTTGGAATACGCGGAGCAGCCCTGTGCCAGCACCGCAGAACTGGCCGAGCTTCGGCGTCGCCTTGACGGCGCTGTGGCCATCGCAGCCGACGAATCGATTCGACGATCCACCGACCCTCTGCTGGTTCGAGAGTTAGCTGCCGCCGACCTGGTTGTCCTGAAAGTGGCCCCCCTTGGCGGGGTACGGGCATGCCTGGAATTGGCTGCCCAATTGGACCTGCCAGTGGTCGTCTCCAGTGCGATCGAAACCTCTGTGGGTCTTGCGGCGGGCCTGGCTTTGGCCGCATCGCTGCCGCAACTCGATTACGCCTGCGGATTGGAGACTGGGAATCTGCTGGAGCGTGATGTGGTGGCCGAGCCCCTGATTCCGCAGCAGGGGTGGCTAGAGCTGCGTTCGGTATTCCCCGACAAGGAGCTGCTGGCCGATGCCCGCGCCGATGCTGAAACCACCAACTGGTGGTTGGCGCGGTTGAGGCGGGTTTCGAAACTGGCTGGTGTGGAGTTGCCATGAATTCACCCCTATGCGGTGTCACGATCGTGGAGGGGCTCATCGCCCAAGGCATCACCGACGTGGTTGCCTCTCCTGGCTCACGAAATGCCCCACTGCTGATCGCCCTTGACCACGCAGCTAGTGACGGGCTGCTGCGCCTTCACATGCGTGTCGATGAGCGAGTGGCCGGGTTTACGGCCCTGGGCTTGGCGAAGGCCAGCGAACAGGTCGTGGCTGTCGTAACCACCTCGGGAACCGCGGTCGGGAATCTGCTGCCGGCCGCGATGGAAGCCAAAGCGGCTGGGATTCCGTTGCTGTTGATCACAGCCGACCGGCCTGCTACCTGTGTCGGTACTGGCGCAAACCAGACCTGCGACCAGGTGGGATTCCTGGGGCCTACCGGGCGTGGAACCCTGAGGCTAAGCAGCTCATCGGGGGATCCTCAGGCTTGGCGTGCCGCAGTGGCGCGGGCCACCGCCTTGGCGGCGGGGCTGCGTACCCGAGCCCCTGGCCCAGTGCAGCTCAATGTCGAGTTCGACCTGCCGCTGGTATCTCCGGAAACGCCACGGCCGCAGCCTCAAGTAACCATGCCCCAGATCTTGACCAGTTGTGGTTCCCAGGTCTATGAAGTCACCACCGATGCCCGGACCGTGATCCTGGCCGGCGACGCATCACCAAGTGTGGGGGCTGAGGCCCGTGCACTCGCCGAGATCACCGGAACCCCGCTGCTAGCTGAACCCTCCAGCAACGCACGGACCGGGCCAGCGATCCCCGGTTATCGTGAGTTGCTCCCAGGATTGGCGCCCGAGATTGAGCGAGTCGTCGTTTATGGGCATCCAACCCTGTCGCGCCCAGTCGCTGCCCTGCTGGCCCGGCGGGATATCGAGTTGATCATCGTGGCATCCCACGCCGAGTGGATCGATCCTGGCCATGCCGCCACGACGGTAACTGATCGAGTCATCCTGCCCCCGGGGGATCCGGCCTGGCTGCAGCGGTGGCAAGTCTCTACCCCTGATATCACCCCCGAACTCAGTGGCGAAGCGGTGGCCGCGGCGGTCGTGGCGGCGGTAGGACCGCGGGAGAACCTCGTCTTCGGGGCGAGTTCCAGCATCAGATATGCAGACCTGGCCCCCCTTAACTTTCGGCCAGGACAGTGCTGGGCGAACCGTGGACTGGCTGGTATAGACGGCACCCTGGCCACAGCCACAGGTATTGCCTTGTCAACCGGGAATCCAACGACCGTGCTGCTGGGAGACCTAACTTTGCAGCACGATATGGGCGCTTTGGTTAGTCCACGTCTGGAGCCACGGCCAAATTTGCGCGTCATCCTTTTGGATGACGACGGTGGCGGGATTTTTGCGTCCCTGGAGCAGGGCGAGTCGCCCTATCGCGAGTCCTTCGATCGTGTTTTTCGTACGTCTCAGGCCCTCAATATGGAACTCCTCGCATCAGCCGCAGGCTGGGAGGTGGTTCATATTGAGACCTACGAGCAGCTGCTTGATCAGCTCAGGTTGCCCGTGATTGGCCAAACGTTAGTCCTTGTCACCTTATAAAAGGGCGTAGTCTGCTAGGGGGAGAAGGAATCTAGTGTGGAGGAGACGCGATGAGGCAGTATCACAAGCCCGTGCGGCGTCCCAGCGATGTACTGGAGGATCTGGTCGGGTCTGGTGACCCGGCAGAGGTCAGCAGTGCAGCGCATGACACAGCAGCTGTTCTGGTGTGTCTTGTGGGCGCGAAAGCCACACCCGTGGTGCGGCAGCGGCTGAATAAGTACATCGAGGAAGAGGGCATCGACGGGTTACTTGAGTTGTGGTCCCAAGCTGCCGCTGTGTCACTGCCAGGCGCACTGTGGCGGCTGCATCAATTGGAACAGCAGCTGCCCGAGGGACGCGTGGCCGCAGACATCAGGGATGTGCTCACAGGCTCCTATCTTGGGGACTTCGGGAACCTGTGTGAGCGGGCTGCGGTGATCGCCGGCAGATTAGGTCCGCGTTGGGATCAGCGTGGCGCTGAGCTGCAGGCCGCAGCCACGGCCTGGTACGAAGATTCGTTGTGGTGAGGTCGATCCGCTCTCAACGCGCTACTATAGATCCACCGGATCGCGGTAACCCCGGGCTCCACCTTTAGCCGCTACGAGCGGCCTGACGCCGAGAGGCGTTCCCGGTCCGGCCTTAACTTCCATGGGTGGGCAGGAATTCCTGCCCACCCATCTGGTTTTGTTGGCACCCGGTGTCCGCGACGCGGCAAAGAACGATAGCGTGACCCCATGGAAGTTGGCGTACCTCGGGAGGTAGGCGACACGCGCGTCGCCGCCACCCCTAAGACCGTAACTCAGTTAATCAAACTGGGTTACAGCGTGTTCGTAGAGACCGGAGCGGGAGCTGCAGCCTCGTTTAGCGATGATGCTTACCGTGAGGCCGGGGCGCAGGTGGTGCCTAGCGCCTGGGGAAAGGACCTGGTGTTAGCCGTCGGCGCCCCCTCGGACGCCCAATTGCTGGAGATGCGCAGCGGAGCGACCCTCATCTCCTTCTTGGCCCCGCGTCAGGACCCGAGCCTCACAAAGCGGCTAGCCGCGCAGGGCATCACCGCGATGAGCATGGATATGGTGCCCCGCACCTCCCGTGCACAGGCCCTCGATGCATTGAGTTCGCTAGCCAATATTTCTGGATATCGAGCCGTCATCGAGGCTGCCCACGCCTTCGGTCGGTTTTTCACTGGTCAAGTGACAGCAGCCGGCAAGGTGCCGCCCGCCACAGTGTTCGTGATCGGAACCGGGGTGGCTGGTTTGGCTGCTATCGGCGCTGCCAATTCACTAGGCGCTGTCGTGCGAGCTACTGATGTCAGGCCCGAAACCGCCGAGCAAGTCACCTCCATGGGTGCGACCTTCCTCCACGTCGGCCAAGCCGATCAGGGAGTGAGTTCTGATGGCTACGCCAAGGAGGTCGGTGCCGATTATGCGGCTCGAGCCGCAGAGCTCTATGCCGCCCAAGCCCGTGAGGTGGACATCATCATCACCACGGCGGCAATTCCCGGTAAGCCGTCGCCGCGCCTGATTACCGCGGAGATGGTGGCCAGCATGAAACCCGGTTCGGTGATTGTGGACCTGGCTGCCGTCGGTGGTGGCAACTGTGAACTGACTCGTCCTGGCGAAAGCTATGTCACCGAGGGTGGAGTGACGATCATCGGCTACACCGATTTGGCCTCACGGTTGCCCGGACAGTCCTCTCAGCTCTATGGCACCAACCTGGTCAATGCCTTGACGCTGATGACCCCCAATAAGGACGGTGAGCTGGTCGTCGACTTCGACGACGAGGTGGTGCGCACCATGACCATCGTGCGTGAGGGGGAGATCACCTTCCCGCCACCACCTATCCAGGTCTCGGCAGCCCCGCAATCCAGCCCAACAGCCAAACCTGAGGCGGCTGCCGCCCCACCGCCGGCACCGAAACCATGGTGGCATCAAGTGGTGTGGGTGGGCACCGGTGCGCTGGCGCTGATCGGATTGCTGACAATTGCCCCCGCATCATTCGTCAACCTGATGGCGATCTTCGTGCTAGCTGTCGTCGTGGGCTATTACGTGGTGTGGAATGTCACCCATGCCCTGCATACCCCGCTGATGAGTGTCACCAACGCGGTCAGCGGCATCATCATCGTCGGTGCTATGACCCAGCTGTCCAACCCGGATTGGGTTATCAAGATCATCGCCTTCATCGCGGTGCTCATCGCTTCTATCAATGTCTTCGGCGGGTTCACTGTGACCCACCGCATGCTGAATATGTTCCGGAAGGGCTGATCTGCGGTGGGAAACGTCACCTATCTCGATAATTTCATTAGCGCCACCTATATCGCCGCCGGGCTAATGTTCATCTTCGCATTGGCGGGGTTGAGCAAGCATGAGACAGCGAAGAAGGGAAACGCATTCGGCATCCTTGGTATGGCCTTCGCGTTGGTGGCCACCAATTTCGTGATCGCCTATACCGATCTATCAAATAACACCCCACAATGGGGGGCTGCCGTGCTGCTCTACGGGGCCCTCGCTATCGGTGCCGTGATCGGTATCTGGAAGGCCCGCAAGGTTGAGATGACGGGTATGCCCGAATTGATCGCCTTGCTACATAGTTTCGTCGGCGCCGCAGCGGTGCTGGTGGGATTCAATGTGCACCTAGCCACCCCCCATGCCGATGCGCTGCACGCCACTGAAGTGGTGCTTGGGGTGTTCATCGGCGCGGTGACCTTCACCGGATCGCTGGTTGCCTGGGGCAAACTCAATGGCCGGATGGCTTCCAAACCTCTGACCCTTCCTGGCCGACACTGGCTGAACCTGGGGATGGTTGTGGCCATGGTCGGCCTGGGCTGGTGGTATGTCGTCTCCTTGTCACTGATCCCGCTG
>JBHAEB010000085.1:0-13157 GCA_041855345.1 Arachnia sp. | reverse complement strand
TCCATACCGGGCTTGGCCAAGGCAAAACCCACCTGCTCCGGGGCGCGGGTCGTCGACAGGCCGAAAGCGATGACCACCACGATCGGCGCTGCGATCAGGCTAGCCATGAGGTGCTTGCGACGAATAGCCATGATGAGCAGCACTAGCCAACAGCCACAGGCCACAATCGCGAGCATGACTCCTAGCATCCACGCCATCAGATTTCCCGAAGGATGCGCGGCTGCCCACAGCAGCACGGCTGCCGAGATCACAGCTAAGCTCGCAGTCACCACCCGAAGCCAGCGGGGAATCGAAGAGGTGGCCTTGTCAGCGGAAATCTGAGCACTCACAACACATCACGGTAGCGAACCTGGTGGTGCAGCGAATTCACTGGTCTGGGCTTGCTATTTGAGTTGCACGCTGTACCAGCCGCCGCCAAGGTTGCGGTTGGATAAGTTTCTCCGTTCCCTCTCGAACTCTTCAGCCCCGTAATTGACCCAACCCGCCTCCAACACGAGCAACCCAAGGGGTTCGGTGTTGACGACGAACACTCTCCCGGAGTTCCCGCCCATCGGGCGACAGTCTTCGATAGGCATGATCCCGGCCCAGGAGGGACAGGTGCCATCCTGAAGGGCCTGCTCTAAAGTTGGCTTGGCTAGCTGAAATACCAGCCGCTCCACGGTGCCACTGAGGGTCATGGCCATTGCGAAGAACACGATCATGGGGACGGCCGCGATGATGCGGAGGAACTGCTTGCGACGGATAGCTCTAATCACCAGAATGAGCCACACCACGGCGGTTGCTATCACCAGAACGAGGGCTGACAGAAAGTACCCCGTATGAACACGTGGAAAGGCTCCCGCCAATAACATCATGGCGGTAGTGGCCACCGTCCATGCAGTGGTCCCAACTGCAGAGAGTTTAGGCTTGTCAGGCCGGGTTTCCTCAGCAGGGGATGGGGTCATGACCGCCAATCATACTGGCCTGCCTGGCCACGGCCTCAGCCAACGAGGAGTTCCTGGCTGTAGTTACCTCGGCTGACGGCCAGCAGATGCTCAATGCTGATCTCGCTGGGGCGCCAGTGCGCTGCCACCGCACCATCAGCGATGACCATGATGCGGTCGCTGAGCTGGTAAAGCTCGTCCTCATTTCCGCTGAACAACACCACAGCCACACCTCTAGCGGTGATCTCCCGCAGCATCCGGTTGAACTGTGCCTGGGCCGCGAGGTCTAGACCATCCCCTGGATGAATGAGCACCAACACCTGGCAATCAAGGTTCGCCACCGACTCAAGCTGCTGCAGCCGACGCTGGCCCGTGGATTGCACCGGACGTTGAATGGCCTTACTGATGCGCTCCTCGGCTTCTTTGAAGAGCAACAGGATTTCGGTGGTGTCCTCAATAAGCTCATCCAACTCGTCGAGTTCATCGTCGGCTTGGCAATCGAGCATCGAGAGATTCCGTGCCTGATAGGCCTCATTCTCAGGATCGCTCATCCGGGTGATCACCGCGATACCTAGTCCCGGTAGCTGGTTCGGGGTACTGATCTGCACCCCTCGGCCAGCCAGGGTCATCGTCGCAGCTGAATCGGGGCGCCTGCCCAGCAGCGTGTCACAGATCAGGTTGACACCCGAGTCGCGGGTGCCGGCGAATCCCAGGACCTCACCGCGCCTGACCTCGAAGTCGACTGGCGTACTGCCCAACGACAGCCCAGAAACATCCAGGGCCACCTGGCCAGTGCCAGAGACTATGGCGTGACGGGGAAGCTGCTCTGGGATTTCACCGAAGATCGCCTCGGTGACCTCCTCGACGCTCGTTGCCACCGATGTGAAGACCTCAACGACGATGCCGTCGCGCAACACCGCGATCCGGTCACACAGCCGCAGTGCCTCTTCCAGGTGGTGGGTGACGTAGAGGACGCCGCGCCCCTCCTCCACATTGCGCACCATGGAGTAGCGCAGATCCTCCTGCTCGATGCGGTTGAAGCCGTTGCTCAGTTCGTCGATGATGATCAAATCGCGCGGATCGGCGAGCATCCGTGCTACCTCGGTCATCCGCAGATCGGTGGGGCTAAGATCCTTCAGCCGGTCGGTAGGCGGCAGTGGGATACTCGCCTCAGCCAGGGCACGGCGGGCTCGGATCACCATCTCCTCATCGCTCAACGGCGTCAACGAACTGCGGAACATTGACTGGGCGATGGTCAGGTTGCCATCGAGTTGGTGTTCTGGATCAACCAGGGTGACCCGTTTCGGGTCCCAACCCCCGCCGTTCATACTGATCTCGCCCCCATCGAAACCAGTTTCACCAGCCAGAATCCCAGCCAGCGTGGATTTCCCGGCACCGTTGCGCCCCAGCAGGCCCACGACCTCACCTGGGCGCACTTCAAGATCCACATGGGTCAGCACTTCATTGCTGCCATAGGCCTTTCGGAGGCCTTTCAGTGTTAGTAGCGGCTCCTGCATTGTTTTCTTCTCTCCCCATCCCTGCTGCCGATGCACACCATGTGCAGTCGGGTCGTCTCAGGTGAACGTCGAATCGACGGGTCGCAACGACGTGCGCCGCGCCTAATCAACGCCCAGGCCCTCGAACGACAGCCCAGCTTTACGGGTCCGAAGCACTGGGAAGCACTCCGGTTAGCCCATAGTTAAGCACCTTTAGCTCAGGAGGAGAACCCTATCAGTAGATGATGGTTAATTTCTAGGAACAGCAGGGACATCCATTTGGTCGACAACCTATTGCCGATTGTTGGCCTCTCAACCAGGTTCTAGTAGGCCTAAATACGGAGGAAGGCCGACGACAGCACCCCAGAACCTCTTTCATCCCGGGGTCTCAAAATGAACAAAGTAATAGCGCGAATTCGACGGAAGTTAGGAAACTGCCTCTGCCGACAGGGGCTTCAATGCCACTACCAAAGCTAATTGACTATTCAGCTAGTGGTCAGATCCTCGGTGCCCTTTTCAAAGGGGGCAGGCCCTAGCCACAGGGCCGCGAGGCCAACTGCGGCGGCGAGGAGAACCCAGCCGATTGCGATGGCCGTCATCGTCGCCACCGTCACCCCAGTGATCGGCAGCGCCAGCGCCGCGATCACACCAGCCAGCACAAAGAAACCATTGAAAGCCATGTCATAACAGGTGAATACCCGGCCTTTATAGGCCTCGTCGACGTGGGCTTGGGTGAGGGTATCGGCCACGATCTTGTATCCCTGAGCGCCAATACCCACGACGACGGAGGCGGCAAGCCAGACCACCCGATGAGGGATCGCTACCAGGGCGGTTCCGGTGGTGGCCAGGAGTAGCGCCACCACAGCCGTTGCTCGAAGCCCGATAAGACGCACCAATGGGGCGATGACCGCGCTGGCGCTGATGAATCCAACACCGGTGAGGGTCCCCCACAGGGTCAGATCGGCCATGGCAGCCACCGGGTCACCGGCATGGAGGCCGTGACGCATCCCTAGGATCAGGGCAACCGAAAACAGGCCAAAGAGCAATCTCATGCCAGCCACCCCGCCGATGGCTAATACCGCCACTGGACGGGCGCCCAGGTAGCGCACCGCTTCAATCAGCCCGGCTCCAACCTGCCTCATGGTCACCCGATGGGCCCCAGGTGCGGGACCCAAGGCGTCGCGGGAAAATCCCAGACCCATCGTGACCGAGCCAAGAAACAGCGCTGCAGCCACCCAGAACACCACCGCATTGGCTGGGTCGGTGCCGATAACCGGGGCCAGACCAAGGCGGGCAGCCATCCCCAATAGGGCCCCGATCACCACACCCAACGGCCCCACCATTGGCATGATCGAGGATGCGGTGAGGTACTCGTCGGGATCGATCACATGCTGCAGACCGGCGGTCAGCCCAGCCAGCACGAATCGGTTGATGCTCATAGCCACCAGCAAGGCCCCAAAGAGCACCAGCTGCCAGCTACCTGTGGTGGCGCTGACCGCGATCAGCCCCCCAATCAGGGCGCACAACCCGGCGCGGAGCAGGTCGCAGATCACCGCGACCTGACGTCGCGACCAGATATCGAGCAGTGGGGAGACGAAGGGTCCCAGCACCGTGAACGGCAGGAAGGTGATCGCCAACACCGCCGCGATCGACCAGGCGTCGGGTTGGCTGGCGGGGTTGAACAGCAAATAGGAGGCCATCCCCACCTGCAAGGTGCCATCTGCGGCCTGAGAGAGGGTCCGCAGCACCAGAAGTCGGCGGAATCGGGCGTGCCTGAGCAGCCGCCCGAAAGCCGAACTCACCGCCATATCAGAGCGGATCTCCGTGCATCTTGTGGACCTTCACCAGGGCCAATTCCACCCCAGAGGAGGCCATATATTCGGCCACCAGCTCCTGATCCAGTTCCCCAAGTTTGGCCTCCCGGGCCACGATCTCCTCGTAGAGGGCGTTGCGTTCGTCTTCGGCGCCGTGGTACTCGGTGTGCAGATAGGCGTGGGCCTTGCGGTCGAGTACCCGCACTGCGGAGGCGACGGCACCCTTGCGGCTAAACAGGGAGGCGACGACGGTGATGGTCAGCAAGGCGACGATCACTAGCAACGACTGCACATCGGTGAACTCGAAGACATCGACCGGGTTACCGCCGTTGATGAACCACAGGTTGTTGGAGTGCAGGGCGTGCAGGATCAACTTGATACCGATGAACCCAAGCACCGCGGACAGGCCGTACTTGAGGTAGACCAGCCGATCCAGCAGGTCGTCGATGAGGAAGTACAACTGGCGCAACCCCATCAGCGAGAATGCGGTGGCGGTAAAGACGATGTACACATTGTCGGTGACACCGTAGATGGCCGGCACCGAATCCAGGGCAAATAGCAGATCGGTACCACCAATGGCGATCATCACCAGCAACATCGGGGTGAGCACCTTCTTGCCATTCTCGACGGTGAACAGCTTGTCACCGTCGTAATGATCGGTGGTACGCAGATACTTCTTCGCGAGCCGGATGATGAAGTTGTCCGCCTCGTCGCTCTCCCCATCTTCAGGGGCTAGCAGCTTGCCGGCGGTGAGGATGAGGAACAGGCCAAAGAGGTAGAAGGTCCAGCTCCACGCCTCCAGCATGGCCTTACCCGCGACGATGAACCCGGTGCGGGCGATCAGCGCGAACACGATGCCAAACAGCAGCACCTTCTGCTGATCCCTCCGTGGCACCGCAAAGGATCCCATGATGACGAGGAAGACGAAGAGATTGTCGACGCTGAGGGCTTTCTCCACCAGCCAGCCATTGAAGTACTGGTATCCCATGCTGCCACCGCCGAAAATCGTGACGGCGATGCCGAACAGGACGGCCAAGCCGACGTAGATAGCGGACCAAATGGCAGCTTCCTTCAGCGTTGGGATATGGGCCTTGCGGACGTGAAAGAAGAAGTCAAAGGCCAACAAACCGACGATGAGGACGATGGTCAGGACCCAGACCCAGACGGGGACGAGCAACCGGGTTCACTCCTTGGATGAGGTGGGAGATGGTGAATGCGCGACGATTTCTAGCGGGGTTAAGCGTACCTGGCGCCTGGGCTGGCACCAATTGATGCCATCATCGTCGCCGATCACAGCTGGTTTTGTCTCAGGCCTTCGGTAATCTCATTGGCAATGAAATGCAGGGAAGGAACCAGCAACGATGGCTTCGATCCGATGGAATGCCAAGGTCCGTAGCGTGGCGGTAGGGGTGCTGGCAGCGATACTGCTGGCCAGCGGCTGCGCCCCTGGTTCCAACGCGACCCGCGATCCTTCCACACCCCCCGAGGGGGTTCCAGTCGCGACCGAGACTGTCGAGAAATTTGCGACGGGGTTGGAGCAATTGGACATGACTGGGGTGTCGCTGTCAGTGTCGCCTGCTGATGTCACCACTGAATTGAAGACGATCTTCGCCGGCATGGATGGCATCACCCCCGAGGTGACGGTGAACACCATCACCTACACCGATGACGGCTCAGCAGCAACAGCAGAGCTGACGCTGCGTTACCCCCTCGATGTTGAGGGTTGGAGCTACACCACAACCGCACCCTTGGAGAATGTTGACGGCTCCTGGATTGTCACCTGGTCACCCAGCGTGGTGCATCCACAGTTGACTGCTGAATCGCGACTGCGCCATCAACGCAAGCAACCCAAACGGGCAGCCATCAATGATCGCGACGGGGTGGCCCTGGTGGAGGAACGTCCGATGTTCCACATTGGGATCGACAAATCCCAGGTCGCGGAGGCTGAGTGGGCAACGGCTGCGGCCCAGCTGGCAGCCTTGGTGGAGATCGATGCGGCGGCCTACACCGAGAAGGTCCTTGCTGGGGGTGCGCAGCAATATGTCATCGCGGTGACCGTATCCCAGGATGCGATTCCGGCGACGGTCACGGAGATTCCTGGGGCCATGGTGCAAGACATTTCCATGGTGGTGCCGCCCAGCCCCACCTTCGCGCGCAGCATTCTCGGCACGGTCGGCACCCCCAATGAAGAAACCATCGCCAAGGCCAACGGCGCCATTGATGGCAGCGACGTCGTCGGGGTGTCAGGTCTTCAGGCCCGCTACGACGAACAGCTGCGGGGAGTACCGGAGATCCGCATCGACCTGGTGGCCCGCTCCGGGCAAACCTTTGAAGAGCAGAATCTGTTCCACCAGCAATCATCCGTGGGCCAACCCATCGATTTGTCCCTAGATCGGGAATTGCAAACCAAGGCAGAAGCGGTATTGGCCAATCACATCCCTGAGGGTGAGATTGGCGCCATCGTCGTCTTGGATGTCACTGACGGCGGCGTACTAGCGGCAGCAAACTCCACTGGGGCCGGGGAATATCCCTATGCCACCTATGGCAGTTTCGCCCCAGGTTCTACCTTCAAGATCGTCTCCTCGCTGGCAATGATCCGCAATGGCGCCACCGCTAATTCGACGGTGGAATGCCCCTCCTCGATCACCATCGGCAGCCACGTGGTCTCTAATTACAGCGGCTACCCGGCAGCTGGCACCGGCAGCGTTACCTTGGCCGATGCGGTGAAATACTCCTGCAATACGGTATTCGCGGCCGCTGCTAAGGACATCACCCCAGAACAATTGCAATCGGCGGCCGCCAGTCTTGGGGTGGGCACCGACTATGACGCAGGATTCACCTCAAACTTCGGCACGGTAGCCCCCGACGCCGCCGACCCGATCGGTCGTGCCATCGCCATGATCGGGCAGGGCGGCATTGAGATGTCGCCGCTAGCCATGGCCTCGGTTTCGGCCAGCGTCGCCTCCGGGAAGACCACCATTCCCTGGCTCGTGAAAGGCCATGAAGCCACCTCAACCGCGACCCCGTTGACCGAGCAGGAGGCAGCTGAGCTGCAGACCCTGATGAAGGGTGCGGTCAATATGGCAGGCGGAGTCATGACTGGCGGCAAGACCGGCACTGCCGAGTACGGGGCGGATGCTTCTGGTTCTGATGCCCACGCCTGGATGATCACCTGGAATGACAAATACGCCGTGGCGGCATTCGTCGAGAAGGGTGACAGCGGGTCAGGAACCGCAGGCCCGATGATCGTCGAGTTGTTCAGCGAGTCCTGAGGGGCAATCAGATCAGGACGGGGATAGCCAGTCCGGCGACGATCAAGGCGGCGACCACGCCGACGAGCGGCCACTGCCACCTATCCCGCTGTTCACGAGGCAGCATGATTAGGGCTGCTGTCACCAGTAGCCCGCCCACCAGGCCACCGAGGTGACCCTGCCAGGAGATGCTGCCGGCCCCGACGAGGGTGATGACCACATTGGCGCCCAGCCAGATCAGGATCGTGCGCACATCCCCACGGTGTTTGAGCACCAAGGCCAGCACGGCTCCCATCATGCCGAAGATCGCACCAGAGGCCCCCAAGGTGGTGACATAACCGGGGGTCAGCCACACCACAAAGACGGAACCGGCCAGGGCTGACAGCAGATACAGGGTGAGGAACCGGGCGCGTCCCAAGGCTCGTTCCAGCTGCGGACCCAAAATGAACAGGGCCGCCATGTTGAAGGCGATGTGCAGCATATCGACGTGCAGGAAGGCGCTGGTCAGGGCCTGCCAGTAGGCCCCTGAGCTGAATCCCGGATACCACACCCCCGGGCAGTTCGCTTGGGGCACGGCGATCGCGGATTGGTCGCTGATGGCACAGAGACCCTCGACGCGCAGCCCTAGCCAATCGACAATGGGGCTGGAAGACATCCCCGTCAACAGCACGGCAAACCAGATCACGGCGTTGATGGCCATGATCGCCACGGAGGTCTGCATCGGGTTCTTGCTTGGCCGACCGCCATAGACCAACCGCCCTTGCCAGGTCTCGCGACGACCAGCCTCGATGCAGCTGGGACATTGGAAACCGACGGCCCCACCCACCATGCAGCGGTGACAGATGGGACGCTGGCATCGCTGGCAGGCGATACCGGTTGGTTCGTTTGGGTGCCGATAGCAGGCGCGCTGTTGCATGGCGGCAAGGCTACCTGGCGGTATGGTGCCGATATGGGAGCTGGGCATTCACATACCGTCGATCTGAATCAGGTAAGCGTTGGGACCCGTGCCCGAAATATCTTGGTGGGGTTCTTGGCGCTGGTTGGGGTATTGACCCTGGCTGGGCTGATTTGGCTGTGGCCCTCACCAAACCAGTTGGCATCGCTGGAGACGCCATATCTCGATAACCCCAATGTCACCACCGAACGCGGCACTGTGGTGGAGGTGGTTTTGGGATGCGCCACCCCACAGGCCTCGTCACGGCCCTGCTACACCGCCAGTGTGGAGGTCACTACCGGGGCGGATGCCGGGCAGGTGGTCTCGGTGGAGCTGATGGGGGCTTCAGCCTCCGCTGGGTTACAGCCAGGGGACACCATCACGCTGGGGCGTAACGCGACCGGCACCGATGTTGGGACGTTATGGAATTACATCTCCGCAGATCGTCTACCGGTGCTGATCTGGCTGACTGTGCTTTTTGTCGTCGTCGTGGTGGCGGTCGCCCGGTGGAAGGGCCTATTGGCCTTGCTGGGGCTTGGGGTTTCTGGGTTTGTGCTCATGGGATTCATGTTGCCTGCATTGATCCTCGGGAAACCGGGCATGATCGTGGCCCTGGTTGGCGGCACCGCCATCATGTTTGTGGTGTTGTATGTCGCCCATGGCGTCTCCTGGCGTACCTCGACGGCCCTGGCTGGCACGCTGCTGGGGCTGGCGGTAACCACCTTGCTGGGGATGGCCTCGGTTGGGGTGGCTCGGCTATCTGGGTTCGCCGACGAGAATGAGTTTGAGTTGGCCAGCATCGCCCCTGGGTTGAACTTCCAGGAGCTGCTCATGGTGGGCATCATCGTCGGCGGTCTTGGTGTGCTCAACGATGTCACTATCACCCAAAGTTCGGCGGTATGGGAGTTGCGGGCAGCAGCGCCGTCGATGAGCCGGGGCAAATTGTTCGCAGCCGGGATGCGGATTGGGCGCGACCACATTGCCTCCAGTATCTACACCATCGTTTTCGCCTATGCTGGCAGCACGTTAGCGGTGCTCCTGTTGTTGTTCTTCACCAACCGGGAGGCCTTGGATCTACTCAATGAGGAGATGTTCGCAGGTGAGATCGTTCGGACCATTGGCAGCGCGATTGGCCTAATCCTCAGCGTCCCGATCACTACCGGAATCGCGGCGTTAACCGTCGCCGCCGCCGAGTCGAGCATCCCTGCTGCCCATGAGCATGACGCCGAGGCCATGAATATGGACAATAGTTAGACGCCGGTGGGGACACGGGCTGCTGCCCCCGCATCTGAAGGAATGTCATGGACCGCAACACCGAGCTACAGCTCCGCGTGGCCCGCA
Organism: Arachnia sp.; assembly: GCA_041855345.1. Lineage (GTDB taxonomy): Bacteria > Actinomycetota > Actinomycetes > Propionibacteriales > Propionibacteriaceae > Arachnia. The sequence continues at coordinate 3,398 of JBHAEB010000085.1, read as the reverse complement.
TGTATTACGTGCAGTCAGAGACTATGGACGCGATCGCCCACCAGTTAGGGGTGTCCCGGTCGACGGTTTCACGACTGCTCAAGGCCGCCAAGGATCAAGGCCTGGTTCGGGTCACGATTGCCGACCCGGGGAGGCCGATGACCCGGATCGCCGAGATCTTCCGGAAGAATTTCCGGGTGCAGGCACATCTGGTGTCGGTGCGCCCCGGATCTAGTTCGATGCTGCGGCTGGAGCAGGTGGCCAAGGTTGCGGCCCGGCTATTGGATGAAACCGTCACCAACGGCGATGTCGTTGGCGTTGCCTGGGGGACGACGGTGACCGCGGTGGCTCAGCAGTTACGGCCCAGGGATCTCAGCGATGTCACCGTCGTTGGTCTCAATGGTGGGGGAAATCACCTCACCACGGGGGTGCCCTATGTCGGTTCCATCTTGCAGCGATTCGCGGCCGCCTTCCAGGCGAAGGAGCAGATGCTGGCGCTACCCGCCTTCTTCGACAACCCCGATACCCGCACCGCCATGTGGGCGGAACGCTCAACCCAGCACATGCTGGCGGTTCGAGCCAGATGTACCGTCGCAGTCTTTGGGGTGGGCGGGTTCGGCTCCGATCTGCAATCCCATGTCTACTCGGCCAACTATCTTGACGAATCCGACTTGAAGGCGCTGAGTGCGGCGGGCGTCGTCGGTGATGTTTGCACTGTCATGCTGCGGGCAGATGGATCATGGCGGGATATTCCGCTCAACTCCCGCGCCACTGGCATGACACCAACCGAATTGCGCACCATCAAGCGTCGCATCTGCGTGGTCAGCGGCATCGGCAAGGCAGTTCCCGTGCTTGCTGCATTACGGGCCGGGGTGGCTACTGATCTGGTCATCGACGAGGAGACCGCCCGGGCGGTGTTGACGACGATGCGTCCTGGGGTCCGACTGGATTAGCTCTGGCACCCCAACCAGGCCCGGATCCGGGGCCACTACCCAAGGTCTTGGCAGCGACACGGCACTTGTGCGGCTAACTTCCGGCAGGGTTTGCTGGAATTCCTTAGGCTGTTGGCATGACTGATCTGATCGTCGCTGATGTGGCTGATGGTGTAGCCACCCTCACATTGAACCGACCGAAGGCCATCAACTCGCTGAACCTGGAGATGTTGACCGCTGCGACTGACATTCTGAATCGTTGGGCCCACGCCGATGATGTCCGCGAGATTGTGCTGCGGGGGCAGGGGGATCGCGGGTTCTGCGCCGGGGCCGATGTCCGGGAGCTGTCGCAACTGGTGAGCGACGGCGGGGCATGGTTGCGGTTCTTGGAGACCGAGTATCTGCTTGACATGATCATCGCGCAGTACCCGAAACCGATTACCGCCTATTTGAGCGGTATCACGATGGGCGGCGGCTTGGGGCTCGCCGTCGGTGCAGATCGCAGGATCGTGGATTCGACCTCGCTGCTGGCAATGCCAGAAACCAAGATCGGGTTCTTCCCCGATGCGGGGGTGATGACCTGGCTGTCGAGGGCGGGGGCCCTTGGCACCCATATGACGATGACCTCCGGGACTATCGGCGGGGGCGATGCCATCGCCATCGGCTTGGCCGATGAATCCGCCGATGGGGAGTTGCCGGCCCCGCTCAGCCAAGCCCAGTGGGTGCAGGACTGTTATCAAGGCGACGACGCAGTGGAGATCACCCGTCGGCTCGAATCCCACCCGGACCCTGCTGCCCAGCAAGCCGCTCGGGAAATCCGAGCCCGGTCCCCATTCGCGGTGCTGGTGGCACTGCGCGCCGTGCGACGTGCAGCCACCTTGGATCAACGCGGGGTACTTCACCAGGACCTGCGACTGGCTGATCGCATGATTCCGGTGGATTTCGTCGAGGGGGTCCGTGCCCTGCTCGTCGACAAGGACAACCAGCCAGCCTGGCGTTACGCCAGATTGGAGGATGTACCTACCGCAGTCGTGGATGAGGTCTTCGCCTACTAGCCACAGTGATGAGGTCGCCCTCTGCTTCGTTGAGGGCGACCTTCGTGTGCGCCCCGATTCTTCCTGAGCAGACCCGTCCGACGGTGGACCTTCAAGGCCCCAGTTCAACGTTGCGGGGCCTCAGCCTGGCTACCGATGTTATGGGGTCAGAGTTCGTTGATAGACCAGCTCAGCCAGCGGGTACCAGCGAAAAGGTGGGCTTCGGGGCCGCGGCAGATCACCGCGGACCACCGCGTCGCGTCGCCGGTGTCTAGCCGGGCGCGTCTGGTCGGCTGAAAGCGATCCTGGGTGACCGTGCCGATCACCACCTGACAAGGGTCGTCGTAGCTGCCAAGCAGCGCAACGGTGCGGCCATCAGCTGCCACCACCACACCCTGGGGTCCTTCAACACCGGTGGGCTGGGTGGTGATCATCGCGCCGCCACGGATCTGGCGCAGCGGGAAATCTGTATAGGTGACTGCCCAGGTCGCTCCCGGGGCGACATTGAGGGCATAGGTGTCGACGATGGTTGGGTCGCTGGCCCACCACAGTTTCTCGAACCGCGATGACCATTGCACGATGCCTGGCGCCCCGAGGGGCTCCGGGCCAGGGGTTCCCCAGCCGAAGTTGCCAATCACCCCCTCGTCGAAGTAACTCACCCAGATGGTGCCCAGCTCATCGACGTGGAGGTCTTCGATGCCGTCGCCGAGGCAACCAGTGGTTTGAAACTGACCCTCCCTGTCGATGATCAGCGCATTGTGCTCCGCGATTCCCCTTCGCCAGGCGCACCGGCTCCCGACGACCAGAAAGGAACCATCGGGGAGCACGTCGAGGAGCGGATGAGCCACCGGCAATGTCACGGGTGTGCTCACCACTGGATCACCGCAATCGAGATATTCAACGATCATCGCCCTAGCTGGCGGTTCGATTCTGGTTCGAGGATGGCCGTCGGTTCTGGTGGCTGCGACGGGGCCGTCGGTCCAGATCGCGATTGGGCCTGCCTTGGTGAGGTTCACTGTTAACAGGGAGTCAGCCCCATCGGGGGGTTCCAGCCGACCGTGATCGGTCACCGGAAGCAGACTGGTCATGGCAGCAGAGTCTAGGGGGGCTAGCTGCGGGCCTGTGAGGCTACAAACAACGCCCGATGGGCCATTGGCATGCTAGCGTCAAAGGAATTCCGTCCATGTGCGCTGGCACCAAAACGAAAGGCTCTTGCCGTGAGCTGGCCCCCCGACAACCCGCCATCGAATCACGATGCACCATCGTCGGGGCCGCTGCCACCACCGTCGGATTACATTGCGCCACCTGGTAGCCCCATCTCAGGCCCGCAGGGGTATGTGCCGCCAGCTGGCAACCCGGCTGCCGGATCTGTGCCGCAGCAACCCCAGCCCATGACGCCACAACGACCAGGGGCGGTCCAGCCTCAGCCATACCAGCAACCTCAGCCTTATCC
>JBHAEB010000084.1:0-4151 GCA_041855345.1 Arachnia sp. | reverse complement strand
CGCCTCGTCGGCCCGTGAGGCACCCAGGGCCTGACCGATCAAGGTCTGTCCTGCGATAGCCAAGGCGTCAAGGGCGTATTGCAGGAAACTCCAGATCGACATCGATACCTGATGTGCGGCCAGAGCCACAGCACCGAATCGGGCCGCCACCCAGGTGGTCAGCAGCAGGGACATGCGCAGCGCCAAGGTACGCACCAGCAGCGGAATCCCGACGTTTAAACAATGAAGCATGCCGTGGATCTCGGGACGTCGAACCGCCCCAAGCCGAGCCGCACCCCGCAGCACGATCAAGGCCGCCAACACCCCCAGGAGTAGCTCAGCAAAGGCCGTCGCGGCTCCAGCGCCTGCGATCCCCCAACCCGCGCCGAGTACCAAGGCGAGATCGCCGAGCAGGTTGACCACGGCGGTTGAGATAGCCAACACCATCGGGGTGCGGCCATCCCCTAAACCCCGGAGGGTGCCGGCGGTCGCATAGCTGACCAGCACCCCAGGCAAACCCGGCAGCGACCATCGAAGATAGGTCACCGCATAGCCGTGGGCAGGGCCCTCAGCGCCCCGCCAGCTCGCTAATTGCGGGGCGAGTATCCACGCCAGTACCCCAGCCACCGCCCCCAGCACGACTGCCAACCACATGGCCTGCACCCCAGCTGCGACCCCTGCTGGGCGGTTACCGGCACCGACGAGCCGAGCCACTGTCGCGGTTGAGCCATAGGCCAAGAAGATGAACAACCCAGCCAAGGCAAATGACACCGCCACCCCGACGCCCAGCCCAGCCAGGGGATCGGTCCCGAGATGGCCGACGATGGCAGTGTCAGCAAGCACAAACAACGGATGTGCGATGAGAGCTGCGAAAGCAGGCAACGCAAGGCGGGCAATACGACGATTCAGGCTGGCCACGAAGGATTATTCTGCCAAGCCAGCTGAACCCCTTCATTATGCCGGATCAATACCAGTCATGCAGCTTCGTTTCCCTGCCCGACAAGGTAATGTGTTCATGGTTGGGAAATGAGTTTGGATGATCACTTTGGGCCTAGTTGAACTTCGTTAGACAAAGTTTCTAGGCTTTAGTCAGTCAGCTCCTGCCGAAGGGTAACTGGGGGTGCCTGGCGTTGGGTTCTAGCACGGCATAGGGAGTCACTATGGTCACGATCACGCGTCGCCGCGTGGAGGCTGTGGTGGTCGCTGTGCTGATAGTGGCCTTGGGGGTCTTAGCCTTTACCCACCGCGGGCTTCCTGCCTCCCAAGTAGATTTCCACGACGGCGGGGTGTGGGTTACTAATCAACAAGAGCGGCTGCTTGGGCACCTTAACTATGAGTCGCAGACCATGGATGGTGCCATGCGGATGACCGCCAGTGAGTTCGATGTCACCCAAAGCGGCAGCAATGTTTTGGTTCGTAGCCAAGACACAGTTCAGCCTGTCGATGCCTCCTCACTGACCTTCCAAAGCGAAGCCGGTGTGGCGGGGGTGCAGGTAGCTCATGGCGGCGATCAGGTGCTCTTTGCAGATGCCGCTGAGGGGCGTATCTGGGCTACCTCAACTGTTGCAGCAGGACAGTTTTCACTCACCACAGAGCCGCTACTTAAAGCATTAACCAATCCACGGGTATTGGTCGGTGCTGACGGCACTGGGTATGCGGTCACTGCTGAAGGGCAGGTTCATGCCATCACCGGGCACGCAGACAGCGCCCAGGTGAACCACAATGTGGCAACTGTGCCAGCCGATCTCAGTGCCTTTGCGCAATTGACGGTGGTGGGTAATCAACTGGCAGTGCTTGATGGCCAGGTGCTGACTGTCGGTCGTCACACTATTACTGATGAGGCCTTCACTGAGGCCAAACTCCAGTTGCCCTCCGAACCCAGTGGATTTGTGCTGTTGGCTACCGCCTCCGAACTGATTCGGGTGGAGATCGCTACCGGGGCGGTGCATCGGGAGTCGGTGGGAATGGGGACTCCCAGCGCACCAGTACAGCTCGACGGCTGTAGTTACGGGCTGTGGGCCGGGTCGGGATACTACGTGCGCGATTGTGGCCCTAGCGACTATGAGGAAGCCCAGTTCCCGGAGTTGGCTGCCGCCAGTGAGTTGGTGTTTAGGATCAACCGCGATGTGGTGGTGATCAACGACGTCACCAATGGCGATGTATACCTTCCACTCAAAGGGATGGTGAAGGTCGACAACTGGCAATTGGTGGCAGGACAACTCGACGACCAGGTCAACGAGTCCGACGATGAAACTACCGATAAATCGCAGGTGCAGGAGTTCAACGACGAACAAACCCCGCCCATTGCCTATGACGATGAGCTCGGTGCTCGGGCCGGCACCTCGTCGGTGCTTCCGGTGCTGCTCAACGACGTCGATCAGGAAGGTGATGTGCTCACCGCGAAACTGGTCTCGGTTCCTGAAGGGGTCACTATCACCCCCACTCGGCAGGGGCGAGCGTTGCGCATCGATGTCCCCGAGGATGCCCCGGCATCGTTGAGTTTTACTTACCAAGCCTTCGATGGAATCGCTGAATCTAATGTCGCGACCGCAACTATCAAGATCCGCCACGATGATGGCAATGCCGCCCCCCGGATGGTTCGTAGCCCCTCAGTAACCATCAGTGAACGGGGAGCCGGGTCCTATGCTGCACTGGCGGATTGGGTAGATCCCGACGGTGATCTTGTCTTCCTGGAACGGGCCGAGGCTGATGAAAACACCGAGCTCACCTGGCGGCCCGATGGTTTCGTCGGGGTCAAGGACCTTGGGCTGGGTGGCCCTGGCCGCCGGGCGGTGGTCCTGACTGTCAGCGACGGTGTGGATGCATCCTCAGGTGAACTGGGGGTGCAGGTGATCGCGGGATCCACCAACTCACCGCCGGTAGCCAATAACGATCACATCGTCGTGGTGGCCGGAGAAACAGCCACCCTCGATCCTCGCCGCAACGACACCGATGCCGACTCTGACCCGCTGAAACTCGTTGAAGTATCAGCAGCCCCGACCGGGTTGGAGGTTAAACCGAACTACCAAGACGGCACCATCCGGCTTACGGGGAGCCAACCGGGAAGCTATTCCCTCATCTATGCCATCAGCGATGGCCCCAATGGGGCCCGCGGCCGGATCCGAGTCGATGTCGTCGATCCAAACCAATCACCACCGGCCCCGGTGGCTGAGAGCGACCTAGTGCTGCTAAGTCCCGGCGGTTCCGCTGTGGTCAGCCCCCTCAACAATGACTACGACCCCAGTGGGGGAGTGCTGGTCGTGCAAGGCTATGACCTCGGTGCTGCGAAGGGCATCAGCGTCGAGGTGGTGCGGCATTCGCTGCTTCGGGTGACCGCCCCTGCTGGTCTGGACGAACCCCAAACCTTCACCTACATCGTCAGCAACGGCCATGCATCGACTACCGCGAAGGTGCTGGTGGTCCCGAAACCACCGACCACACCACAGCCGCCAGTGGCCCTAGCTGACACCGCGACGGTACGCGCCGGTGATGTGCTCAGCGTGCCGGTGCTAGCCAACGACTATTCCCCCTCCGATCTGGATTTATCACTGACCGCCACCTTGGATGTCCGCTCCGATCCCGCCTTGGGGGAGTTCTTCCTAGCCGATAACACCGTCCGATTCCTGGCTGGCTCCCAGCCTGGCGTCGCAGAGGCCTTCTACACAGTGCAAGATACGCACGGCAATGTGGCCACCGCCACGGTGACGATCACCATCCGTCCCATCGATGAGTTGAACCGGCAACCAGTACCCGCCGCTATCGAGGCCCGAACCCTAGCCGGTTCCTCGGTGGCGATTCCGGTGCCGCTGGACGGTATCGACCCCGACGGCGACTCCGTCACCCTGGTGGGTCCAGGAGACCAAGCCCCCAAGCTCGGCGCAATCACCATCGAAGGCAACCAGATCATCTACAAACCCAACGAAAACACCCCCGGCACTGACACCTTCACTTACCGGGTGCAGGACCGCTTCGGCGCCGAAGGCGTTGGCCAGGTACGAGTTGGGGTGGCTCCGGCGCCAGAAGCGAATCAGTCGCCGGTGGCGGTACCAGATGAGGTCTCTGCGCGACCCTCAACGCGATTGGAGATCCCGGCGCTCCTCAACGACTTCGATCCAGATGGCGACAAGGTGGAGTTCGTCGCCGGAACCGTAGCCTCAGCGGTCGAGGGTTGG
>JBHAEB010000083.1:0-22817 GCA_041855345.1 Arachnia sp. | reverse complement strand
GGGGTCGTCCCCTGCGACCCCCACAACAAAACAGTCTCATCCCGGATCCGGGGTGAGACTTAGGTTTCAACAACCAGGGGTCGTCCCCTGCGACCCCCACAACAAAACAGTCTCATCCCGGATCCGGGGTGAGACTTAGGTTTCAACAACCAGGGGTCGTCCCCTGCGACCCCCACAACAAAACAGTCTCATCCCAATCCGAGGTGAGGCTTAGGTTGTGGGGTCGTGGTACTCACCCAGGGACTCCGGTCGTGGTCATTGGGGACACGCAACTGGAGTTCCAGCTGGTCCAGGTAGCCGTCCCAGGTAGGTGCGGGGTCCACAACGGCTGCGGCCAGGAATGGGTCGTGCCAAGACCCTCGTCGATGCACTGGTGTCGCAGGCCTCAACCAATACTCGAGGTGTGGCAATAAGCATCTAAACTAATGGCCAGAGGGGGTGCCGAGATCTCGGCACCCTTATTGCGTCCCAAGGAGGCAGATCATGGCGTTGCTGACAGTTGGTATCGCCAGCAGCGCGCTGTTTGACCTCAGCCAATCGCAGCGGGTCTTCGACGAACAGGGCGTGGACGCATACCGCGAGTATCAGCTTGCTCATCTTGACGAGCCGCTGCCGCCAGGACCCGCACAGCCCTTTATCGCGCAGCTATTGAAACTCAACGATGTCGTGGCTGATGCCGCCGATGTCATCGTGATGTCCCGCAACAGCCCGGAGACAGGGATGCGGGTGATGCGTTCCATCAAGGCTGCTGGCTTGCCCATCACCCGGGCGGTGTTTCGCAACGGTCAGCCCTCCTACGAGTTCATGCCGGCTTTGGGGATGTCGTTGTTCCTCAGCGCCAACCTCGACGATGTGAGACAGGCCGTGGATGATGGCTACCCGGCCGGGGCGGTCATCCACGGCGACCCTGACCAGGATCAAGATTCTGGGCTGCGGGTGGCCTTCGACTTCGATGGGGTGCTGGCAGATGACTCTGCCGAACGGGTATTCCAGACCGAAGGCTTGGGCCGCTATTCCCATCATGAGCAGAGCCTGGCCAATGAGCCACTGCCACAGGGCCCGCTCGCCCCCTTCCTGGCTGGGCTCAACCAGATCCAGCGAGCCGAGATCGAGGTGGCTAAGAAGGACCCCCACTATGAGCGTCAGTTGCGGATCGCGCTGCTGACCGCCCGGTCTGCCCCCGCCCATGAGCGCGCCATCAACAGTCTGGCGTCGTGGGGGCTGACGGTCGACGATGCGTTCTTCCTTGGTGGAATGCCGAAGGCCCCAGTCCTGGATGTGCTGCGCCCCCATATCTTCTTCGACGACCAGCTCCGGCACCTCGTCAACGCCCCTCGCACGCCGTCGGTACATGTGCCCTTCGGAATCTGTAACGAACCCACACCTATCCATCAGGTCCATTCACCGCGTCGGGCCCTGCTGGAGGAGACGGCCTAGCTGCCAGGATTTCCAGGTCCAGTTCTTCGACGACAAAGGGTCGCCACACCCCGCTGGCGACGATGACAGCTCCACGTCGCGCTGGTTAGAGCTTGCACAACCACCACGCCCCGCTGGCGACGATGACAGCTCCACGCCGCGCTGGTTAGAGCTTGCACAACCACCACGCCCCGCTGGCGAAGATGACAGTGTTGGCCTTTGCCGCTGGGGGATGACTCGGCGAAGCGCCGGCGTCGGCCTGATCGGCGGCACCAGGCTGAGTCGAGCTCTGACAGCTCCCTGCGGGATCGAGTCTTGCCCTGGTGATCTTCTGCCTGAGAGTCGCCTCCGGGCATGCCAGTGCCCTATCGCCTCGGCTGTCCGCCGCTATCCGGCACTAGATGTGGGGTGTCCTCGTGGTTGCCGTCACTCCCCCAGCGGCGCCACAGTGACAGGTCCTTGGGGTCCATGCACCCGGAAAAGGGCAGCCCTGCAGACGACACTCATGTCACCGACTCCTATGTAGCGCTTAGCGAGATGCCAGCTCGGAAAACGGCTCCCCTACAGACGACACTCGTGAGCTTCACGCTGACGCGGCGAAAGGACGAAAGGACTACTTGAACCTTCATCTGAGCCTTCCTAGGATCCAGATGGGGGGTTACCCGTTGTCAAACCGATGAAGGAGTCCTCCACATGAACCCCATCTCCCGCCGAACCTTTACCCAAGCGAGCCTTGGTATCCCGCTCCTGGCCGGCTTAGCAGGAGTTAGCGCACCAGCGTATGGGGCGCCCAAAGGCGAGGAGGAACTCAACCAGGCACCCGTGATGCCAGCGGTGAGCGTGCCACGTTTTGGCACTACGGTGCGCGCCGACGGCACCCCTATCGCGGTCGTGGTCAGCGGAGGCGCTGGCGGCACCCTCAATATCATCAACTTGGCAACCAAGACCGCCGAGAATCCGCGTCGATTCGCTGATGAATCCTTCGATGTTCAGCCCTGGGGGTTCGCGACCCTGCCGGATAAGACCGTGCTCATCGCGGCAGGTAAGAATCTGTTCAGCTACGACCCCAATGCCAAGGCCGATGCCAACCCGGTCATGCTGCTCAGCGACGACAGCGTCGAGGGATTCAGCCAGGTGAAGGGCTACGACTTCATGTGGGATGTGGTCGCCGACGAGAACGGCACCGCATATATCGCCACACAACGGCTCAATGGCGGCGGTGCCATCCTCACCTACCGCAACCGGGTGTGGTCCTCCCTCAACGGCAATCAGGCCGTGGTCGACGGTGTCGCCAATGTGCGCTGCCTGGCCTGGGATGCGGGCAAGCTCTATGCCAGCCTGGGTGACGATGACTTCGGCCCCGCCGTCTATGAAATCGATCCGGCCAGCGGAACCAAACGAGCCATCCAGATCCCCAGCGCGGTGGGCTCCGGCATGATCCACCAGATGGAGGTCCTGGCTGGAGTGCTCTACGTCTATCACCCAGACCAGAAGGGCACGACCGCCATCAAACTCAGCACTGGCGGCAGCCTAACCCTCCCGGGCGCCTATAGCGCAGTGGTGCGTCGTCCGGACGAAACCACGAAGGTATATCTGCTGCGTAATTCAAGCGGCGCCACCACGTTGGACTCCTTCGACCCCACAACCGATACCTTCACTACCGTCGCCACGCAGGCCAGTTCCCAACGCAGGTTGAGTCGCGGCAGCTGGGTCACCAAGGACATCTTCGTGGCCTCGGATATGCAGTCCACTGCCATGACCATCACCGACTCGGGGAAGTCTGCGGTCTACAAAGATTTGCTGGTCTCGACTGCCCGCGCCATTCAGTCCCTGGTCGCTGGGCCTGACGGCAACCTGTATGCCGGGTGCTACATGACCGCTGAGGTGTTGATGGCGATCACCCCAGGCGCAGCGGCCAACCAGACCCAGTATCGATACTTCGCCTCACCCAATGGTCAGGCCGAGGGTATGGCCGCTGCCGGGGATCATCTGGTCAGTGGACTCTACGAGGGCGGTCGGGTGGTTCGTCATTCGCTGTCGAATCTGACCACCACTGGCGCCGCACCAGCCATCGAGTTGGGGCAGAATCGTCCCTACGCGGTCACCCATATTTCCGGCGATCTCTTCGCAATCGGCTCTGTCCCAAGCTCGGGACGTGAGGGCGCCTTGGCCCTCTACGACGCGGCCACCGAGACCATCGTGTGGCGCGCCCGGCTGGCAGACCTGTCTGGCGCCCTCGCCGCCCAGTCCCCCATCGCGCTAGCCCACCGTGACGGCAAGCTCTACATCGGCACCACGACTCGCGGTTATGACAACACGGTCTTCTGGGATCAACGCGCTCACCTTGCCGAGTTTGATATCGCCTCACGCACCATCACGAAGGTCGCCTCCCCCTTCCCAGAGCGGCAAGGAGCGGTGACGGCGCTGCTGTTTGCCAGCGACGGACAGCTCTACGGCATCACCGGTCAATATGTGTTCCGCGTAGACCGGGCCACCCTCAACATCTCCAGCCACGCCATTGGCTACTATCCCCCGGCCCATAACCGCAGTTGGCTGGTGCAGCGTGGGGCGAACCTGTACGCCGTCGTCGACTCTCGGGTTCACGCCGTGCCGTTGAATGATTTCAGCAAGTCGCAGCGGATCACTTCCCAGAACGGTGTGTCCCACCTGGTGTTAGGTACCGATGGCTACTTGTATTACGCACGCGGGTCACGGCTGTTCCGCCACGACCACGCCAAGTAGGCCGGCAGGGACGCGATTGCCCCCATTGTGGCGGCTGCGGTGTGCGCTCTTCGTCTCATGAGATCGGCATATCCGCCCCGCCACCTGGGGGCTCCCACCCAGCACCCAGAGCGAGGACCAGGTGAGTCCGCGCGGTCTCCCCTCATGAGTTCGACGCTGAGAGGTCGACGAGGGTGGATCCAGCCAGGTACTGCCGTCGGGGTTTAGGGGCGCTCGGCCCACCGCGTCGGCGACCCGCCCGCCCTACGATGACCCAGGGTGGGTTGAGTGACGAGTCACCAGTGAGGGCGAAGCGATAGCGCCAGCGTCGACTGCATAGGATGAACCGCATTGGCGCGGATATTGGCGCCTCATCTAGGCCTCAGGAGATGTCGTGGACACCCTCAACCGACTGCAGCGTTGGTATCTCGCGCAATGCGACGACGAGGACGCAGAAGAGTACACCTACTGGGAGCATATGTACGGCGTCTCTATCAACACCCTTGACAACCCTGGGTGGATCGTCGATATCGATCTCGTCGGCACCGATGCCGAGGATCGCGAGTTCATCAGCGTCGACGTGGATCGTTCCGATCGCGACTGGATTCAGATGGACCTCGGTTCGCTTCCCGGTCGGGACAAGGTGCTACGCATCGCTTGCGGGCCGCTCAATTTGGAGGAGGCATTGACCTATTTCCTGGACTGGGCCTGGCCGGAAGGCGCCCAGCCCACCGGCCCCTCCGAAGCTCAAGCTCCTGCCAGTAACTAAACCCGGCTGCCCGTTAAGTGGCCTATCTCACGCCGCGTTGAGGAGCACTATGAGGCGCGCCCGAAAGACCTCCTTGGAGGGGGAGGCGCATAGCTCACGCCGCGATGAGGAGCACTACGGGATACGCCAGAAAGAGTGAGCCAGACTACCCGCCGAGCATGAGCCTCACCCCCGAAGGATCGAGGCCATCTTCTTCCCCCGCGCCACCTCGTCAACGAGCTTGTCCATCCGTCGGATCTGCTACATGAGAAGCACTACGGGGCACGCCAGAAAGAATGAGCCAGACTACTCCCCGAACATGAGCCTCACCCCCGAAGGATCGAGGCCATCTTCTTCCCCCGCGCCACCTCATCGACGAGTTTGTCCATCCAGCGGATCTGCTGCATGAGCGGATCCTCGATGTTTTCGACGCGATATCCACAGATCACGCCGGTGATAAGCGACGCATTGGGGTTCATCATTGGTGCTTGGGCGAAGAAGTCCGCCAGCGAGACCTCGTCGTCGATAGCTCGCTGGAGCCCAGCCTCGTCGTATCCGGTGAGCCAGCCGATGACCTGATCGACCTCCGCCTTTCCGCGCCCCTTCTTCTCCGCCTTGGCGATGTAGTGGGGATAGATGCTGGCAAACGGCGTATCGAAGATGCGGTGGCGACTCATGCGCCAAGGATGCCAGCTCAGGCTGCGGATACTCGATTGGTTGGCGGGAATAATCGTGAGGGATACACCTCGCTGGCGCCTATTTCCCAACGGAACGTGTTGACCAGCTATCCGACGTCAAGGCGGCATCACCGCCGGCTGCGACCATCAGCGACCGCGATGTGCGTCACCATTGGCTACGTATCTCACACCACCACAGCCGATCCCAGTGTGTGAAACAGGCGCCGCAATCCGACTCTTCGGTCGTGAACCAGCAGGGGGGACGAATCAAGGACGCCGGCCCGCTCAGGATCCCGGGTAGGACAACCAACAGGGCGAGTTCTGGCTCAAGGCTGATGACTGGTTGCTTACGGGGGGGTCGGGACGCATCGCACATGCGGAAGACACTCATGGCCCTCCCCGCGAAGCAGGATAGGTACAGAGCGCATCACCTGCGGAACACTCAGGCGTTCACCCAACTATCCCTGGGAACCCACACCAACGTGACTGAGTTCATAGGGCTGAACGCCGAGGGATCCGTTGCCCAATACAGCGCGACCACATGCGACCCGGCCCTGATCATTACTCTGCTCGGAGACTCTATAAAATATTTGTTGATCAACATGTAGATGCAGAATTCAAAAGGAGATCTTTAGCTGATCCTAGGGCATAAGGCCGCGCAACAGCGTCGGCGTAGTGAACCTAAGCCAGATGCATATCAACAGGGAAAGGGAAGAGCAAATGGCTGGAATAGCCACTAGCGCACATGAACGCAGCGAAACGCACTGAAGGAAAGCCATAGGTGAACGCGTGGGTAGCGACTTTAAAAGTAATAATAATAGGCATTTAGAATGCTCTCAACTTGAGGGCATCCGTGTCGAAAATGAGGATTTGAGCGGCTACATATTTGACGGCGTCAATGTGTATAGATCTGGATTTATACAGTGCGATCTTCCCAATGCGAGGATTGGACTGGAGCATAAAGTCGTTATTAAAGACTCATTATTCAAGAAGGTGGATTTCCGTAGCGCCGGAATCGTCGATGTCGTTTTTGAGAATTGCGAATTCATCAATTGCCACTTCTGTGGCACTTCACTATGCAACCCCCGCACGCACTTCCATTCATGCTTATTCAAGAATTGTAAGATTATGGATCAGGAGTTCTTAGTAGGCAACTTCCAATCCAATACCCTTGAAGGAAAGATCTCCGAGGTTAAATTTCTTGGCGAGCCGGGCTCTACCAATCCAGATTTGTACCGACTTAAAGCGGACCTGTCGAAATGTAAATTCTCATTCGTGGAGTTTCGTGATTGCGATGTTACCGGTGTCACCCCTCCGCAATATCCACATTACTTACACGTTGACGGCTTGAGAGATAGGGTGAGCGTGGCAATGACGAATTTGAGGTGTGAAAAGCTATCACCATCGGACTTCAAGGCGATGACTAGGAGATTAGCTTCTCTCAGTCGCCTGGATTCATATATCTTTAACATCTACGACGAGATTGAAATATACGGAATTGACCTAGCTAGATACTTCTTTGACTTAATCGGCTCTCCAGTCGATGAATCTCTTTTGGGCAAGTACGCATAATCGTACTACTCATTGATTCGCCAGCCAGGATGCTCAACAGGATCCGGGTCTCCGCATTAAACACCGGTCGTCGCCCCATGACGCATCCTCCTGCTCGCAAACACCGATCATGCCCTCACAACCGGTCTGCCGGAAAGCCTGACGTGGGACACCCCTCACTAGCACCAACGAAATCGATCAGCTTGCTGCCATCGTCGCTACCTGGTGGCCCATTATCGAAGTCAGCTCCCATCCCAGAGAAAGAACCCGCATAGGAGCGGCACAAAACCTCAGGCAATTCAGCATCACCACCCAAGCCACCAACGCCCACACCGAAACCACGAACACCACCACCAAATACGGCAACGCTCGTTGACCAGCCATGCCATGACCGCCAACTCCGAACAGCCCCTTATCGGTGAGCAGTATTCCAGGTGCCATATTCACTGCCTGGTATAGGATTCCACTATGGATCAACTCCGCTATATCCGTTCTCTGGCCGATCTCATCGGTTTGGAGATCTCGCCGCGAGCCAATGTGCTGGATGCAGCCGATCACCTTTTCGGTTTGTTCCAGTGCTTCATGCCCGACGGAGACGGCGTCGAGCAGGTCTTTGCGCCGTTACCTCATGGCGATGAATTGTTGCGTCGACTCCACCCCATCTATGCCGCCAGTGCCACCCATTTCAGTCAGAACGATGGCGCTGTCCCGGGGTATTTCGTGCCGGCTGAACCAGCCTTCCCGGCGGCTAAAACGCGGCAATTAGGCACCGACCTACTACGAGGAATGCGAGACTTCGCCGAGTTCTGGGAGGACGAGGATCTGCTGGAGGCGCTAAGTCGAGTCACAATCGTGGAAATGCGGGCGGAGGCACCTGATGCTGACCCAGTGTGGGAGTCATGGCGAGAGCAGCTGTCGAATTGGCGGATTGACAGCACAGATCACGATTCGCTGGTCGCCACGTTGGGTGAGGCCTTCTACTCCATTGCCTGCGACTACACCTTGGCCACCTACTTCCAGTACCCGACCTATGCCTCCCGACCCGACGGTGACCCGCTATTGCCATACTTCCACCTGTGGCTGGCGGGCTTCACCGTCGGGATGGACGGCCAGGTTCTGGTATTGGCACGACGCTGAGGGGAACTCTCCTCCCCAGCCCCTCGGCGATAGCGGCTCCTCAGAGGATGCGACGCACTAGGTCAGTTCCCCGCCCGGGCAGCGGGGTCGACACGAGTTGGGCACTCTCGGGTGGGCATATGACGAGTCCCCGCCCAGGCAGCGGGATCGATACCGCGGGCTGCGGCATTGACGTCGTCTGGCATCGATTCACCCACGCCACCGCAACCTGGCCCAGGCGAGTCTACACCTCAACAATGCGTGGGAATAGAACCGCAGGCCCTGCGCACCCTGGTTCAATCAGGTCCCACACATCCTGGGATTCGGGGCAATACGTAACTCGGGTAGCCCGGCTTGAACTCAGGTCCCGTGCCTACTCGGATTCGGATCCGCTACAGCACATGTGCAACTGGGAGCTGCCAGGTCCCGCACCTGCTGGGATGCAGGGGAGCTGGTGAGGACCCAGGGCTAGCCCCGATCAGGTCCCGTACCAACTGGGATTCGGGTCGTAGTCGAGACGGGTGCAATCAGCGAACCGGGCCAGGCGGTTGGCGGTTTCCCTTGGCGTCTCTGCTGCGCAGGATCGCACTAGATCATTGGCCACACGAGCCGCCAGCCAGGGCCGGTTCCCGCGGGTCACGATGGTGTGGCCCAGGTGATGAGGCAGCGCAGCCTCGGCCAGCTCCTCGATCGAGTGGATAGCTAGCGTGAACTCGACCTGGCCATGCTCGGGCAGGGCCAGGGAGATCGTGCAGTAGTCGTCGTTGTTGTGGATCGTGGGGGCTGGGATCCCCAACTGGGGTGAGGTCTCGGGGCTGGGCCCGTTGTAGTGATCAAACTCCCAGGAGAACCATGCTGCTAGCGCCGCCAACGATGCGTCAGGTGATTGGCGATCACAACGCCTCAGCCAGCCCTGAACCGCTTCGGCCAAGGAGTCGACGCTGAAGTCGGCTACCAGGACGGTGTCCGCCAACTCCAAAGGCCCGAGAGCGTCTTCAACCTTTTCCTGCAACCAAGACAGATCGACGGCAGATCCGTAGTACCAGTGGCCGCCCGGCTGCGACGCGAAACCAATCTCCATGGTGAACGGACGGCAGCAGGGGTGGGCATCATCGAAATTGAGGCTCTTAAGGTTCAACTGCGGCATCCAATGACCTCCTGACTGTCGACATCCCACGTAGCCAACCAGCCGTTGATGTCCTGCAGGCACAGGGCCACACGCCCAGCGCTGATCGCCAGGCCACTGGCCAGCAGTGATGCCTTGCAGGCACAGGGCCGCTCCTGCATGTTGACAGGCTAGAGCCTAGCCGGATCCTGGCGGTCCCCCATTAAGCCATGGGCCGAACTACCGTGAGAAACCTGCCAGCTCAGGGGGCCTGAAGACCTCCGCCAGGTCGCAACTCGACGGCTCCTCCCGCTGCCTACGGGCTTTCAATCTCCGTGGCCGCGACCTACGCCTCCGCCGGGTCGCAACTCAGCGGTTCCTCCAGCTAGGCGAAGATGTACGACGCATGGTCGGTGCCATCGCACCACCACACCTCGGCGCGGTGAGGTGGGACCGGTCGCCATTGATGGCGATCCACATCATCTGGAAACTCCCAGTCAGCTGGGTAACGCTCAGCCATCTTGGTCTCACTCAACTAAGCCTCCTGGCTGCCGCCAACACCAACACTCTCCGCGTCAACACAGCCGACCTAACCGGCCTCACTCAGCTAAGCCGCCTGGCGCCACCAACACGGACCCCGAGGCCGGGGCCTATTGCCTCGTGGCTACGGTAGCCAGCATGGATTATGAACTGACTTCCGTGCTGCGCAGCATCATCGAGCGCCGACGCGATGTGCGCGCCGAGTTCACTGGTGAACCCCTTGACGAAGCCATCCTCGACGATCTCCTGCAGGCCGCTCACGCCGCCCCTAGCGTGGGAAATAGCCAACCATGGGATTTCATCGTTGTCCGTGATGCCGCCACCCTCTCGACCTTCGCGGAGCACGTCAATGGCTGCCGCCAGGACTACGCTGACTCCCTGGAAGGGGAACGCCGTGAGACCTTCAATCCCATCAAGATCGAGGGCATCCGCGAATCTGGGATGGGTATCGTCGCCACCTACGACCCGACCCGGTTTGGCCCCAATGTGCTGGGCCGTCACACCATCGACGACGCAGGCGTGTTCTCCGTGGTCTGCGCCATCCAGAATCTGTGGTTGATGGCCACCGCCTATGACCTGGGGGTCGGCTGGGTGTCCTTCTATCACGAGCCCTTCCTCAAGCAGCTGCTGGGGCTGCCCGAGCACATTCGCCCCGTCGGCTGGCTGTGCGTGGGTCACGTTTCGAAGCTGCAAGAGACCCCCGATCTCATCCGCTTTGGTTGGAACGATCGCCTCCCACTCAGCCAGGTCATCCACCACGACCGCTGGTAAGCCACACAACTGGAGCGTATGGGGGAGATAGCCAAACATAGGGCTATCTCCCCCCAATACGTCACGGCTAGTACCGCGGTGAGCACCCACGAAGCTAGCTGAAGCTACAAGCACGCATTCGGGCCAACAACATCGAAGGTGATTTGCGGGAGCCCCCGCCGGAGCACAGCCGAATCTGAGCGGGTCAGCGTGCAGATCCCCCGGCTGGCATTGATCACGACGGAGGTGGCCGAGGCCATTGAGGAGATCCGCTGGGCCCGCTCAACGACGCGACCCGATGACCCGGTTGTAGGCCATGCCACCGTTTTACCGGCCTTGCTATTACGAAATCCACGCTAGCCAGCCATAGGTTCCCAAGCTGCCAACTGCAGCAGGGGATCGCCACCCCGCTCGGCAACCTATGCCTCGGCCGCGGCAGCAACACGGGAATCATCCATCTTCCAACAAACTACTTGCACGATCTAGTTCATTCTGTTTGCCTGCCAGTATTCGGTTGATCAGACAAGGGAGTCACCATAACCAAGAAACTACGCATAGGGGCGCTGTCAGCAACCCTATTCATCACAACCTTGACCGGCTGTCAGTCCGGCGACGCCACTTCGACGACCACCGGATCCGGTGATCAACCTGTCGTCGTTCTCATCGGCAAAACCACCGACGAACACTTCGCTCTTGCCTGCGAGGGTGCCCTAGCCGCGGGGGAGGAGTTCGGCGTCACCGTGGATTACAAGGGCCCGGATACCTCCAACGAGGGCGATCGCCAACTCAATATGCTGGAGAGCGCGATCAACAGCGGGGCAGCGGGTATCGCCCTCGCTCCCCAAGATGGCGTCCAAGACAGCGCCCCCGGCGCCATCGCGTCGGCTGGAGATATCCCCATCGTGATCTCCGACACCCCGCTGGCTGGCTCTGACATCCCGATCCAGACGATCTCCTCGAACAACACCGGCATTGGGGAACACTTAGCGGAGAAGACCGCCGAGGCCCTGGGCGGAAAGGGCACCGTTGCCATGATCACCAACGGCATCGTCGGCACGGCGGCCGAACGCCGCGACGGCTTCACCAATTGGATGGCCGCCAATGCCCCGGGCATCACCGTGGTCACTATCCAAGACGGCGAAGCCGACCCAGCCAAGAGCCGTGACAAGGCCGTCGGTATCTTGCAAGCCAACCCCGACCTTGATGCCCTCGTCGGCACTGGGAACTATTCCACGCTGGCCATCTCCGATGAGGTCGCCGCACGCGGCTCGGACACCCTTGTCTTCGGCGTCGATGCTGGTCCGGATATCCTGTCACAGATTGAGGCTGGCAATATCGACGGCATCGTGGCGCAGAACCCTTACGGCATCGGATACCAGACCGTCGAGGTGCTGGCCAAAGCCATCAACGGCGAACTGCCCGCCGAGAAGCTCGCCTACACGGACTCTGCATGGGTGACCAAGGACAATATGAATGACCCGGAGATGCAGAAGATCCTCGGTACCGGGTAGGGCTCCCATTCCACGCGAGGCTCCACGTCCCCATCGAGGGCGTGGAGCCTCGTTGGCTATTCCCACCAGTTCGATGTGGCTTTCCCCTAGCGGCCGTTCATCGAACCAGTGGATTCTCGTACCACCAGCCGCGGTTGGGTAATCACCTCGATAGCCTCTCTCCGCTCGGCGATCTGCGCCTCGACCCGAGCGATCGTGGCCGCCGCCAGGTCATCGTAGGTCTGGGCCAGGCTCGTCAGCGGAACACGGGTGGTCAGGGCGCGCCGGGAATCGTCGTAGCCGACGACGCTGAGATCATCGGGAACCGAGAGTCCCGCCACGGCGGCCGCCGACAGTACGCCAGCCGCACACTCATCGTTGAAGGCAAAGATCGCTGTGGGCGCTTCCTCGGACTCGAACAACTGCTGCGCGCCCCGATAACCGTGGGTTTCCTCGATGCCGCCGGAAACCAGCCGGATGTGCTCCCCCAACCCATGCCGCTCCATGGCTTCGCGATACCCGGCTCGCCGCTCCGGGGCGCCGCCCTGAGTTGCCCCGTCGATGTGGGCGATACGACGATGCCCCAGCCCGGTCAGATATTCCACGGCGGCGACCGCTCCGGCGAAATCGTCCGAGCGCACCACATCCACCCCAGGGACCTCCAAGCGACGAGCGACGGCAATCACGGGGACCTGCCGAGCGAAGGCTTCCAGATCCTCCTCGGGCAAGGTCGGGCCTATCACGATGACGGCCTCGCATCGCTTGTCCAGCAGCGTCGCCGCTGCCTGCTGCTCCGAGCGTCCAGGCAGGTGGGCGCTCAGCACCAGATCGATGGGCCGTCCGAAAGAGGCCTGGTACAGATGCCGAACCAAGTCGGCATGGAATGAATGGGAGAGGGAGAACGTGACCCCGATCAGCCCCGAGTTACTGCTGCGAAGGCCACGGGCCAGCCAGTTGGGCTGGTAGCCGATCTCCTCGGCGACAGCCTTGACCCGCTCGCGCGTCTCGGCGGAGGCCCCGGGGGCATCGCGCATCACGATAGACACCAAAGCGACGGAGAAACCGCTTGCCTTCGCCAGATCCACCAAGGTGGGGCGTCTCTTCGCCATCACGGTTCCCTCCCCGGATAGAGCGGTGGCCAAGGAACCCCCCAGCCGCTGGTGAGTTCCTGGTTAGGATCCCAGCGTATCGAGGTTCTCTTGCGGGATCGGGTCAGCTGAAGGCACCGACAAAGGCGTCTAGGGCGGCATCGGAGTTCCCCTTGGCGAAGGCCTCAAGAGCAACGGTGCCGTCGTAGCCCATGTCACGGAGCGCGGCGGCGATGGCCGGGTAGTTGATCTCGCCGGTGCCGGGCTCGCAGCGACCCGGAACGTCGGCCACCTGGATCTCGCCGATCCACGGGAGGCAGCGCCGGGTCAATTCGATGAGGTTTCCCTCGCCGATCTGCGCGTGGTAGAGGTCGAGGTTGAGCTTGAGTCCAGGCGAATCGATGGCCGAGACCAGCGCCAGGCAGTCCTCCGCGCGGGCGAAGGGGGTGCCGGGGTGGTCGACGGCGAGGTTGAGGTTTTCGAGCATGAAGATCCGGCCCTCCCGTTCTCCGAGGGCTGCAAGCTTCTGCAGGGTCAGAGTCGCCTTGGCCCACATCGCGCCGGTTACGGTCTCGACGGGACGCACGGGCAACCCGCCCTCCCCCAGCCCGGTGCCGTGCACGTTGAGGCGGGGGCAGTTGAGTTTCTCGGCGATCTTGAGGGACTCCTCGGCAGTGGCGAGGAACTCGCCGATGGCGTCGTCGTCGGTGAGGTTGCCGCGTAGATAGCCCGTCATAGACACGACCTCGGCACCCGAGGAGACGAGGTCATCAAGGTCATCCAGGTGGGCGCCCCAGTCCCAGATCTCCACCTGCAGGCCGCGGTCGGCGATGCGATGGACGCGTTCCATGAAGGGCAGGTCGAGGTAGACGGTCTCGGCACTGACGGCGAGTTGGATGCTCATCGGTTCACCTCTTCGAGGTCGACTGCTCGTCCCTGCTGTACCGAGACGATACAGGCCAGGGCGATTTCAAGGGCGCGCCGATTGGCCTCACCGGTGGGGATGGGCTCGGCGGGGTTGTCGATGGCACGGGCGAAGGCCTGGAATTCGCCCAGATAGGACGTGTGCATCAGCTCGGTGTCGCTGCGGCCGGTGGCAACGGCGACGCCATCGGCTAAGTAGGCGGTCATACTGTTCAGGCGCGCATCGCCGGCGGTGATCATGCCAGCGCTGCCGAAGGCCTCGCCACGCACGTCGTAGCCGTAAAGGGCGGAGAAGTTGGCCTCGGCGACGGCTAGGGCGCCGTTGTCATAGCGGATGCTGACCGAGGCGGTGTCAAGAAAGCCGTCGGAGCGGTAGTCGGGGGCGACGAGGGCGTCAGCCCGGGCGAATACGGAGGTGGCTCGGGCCCCCGGATTGAAGAAGTTCAGCAGGTCGAAGTCATGGATCAAGGTCTCGTAGAAGATGGTCCACAACGGGATCTTCCTGGGGTCCGCGCCGAAGGGGCCAGGATCGCGGGTTAGGGAACGGAGCTGCTGCACCTGCCCGATGCGACCCGCCGCGATGGCGGCGTGGGCAGCGGCAAAGCCGGGATCGTAACGTCGGTTGAAACCGATCTGGAGGACGACGCCCGCCTGCTGGGCGGCATCGGTGACGCGATCATTGTCGGCCAGGGTCAAGGCCAGCGGTTTCTCGACGAACACGTGTTTACCCGCCTCGATGGCGGCCAGAGCCAGGTCGACGTGTGTCCGGGCCGGGGTGGTGATGACGACGGCGTCGATCTCGGGTGAGGTCGCGGCGGCCACGGGGTCGGTGGTGGCGTTCGCCACGCCCAGCTCGCCGGCCCGCGCCTGAGCCACCCCAGGGGCGGGATCGGCCAGCAGGACCAGGTCGAGCTCGGGAACCTCGCGGTGGATGGTGCGGGCGTGATGGGTACCGATGCGCCCGACCCCAAGGAGTGCGGTGCGGTATGGGCGGTGATTCATGAAAACTCCGAACATCTACGTTCTAGAAGGTTCTAGTTGCACTTACTCTAGAACCTTCTAGACGACTGTGCAAGCACTTCTCATCAACGGATCCCGGACCCCGGTGAATGCGACCTCGCGTCTTACACCCCAGCCTGCGGTGAGGCCGCGCCCGACGATGCCGCGCGGGGTGAGCGGTGAATGCGCCCTCGCGTCTCACACCCCAGCCTGCTAGCTGCTCACCGCTGCCCGGACTCAGCCGACCTATGGACCGCACCCCCCACTTCAGCAGACCTGCTCCACGACTTGCCCAGGCAGCGTTGTGGGGATAGGAATGGGGGATGCTCACTGTGTTATCTCCCGCCAAGTCGTTGGACTTTACGACCCCAATCCCCCGGGTGAAACACAGCACCCCGCGGTTATTGGACCACAGCTTGGCACTCATCGATGTGATGCGGGCCAAGAGCCCCGCCGAGATCGCATCCCTGATGCATATCTCCGAGGACCTGGCCCATCTCAACGCCGCCCGCTATGCCGATTTCACTGCGGAGCACACGCCCACGACGTCACGGCCAGCTGTCCTGGCCTTCAATGGCGATGTCTACCAGGGACTCAAGGCCACGACCTTCAGCACCCGGGACCTCACCGAGGCCACCAAAACTGTGCGGATCCTCTCGGGGCTCTACGGCCTGCTGCGGCCCCTCGACCTGATCCAGCCGCACCGACTCGAAATGGGTACCCGCCTCGAAACTGAGCGCGGCCGCAACCTCTACCAGTGGTGGGGGCTGCGCATCACCGAGCTATTGAAACAGGACCTGGCCGAGTCCCCCGGTTCCCCGGTGCTGATCAACCTCGCCTCCACTGAGTACTTCTCCGCTGTCGACGTCGACGCCTTGGGCGCCACCGTCGTCACCCCACGATTCGAGGATCGCGACGCAGCCGGCACCTCACGCGTCGTCAGCTTCCACGCCAAGCGCGCCCGCGGCACGATGGCCGCCTGGCTGGTCCGTAACCGGATCCGATCCCCCCGCGCCCTGCTCGACTTCGTCGAGGACGGCTACCTTCTTGATGAGGAACGTTCCACCCGCACTGCCCCAGTATTCGTAAGATAGCTCTCGGCACACGAGAGGAACCCGACCCCATGAATCACCCCCGACGTCTGGACCCGCAGGATTCCGGCGGTTACGAGGTACCCGGCGTGGTCCTCAATGGTGTTCTTGGTCGCGGTGGATTTGCGACGGTGTATGCCGGGGAGCAGACCTCGCTGGGTCGGCAGGTGGCGGTCAAAATTGACTCGCGCCCCCTCGACAGCGAACGCAACCGCCGCCGGTTCCTTCGCGAGATGAGCGCCGCCAGCCGCATCTCCGGCCACCCTCACGTCGTAACCCTCATCGACGCCGGTGTGTTGCCGGATGGTCGTCCCTACCTGGTGATGGAACGATGCGACGGCGGCAGCCTAGCCAGCATCACTCCCAGCAACGCGCTCGCCCCAGCCGATGCCGCGAAGGTCGTTGAAGCTGTCTCTGCCGCCTTGGGCGCCGCTCATGCGGCAGGGGTGCTGCATCGTGACATTAAACCTGGAAATATCCTGCTTGACTCATATGGCTCCCCCCGCCTCAGCGACTTCGGGATCGCAGCCATTCAGCGGGAGGAACAGGATTCCTCGGTCACCTTGGAGGCAATGACCCCGGCTTTCGCACCCCCAGAGGCATTCAACTTGGAGCCGCCGACCGCTGCCGGTGATGTGTGGTCCATGGGCGGGGTGCTGCTGTCCTTGATCACCGGGCGGGGTCCCCGCACCACCTTGGAAGGCCGGGCCCAAAACCTTTCGGAGATCTACCAGGGGCTGGGACAGCCCATCAATACCGATGATCCGCGAGTCCCCGCAGTTCTCAAACCGGTGCTGGCTAAGGCGATGCACCCCCAAGCCTCACAGCGCTATCAGGATGGAAACGAGTTGGCCGCGGGCCTGCGGGATGTCATCCCGTTGCTGGGTCCAACCCAGATCCTGTCAGGCTCCCCGAACTGGCCCCAGCCAGAAACCCCAACCGGATCCCAGCCGGGGGTTGCAGCCGGACCACAGCCGGGGGTTGTGACCGGACCACAGCCGGGGGCCGCGACCGGATCCCAGCCGGGGGCCGCGACGGGACCACAGCCGGGTGTTCAGACCGGGCCACAGTCTGATTTCGTCCAGGCTCCGGTGCTGCCCTCGAGTGCTCCGACCGCCATCTCCGCGACGACGATGCCCACGATCCCACCGGTCTACCCCCATCTCACGATGGGGTCCGGCGTCCCGGCACCGGTCACCGCAGCCACCCAGGTCGTCGCGCCGAATGCCTATCCCACCCCGGGGCCGCCAGCTGCTTACTCCGGTATGGGACCGGCTGGGAGTTTCCAAGGGCCACAACCCCAGCAGCCGAAACGCAACCGCACCCCGCTGTGGGCGCTCGTCGCCGGTTTCGCGCTCGGAGCCCTGGTCTTAGTTGCCCTGGTGTGGGGTGTTCCCGCATTGACCAAGAAGACTGACACCGCCGTCGCCAGCGCCACGCCTCAGCCAACCGCAGATGCCACGACGCAGCCGACCACGGCCCCGTCAACCCAGCCGACCCCCAGCGCCGCCACTGAGCCCACGACGACCGCGCCCTCACCCACCCAAGCGCCGAGCACAACCGCCGCTCCAGTCGAGCGGGAAACCCCGTCGATGGTCAACGAGAATGGCATCCCCTACTCCCCCAAAATGCCCTGGGCCTTGGGGACCTGCATGACTGGAACCGTGGACGATCAAGGGATATCCAGCGCTATGGAGGTGTCCTGCGAGGTCGGTAACTGGCAGGTCTTCGCCGGTGGTGAACTCTCCCCCAACAATCCGGGCAAGGATGCGGGTGAGGCCTTGGCCCTCGACACCCAAATCCCGGTGGTGTGTACCGAGAAATACGCCAAGCTCTATGGCATCGACACCAGTGTTAATCACGAAATCCGGGTACTCGGCCCATTGGATGCTGAGTGGGAGGCCGGGAAACGTGGCTTCTCCTGCGTCTTCGTCAAGCTGTAGGCCGTCAGGCCAGGATGATCAACCGGCCTCGGCAGCCCACTGCCCCATCAATCACGACCATCCATAGCCTCGTCGACTCGCTGGGTGAGATCACCTGAGCTGTCTGGCAACACGATCTTGCCCATCAGAATGCGCTGCCCTTGGCACTGGTAACCGGGCCACCGTGAGGGCAGGATCAGCAACATCGCAAGGACGATCCCCAGCAGCGCCACCACCACCAGGAAGGTGGCGATATGGATACCCCAAGGGGCACCTGCGGCCCGGTAATAGGCCAACCCGACGAACACCCCGATCACCGCGGCCGCACCACCACCCCAGGCTGTCACCTGCCGCAGGATCATGTGGGCTTGGGGTATCCCCAATACCACCTGTCCTGGGGGCAGCAGGAAGGCCCGCCGTACCCCAAAGCCACGATGGGATTCGACGACCTCACCGATGGATCGGTCCCGGACTGCCCATCCCAGATCCTGGATCTTTTCAGCGGAATCATGGATGAACCCATAGCCGGGCCGAGCATTGGACCGAGATCGCTGACCGCCTGGGGACTCAGGTCGCGGGCTATGCGGCGGCAGCAGGATGGCCCGGCCGGAATCGAGTTCGAGCACAACTGGCTGATCCAGTTCAGCCAACGGCGTACTCAGCCCGATCTCCCGCAACTCCCACACCATGACAGGGTATCGGCTACTGCGATCGCAGTACTACCGACTACGCCACCGGTGCCATGCCCATGTGCACCTCAGCCAGCAACAATAGGACGGTGCATGAGGAGGCTTCGGGACCACGGTGGGGCAGGCTATGGGCGAACATCACGATGAGTGGTGTCGCCTTCGCCTCCTTGTACCTGCACAGCACATACTCCTATGACCCCGTCAATAGCCCGCTCAGCACCGCCGTCTCCTTAGTTGCCCTACCCCTGATCTGGCTGAGGCTGAGATGGCCATTATTCTCGATGGTGCTGTCAACGGTCTGCGTGTGCGTGACGGCTTTGCTCACCTCAGTCAGCACAATCCCCGAGATTGCCCTAGCAGCCTGCGTCTACAGCCTTAGCAAAGCCTGGCCGCCCCAACGTAGCTTGGCCTTGGCGGGCGGGGTGGGGATTATCACGGTCGTGGCGTGGACCGTGGCCTTCGTACGCAAAACGAGCGTATTTACCTTCTACGACGCCATCAATAGTGTGCTGATCCTGAGTGTCGCAGTCGCCTTAGGCTCGTGGACGCGAGTTCGTCACGCGTATATCCGAGAGATCAAGGCACGAGCCGAACATGCCGAACGAACCCGAGACAGCGAAGCAGCCAGGCGGGTGGCGGAGGAACGGCTACGCATCGCCCAAGACCTCCACGACATCGTCGCTCACCAGATCACGGTCATTTCACTGCACGCGGGATTGGCCTCCACCCAGCTTGAGAAACACCCTGACCAAGCCCGCGAATCGCTGGCAACAGTGCGTTCGGCCTCCCGGCGAGTGCTCCTCGATATCAGTAATCTGCTGGCCATGCTTCGCGACGGGGAATCCACACCACAGCCACCACAGGCCGGGTTGGCTGATGTGGACGAGTTGATCGCCGAGTTCCAAGATTCGGGCCTTGAGGTGGCACTCCAGCGACAATCCGATCTGCCAGAACTCTCCCCTAGTGTGGATCACGTGGCCTATCAGATCCTGCGAGAGGGGCTCACCAACGCGCTGCGTCACGGCTGCGACGGCAAGGCCACGGTGGCCATCACCAGCACCCCACATGAACTCAAGGTGGTCGTGACAAACCGCTACCGCACCGCACCCACACCCACCCCAACCTCTGGCCATGGCCTCAACGGAATCCGGGAGCGGGTGGCCTCGGTCAGAGGCAGCACCGAGGTTGATGACTCCTCGGATTCATTCCGGTTGACGGCCCAACTGCCGGCGGGAGAAACCCCATGACCTCCGTGCTGATCGTCGATGACCAACCACTGGTTAGAGCGGCGATCCGCGGGTTGCTGGCGAGCACCACAGGCGTCACCATCCTTGGGGAGGCCGGTGACGGCATTGAAGCGCTCAGACTGGCCCGCCAGCTGCGACCTGATGTGATCGTGATGGATATTCGGATGCCTCGACGCGACGGCATCCAGGCCACCGCTGATATCTGCGCCGACCCCGAGCTGACGGGATCGCGGGTGCTGATCCTGACCACCTTCGAGGAGGATGAGTATGTGCTGGCAGCGCTGCGGGCCGGCGCCAGTGGGTTCATCAGCAAAGGTGCTGATCCCGAGGAGATAGCCAAGGCGGTGACCGCCACCCATGCAGGTGAGTCCCTACTGTCCCCGCGAGCGACACAGACGCTGATTGAGCGCTACCTCTCGCAGCCGATAGCCACACCTGATGAGACCAGGCTGGCGCCCCTGGTCGAACCACTCACGGCCCGGGAGCAAGAGATCCTGATCATGGTCGCCAAAGGCCTCAGCAATCAGGACATCGCCAAAGATCTCGTGATATCCCCCTATACGGTGAAAACCCATGTCAACCGGATGATGACCAAGATCGGGGCACGAGACCGAGCCCAGCTGGTCATCTATGCCTACGAGAGCGGGATGGTTCAACCAGGTCGTCCTTAAGTCGCTACCCCCTTGGTCCGATAGTCGCCTGGTCATAGCCCAGATGCAGTAGCCACAAACACTCCATTGAGGCGATGTCTGGCGCGATGGTCGTCTTCACACTGGAAACCAGCGTTCAGTTCGCGACGCTGTGATCGCTGCTACAGCAGCACCAGGGCTAGGCACCAGAAAGGACACCATGTCAGGAACCATCTTGGCGGCACGCAATGTCAGAAAGACCTACGGCGGAGACGGCAATAGTTTCGAAGCGCTGCGCGGGGTCACCTTGGACATCTACGAGGGCGAGAGTCTAGCCATCGTCGGCAAGAGTGGCTCGGGCAAGTCCACGCTCATGCATCTGCTGGCGCTGCTCGATATGCCCACCGATGGCGCGATCATGCTCGATGGCCGCGATCTCTTCGAGATGCGGCGCTCACAGGTCAACCGAACCCGCAACAAGACCTTCGGATTCGTTTTTCAGCAGTTCTTCCTCACCCCCAATCAGAGCGTCCTGGAGAACGTGATGCTGCCCCTCAAAATCGGTGGGCTATCCCGAAAAGCCCGAGTCGATCGGGCGATGGCCACCCTGGAACAACTTGAACTGAGCGACAAGGCACGCAACAAGGCGATCAACCTCTCCGGCGGGCAGAAACAGCGCGCCGTCATCGCCCGGGCGCTGGTGACTAACCCTCGGGTCATCTTCGCCGATGAACCCACCGGCAACCTCGACACCGCCACCGGCAAGGTCGTCGAGGACATTTTGTTCAACCTGAACCGCGAGCAGGGCATCACCTTGGTCATCGTCACCCATGACCAAGACCTCGCCAACCGTTGTAGCCGTCAAGTCATCATGCGCGATGGTCGAATCGTTCAGGAGGTGGCGGCATGAAGTTCAAGGACATCCTGCTCACCGCCATGGGCAACACCATGCGCGCCAAGGCGCGCAGCACCCTGACCGTGCTCGCGATCTTCGTGGGTGCGTTGACCCTGACCCTGACCAGCGGCATCGGAGTCGGCGTCAAGCAGTACATCGAGAAAACCGTGGCTGGTATTGGCGCCGGTGATGTGATGCTGGTGAACAAACCCACGGAAAAAGCCAAGAAGAGCGATGATGATGCGCCTGCGGAATACGACCCGAACGTGTCGACGCCCAACAATGGCGAAATCCTCAGCACCTCAACCGTCACCATGACCAGAACGGACCTCAGTAAGATACGCGGCATCGACGGCGTGAAAAAGGCCGAGCCGTATCGCAGTATCAAGGCCGACTATGTCCAGCACGGGGACGGCAAGAAGTATGCGGCTCAAGTCGGCGCAAATATCCCCGGAGGTTCGCTGCAACTCGTCGCCGGTGAGTCCCTTGACAACGACACCTCTGATTACGAGGTCACCATCCCAGTCAAATACGTCGACTCTTTGGGTTTCGATGACAACAACGATGCCATCGGCAAAGAGGTCAGCCTGGCGGTCACCGACTCCGATGGCACCCAGCACACCGTGACCGCTGAGATCGTCGGGGTATCGGAACGGCTGATCGGCAGTGTCAGCGGCACCAACCTCATACCTAACGAGGCCCTGGAATTGGCGCTATTTGACCTGCAACAAACAGGCCTACCTGAGGACAAACTCAACCGGTGGGATTGGATCACTGTCTGGTTCGATGAGGATCTGACCCAATCCCAAATCGATGATCTCAAGGAGCGGCTTGAGGACGCGGGATATAAGGGAACCACGGTGCGTGACCAAATTGACGCCTTTACCGACGTCATCGATGTCATCGTCATGGTGCTCAACGGATTCGCCGCTATCGCTCTTATCGCGGCTGGATTCGGTATCGTCAATACGCTACTGATGAGTGTGCAAGAACGCACCCGGGAAATCGGCTTGATGAAAGCGATGGGGATGCGCAGTGACCGGGTCTTTGCCCTGTTCAGCCTAGAGGCAGTCTTCATTGGGTTTGTGGGCAGCCTCCTGGGTGTGGGCGTGGCGGCAGTAGCCTCGACGGCTATCAACTCGGCCTCGGCGACGATGTTTGAGCAACTTCCCGGGCTCACCCTCGTCGGATTCAACCCCCAAGGTGTGGTGCTGACGAT
>JBHAEB010000082.1:0-3426 GCA_041855345.1 Arachnia sp. | reverse complement strand
GGCCCGGTCATCCAGATCGCCGAGGGCTACACCGTCGAGCTGCCCGACGAGGCCGCCACCATCATCGAGGACCGCACCAACGCCACCTGGCCCACCACGTGGTTCGTGCCGAACCTCACCGGAGAGGGCGCCTTCACCTCTGTCTACGACGTGATGAACGCCTGGGGCGCTAACCATGGGGCCATCTCCTACGGCCACATCGGTGCCCGCCTGATCACGCTGGCCTCGATGCTGCGCATCCCGGTCAACATGCACAACGTGCCCGCCGAGCAGATCTTCCGCCCGAAGAACTGGCTGGGCTTCGGCACCGCCGACCTGGAGGGGGCCGACTACCGCGCCTGCGCCCAGTTCGGCCCGCTGTACGGCTGATTCAACCAACAGGGGCGGGTCTTCGGGCCCGCCCTTTTACACATCACACCCAGGAGCATCATGTCCGCCACCGCCCTCGCTGTCGATCTTGGTTCCTCCTCTGGCCGCATCATCGCAGGTGTTCTCGCCGATGGTCGCATCACCGAGACTGAGGTCCACCGTTTCCCCCACACCGCCACACTCAAAGACGGCTACCTGGTCTGGGATCTGGAAAGTATCTGGGAGCAGGTGCTGGTCGGGTTGCGTAAGGCTGTCGCCCAGTTCCCCGATTCCACCTCGGTCAGTGTCGACACCTGGGGGGTGGACTGGGTGCCGCTGGATGCTGAAGGCCGGGAGCTCACCCCCGGACGCTGCTACCGGGATGAGCGCACCACCCGGACCCTCGACGCCTTCACCGCCCGGCTGCCTGATGAGACCGCCTGGGGGCTCACCGGCATCGCCCCGGCAACCATCAACACCGTGAACCAGCTGTTCGCCTACCTTCAGGAGGAGCCAGAACTCGCCGCTCAGACCGAGCAGTTCCTGTTCCTGCCCGATTACTTCAGCTACCGGCTTAGCGGAGTCCGCGGCTGGTCGCGTTCTATTGCCTCGACCTCGGGACTGACCGAGCCAGGCGCCAACGCCTGGGCCGACGGGGTTTTCGAGGCCCTCAAGATTCCGCGCTCCTGGGTGGGGGACCTGACCGCGGAGGTCAGCGTCGCTGGACCGTGCACTGTGCCGGGACTGGAGCAACTACAGGTGGTCCGGGCAGGTGCCCATGACTCGGCGTGTGCTGTTGCGGCTCTGCAACGTGACGAGGGGGCCACTTATTTCCTCTCGGCAGGATCCTGGTCGGTGCTCGGTACCCTCCGCGACGAACCGCTACTCAGTGACGAGGCCCGCGCGCTGGGGCTGACCAATGAGGCGCGCGCCGACCGGGGAGTACGGCCGCTGTTCAACATCACCGGGCTGTGGATCCTGCAAGAATGCCAACGCGACTGGCAGGCCGCCGGCGAGCAGTCAGATATCGTCGCGCTGGTTGAGGCAGCCCGCCAGGCGACGTCGCTGGGAGTGGTCATCGATCCTGATGACCCGCAGTACGCGCAGCCCGGATCCATGGTGGCTCGGGTGACCGCAGCCCTACAAGCCCAAGGTGCCCCCACCGAGATCACCCAGGGGCAGCTGGTGCGTGCCCTGTGCGAATCCTTCGCCAGGCGCTATGCCAAGGCTGTGGCTGATTTGGTGGCTTTGACGCGGGACCAGCCCTCCCAACTCAACCTCGTCGGTGGCGGCTCCCGCAACGAACTGCTCTGCGATCTCACCGCAGCAGCCTTGGGTATCCCGGTGTTGGCGGGGCCGGCGGAGGCCTCCACCCTGGGATCCTTGCTCGTGCAATTCGAAGTGTTGGGTGCCTTGCAGCCGCAGCAACGCAATGCTGTGATCGCCGCGACGGCTCAAACCAGGCGGCACCAACCATGAGAACCGGCAACCGGCCAGCCAGCTTGGCTGATGTCGCTCAACTCGCGGGGGTTTCTAGCCAAACCGTCTCCCGGGTGGTTCGTGGCTCCAGCGTCGTCGCTCCCCAAACCCGGGAGCGGGTGTTGGCTGCGGTGGAGGAACTGGGTTACCGGCCAAATCTGGCGGCCCGGTCGTTATCGAACCGTCGCACCGGGGTGGTCCACATCATCAATGCCACCCCGCTGTTCGGCGGTCACGCCCGATCCTTCCTGTCGCTGGTCTCCGAGCTGGGCGCGGTTGGCTACCACACCTCGGTGGCCGGTGCCCCGGAAACCCCACACCCCACCTTGGACCAGATCGTGCCGCTGGGCGTGGATGGGATCGTCGTGTTGGGTGGGCACGAGCAATCGGTGGATCTGGTCTCCGCTGTCCATGGCCGAATCCCGGCGGTATTCGTCGGGCAGCGTGAAGGCCTCCCTGAGGACGTGGCCTCGGTGGCTATCGATCAGGACCTGGGGGCCCGGCTGGCCACCGAGCATCTCATCGCGGCTGGACGCAGCCGCCTGCTGCATCTCTGCGGACCGGCTGACTGGTTTGATGCGGCGGAGCGTCGCGATGGTTTCCTGGCGGCCTGCCAGAAGGCGGGACTGAGCCCGAGCAAGGTGTCCGCCCCATCCTGGTCTGCGATCAGCGGCTACGAACTGGGAGCATCCTTCCCAGCAGATATCGATGGCCTCTTCGCCAGCAATGATCACCTCGCCTTGGGGGCGCTGCGGTGGCTGGCCGAGCAGGGCAGGCGGGTTCCCGAGGAGGTCGCGGTCGTCGGTTTCGACGACGCTGAGGGGGCAGATAGTTTCCTGCCGCCATTGACGACGCTGCGGCAACCCCACCAAGAACTGGGGGAGTGCGCTGTGGCCCACCTCACCGAGTTGATCTCGGGGGGACCCGCCCAGCACACCATCCTGGCCCCCGAACTCATAGTCAGACAATCCACGAAAGGACAGTAACGATGCTTTATGGCCCCATGATCCACCCGGAACTGCTGGCGGCCCTGGGCCGAAGTGGCCACAGCGGCAAGATCCTGATCACCGACGGCAACTACCCAGTCACCAGCGGTGCCCCGGCCACGGCGGAACGGATCTACCTCAACCTGGCCCCTGGCCTGCTCAATGTTTCGCAGATCCTGGAGGTACTCAAAGGCGCAGTCCCGATCGAGCGGGCCGGACTGATGGTCCCGGCAGCGGATGCGGTGGGTATTGAGCGCCCAGACAGCATTCCCGCCCACGACGAATATCGTGCCGCCCTGCCGGGAGTGGCCTTCGACGAGATTCCTCGCTGGGATTTCTACGACGCAGCCAAGGCCGCTGATGTCACCGTCGTGATCATCTCGGCTGACCAGCGGCTGTATGCCAATCTGCTGCTGACAATCGGGGTACGCACCGCCGACCAGTAACGGCCACCTTCCTTCAGCCCTGATGATGGGGCTGAGAAGAAGGCTGGACTAGTAGTGGTCGCCTTCCTTCAGCCCTGATGATGGGGCTGAGAAGAAGGCTGGACTAGTAGCGGTCGCCTTCCTTCAGCCCTGATGATGGGGCTGAGAAGAAGGCTGGACTAGTAGCG